>JAPLDB010000072.1 GCA_026391975.1 Bacteroidota bacterium | reverse complement strand
TCCTTTCTTTACTCCAGTGCGTAATTCTTTCTCCTTTGCTCTTGCATTCATTTAAAATCTGATCCACTTTTTCTGTAGACAAATTCTCATGGTATTTTTCTCCGATCTGCATCATGGGTGCAGTTCCGCAACTGGCAAGACATTCAACTGTTTTTAATGTGAACATACCGTCCTTCGTTGTTTCACCGTCTTTGATGTTCAGTTTCTTTTCGATGTAACGTACGATGTCTTCAGCTCCCATCAGCCAGCAAGGACCTGTGCGGCAAACTTCGATCAGGCATTTGCCTACCGGTTTCAGGTTGAACATGGAATAAAATGATGCCACTTCGTAAACTTCCACCGGCTGTATTTTAAGCAGTGAGGCAACATAATCCATCACTGGAGCACTCAGCCATCCGTCAAATTCCGCTTGGGCAAGGTGCAGCACAGGAAGAATAGCAGACTTCTGTCTCCCTTCAGGATAACGTTCTATAATCTTGTGAATGAGCGTTAAAGCATCATCACTAAATTTAATATTAGCCACGGATTTTCTTAGCTTTTAACTTTTGACTTTTAACTTTTAACTTCCTTTATGCGTCCAGTTCCCCTGCAATTACATTCATCGAACTCATCGTAAGAATAGCATCGCTCAGCATTCCTCCGCGGATCATTTCCGGGTAAGCCTGGTAATAGATGAAGCAAGGCCTGCGCAAGTGCAAACGGAAAGGTTGTCTTCCGCCATCGCTCACCAGGTAAAATCCGAGTTCCCCGTTGCCGCCTTCCACACAATGGTAAACTTCACCTTTCGGAACGTCCGTTTCACCCATCACAATTTTGAAGTGATAGATGAGCGCTTCCATATCGTTGTACACTTCTTCTTTAGGAGGAAGGTAAAAGTCAGGGATGTCGGCATGGAAGGTTGTTTTGTCTTCCATCTTGTCAAGCTTGTCGAGGGCCTGCTGTATGATACTTAGACTCTCCCACATTTCCTGTTCCCTCACCATGAAACGATCGTAGGTATCACCGTTTATTCCTACGGGGATCTGAAATTCAAAATCCTGATAGGAAGAATATGGATTCATTACGCGCACGTCGTAGTCGACACCGGCTGCGCGAAGGTTCGGTCCGCTGAAAGAATAATTCAATGCGCGTTCAGCAGTAATGGGTCCGGTGCCAATTGTTCTGTCCATGAATATCCTGTTGCGCACCAGGAGTTTCTCAAACTCTTTCAATCCTTTCGGATATTCTTTGACGAACTTTCTTATTTTTTTCCAGGCTGTTTCGCTGAAGTCCCTTTCAAAGCCGCCGATACGTCCGATGTTTGTTGTCAGCCGCGCACCACAAATTTCTTCGTAAATCTCATAGATGGCTTCGCGCCACTGAAAGATGTAGAGGAAGCCTGTCATGGCGCCGGTATCAACACCAATAACGCTGTTGCAAACCAGGTGGTCAGAGATGCGTGCCAGTTCCATGATGATCACGCGCATGTAATCAACACGTTTTGGTAACTCGCATTTGATCAGTTTTTCAACTGTCATATGCCAGCCCATGTTGTTGATGGGGGATGAACAATAATTCATCCTGTCTGTGATGGTGGTAAACTGATAAAATGGTTTGTGTTCTCCAAGTTTTTCGAATGCACGGTGGATGTATCCGATGGTTGATTCAGAATCGACGATGATCTCGCCGTCCATCTTCAACACATTCTGAAAAATACCGTGTGTGGCAGGATGCGTTGGGCCCAGGTTGAGGGTGGTATAAGCAGCCCCTCCCTTACCCTCCCCGAAAGGGAGGGGATCAGATTTTTGGTTCTTTTGAGTGCTTATTTCGCTCATTGTATTTTTCTTAAGCCCTCCCTTAGGGAGGGTTGGGTGGGCTTTTTACACTTTTACTTCTGAGTTTCCCAGTCTTCCAAACAACGTATCATCTTTATCTGTGCGTGTTTCGTCTTCCACTTTGTATTCTTTTCTCATCGGATGATAATCCATATCATCCACATTTAGTATTCGTTTCAGGTTTGGATGACCTTTGAATCGGAACCCATAAAAATCAAATGCCTCGCGTTCCATCCAGTTGGCCGCGGAGAAAATCCCTGTCAGTGTATCATATTCCAGATCTTCCTTTGAAGTAAAAGCTTTGAACCGGAGGCGGAGATTGTTCGTGAGTGAATGCAACTGATACATCATGCCGAAAGGCTGAGCTGCATCCGGATAATGCAGTCCGCACATAGTGGTGAGGTAACGGAACTGAAACTGCTCATGGTCATAAAGGAACTTTACAATTTCAATAATTGATTCCTTCCGGATCGTATAAACCGTAAAATCATATTCAACAGTTTCCGAAAGAATATCTTTACTGAATTTTTCTTTCAGCGCATTTGCTACTTCTTCTATTGTCTTTTTATCTGCCACTTACTGCTTAATTCAACTATTGTTGTTCTTCTTCTAACTTCTAACTTTTGACTTTTAACTTTTCACTCAATTCCGTATCCCGCCAGCAACTCTTTATACTGCGGCGAATTTCTTCTTCTTATCGATTCATTTTTTACAAGTTGTTGAATACTGAGAATTCCTTCAAGCACTTGCTCCGGACGAGGCGGACACCCCGGAATATAAACGTCAACAGGAATGATCTTATCAATTCCCTGCAATACAGAATATGTATCAAAGATGCCACCGCTTGATGCACATGCACCCATGCTTAATACCCAGCGTGGTTCAGCCATTTGTTCATACACCTGTCGAAGAACTGGCCCCATTTTTTTGGCAATGGTACCCATCACCATCAGCAAATCTGCCTGGCGCGGAGAGAAAGATAAGCGTTCGGCACCATATCGCCCTAGGTCGTATGTGCTGGCCATAGTAGCCATGAATTCAATTCCACAGCAGGATGTTGCAAAAGGAAGCGGCCACAGAGAATTCGCGCGGGCCAGTCCTACCGCTTTATCCAGCGAGGTAGCCATAAACCCCGGACCGCTGTAGCCTTCCGGCATGTCAGCAATATGAACGATTGAATTATCGAATGTCTTTTTAATTTCCGGCACGGGGGTACTAATTACTAATTGTTACTATAATACGAATGTTACTAATGAACTAATAAACTATTAAACTTTTGAACTTCTATTAACTTCAAACTTTTGCCTTCTAACTTCCCTCCACACCCCCCTTCCCTAAAGGGCGCTAACGCACAGAAACCATTTGTTGAAATTGAACTAGCTGTCTATTGACTACTGTCTTTTTTTAACTTTTAACTTCTGACTTCTAACTTTTGACTTTTAACTTCTCTCCCCTCACCCCTCCCGATACTTCGGGACCTAAAGGGCGCTATCGCACAGTAACCACACGTTGAAATTGAACTTATTGTCTATAGTCTACTGCTTTTTTTTAACTTTTGACTTTTAACTTTTGACTTTTCATTCCTACTCCCACTTCAGCGCACCCTTCTTAATAATATACATGAAACCCGTAAGAAAGAGGACCATGAAAATAAACATCTCAATGATTCCATTTATTCCAAGGGATTTAAAATTGACAGCCCATGGATACATGAAGATCACTTCCACATCAAATAACACGAAGAGGATTGCAACGAGGAAATATTTGATTGAAAACGGAACTCGCGCATTACCCTGGGATTCTATCCCGCATTCAAACGTTTCAAGCTTAATTTTTGACTTTCTTTTTGGGCCAAGGATATGCGTTGCTACCATGGTAGTTACCACAAACCCTGCAGCCACAATAAACTGGAGCACAATGGGAAAAAAATCACTTGGAAGGTGCTGGTTTTCCATAAGTTACGTTTAATCGCCCGCAAATTTATTCAAAATCTTCGTGCTGAACGAATAATGGAAGATTTTTCTTTGAACCAGGCGCCTGATTTTAATCATTTCAGCCAGGCTTTTCCTGACATCATCTAAGATTACGGTCTCCCCCAAATTTAATTAAACGTTTGTTTGGATTAGTTAAACGTTTGTTTAGATTTGTGCCCTCGTTCAAAAAAAATGTCAACTACAGAAGCCAGGGAAAAAATACTGAATGCTGCAGAGGAGCTCTTTGCTGAAGATGGCTTTGACAACACCAGTGTGCGCCGGCTGGCATCAAAGGCAAAGGTGAACGTTGCCATGATCTCTTATTATTTCGGCTCCAAAGAAAAATTATTTGAAACACTGATCGAAGATCGCACCAGTTTCCTTAGGCAAAAAATTCAGGCACTCAACCTCGAAGAAATAAGTTCCTGGCAGAAAGTGAATATGATGGTGGAATTTTTCGTGGACCGATTTTTTGAAAAGCACCTGATGCACCGGATCCTTCATCGTGAAATGGGAATGAGTCACCGCTCAAAACTCACAGAAGCCATCAGCATAACGCTGGCCAAAAATGCAAATGAATTGAGGCAACTCATCAATGATGGAATTAAGAAAAACGAATTCAGAAAGATAGACGTGGAAATGATGATGGCTTCATTCATAGGTACCCTCTGGCAGGTCATCGGTTCTTATAACCTTACCTGCCGTGTGCTTGGCATGAAACCGGAAAAGACGGGCATTCCGACGGATGAAGTGAAGTTACGGCTGAAGACACATTTGAAAGAGTTATTCAAGTCGCATCTTGAGAAAAAGTAGGCAGTAGAAAAAAGGTGGCAGTTGGCAAAAGGCAGTTTGCAATTAGCAGCCAGAAGGAAAAAGTGCTAAGTATAACAACAACTTATAATATGAACATTAAATTTCATCTTAAGAAATTAACAGTATTAATTTTTCTGGTTGGCTCTTTTCATAAAATAACGGCACAGGTGCTTACGCTAGATCAGGCAATCAAGCAAGGTGTTGACAACAACCGCCAGTTGAAAATTTCATCTTATAAAATAGCTCTCGCCGAAACAAAATATCAGGAAGCTGTTGACCTCACACTGCCTTCGCTGAAAGCATCTGCAGGATACACAAAGTTGAGTGATGTGGACCAACCGAAGATCCAGTTTCCGGGGGCTCCGGAGCCGGTTGCATTGTTTCCGGTTTACGTCAATAATTATTCTGCAAAGGTTTCGCTGAGCGAAACGGTGTTCAGTGGTTTCAGGTTAAAATATGCCATGGAATCTCAGAAACTGTTGCAACAGGCAACAAAGCTGGATGCAGGAAAGGACCATGATGAAGTGGTGTTCAATATTATCAATGCTTACTTTAATCTCTACAAACTCCGGCAGTCCATACAGATTGTAGATGAAAACCTCCGGTCTCTTGACCAGCGCATCAGCGAAGCACTGAAAATGGAGCAGCAGGGAATCCTCCTGCACAATGACGTTCTGAAGCTTCAACTGCAACACAGCAACACAGAACTCACAAGAATTGATCTGCAAAATAATTTAGCAATCGCCTCATTCAATTTTAATATTCTGATCGGCAACAATGAAAAAGCTTCGGTGAACATAGATTCAACTACAGTGAAAGATGTTGAATCACTTAAATCTATGGATGAATATGTAAGTGATGCAATGAAGAACAGGAGCGACCTTCAGGCGCTGACCACTCGCAGCAAGTCGATTGACAATAATCTGAAAATTGCTAAAAACAGTTACTACCCGCAGCTGGCAGTGGCCGCAAACTATTATGATGCCCGTCCGAACCCGCGTGTAATCCCGCCGAAAGATCAATTTGTAACTACCTGGGATGCCGGACTGGTACTCACCTGGGACCTCATGAATCTCTATTCAAACAAACACAACATTGCAGATTCAAGAATTCAAATGCAGCAAAGCGAAGAGAATATTCATATGATGGAAGATGCTATCAAAATGGAAGTGAATCAGAACTACCTCACCTGCATGCAATCCAAACAAAGAATAGAAGTGATGCAATCCAGTTTGTTGCAGGCGGAAGAAAATTACCGCATCGTAAATTCACGATTCAACAGTTCACTTGCGCTTACCAGTGAATTGGTTGATGCCGATGCAGCACTGCTCCAGGCAAAAGTGAATCTCACACTTGCCAAATCGGATGCATGTGTGAATTATTATCGGTTGAAGAAATCAATAGGCAGTATGCAATAGCAGCCAGGGAAGAAAGTAGGCAGTATACAGTATACAGTATACAGTATACAATAGCAGACTCAGGAATATATCTCCGGAAAAAAAGAAACCAAAATTAAAATAGTAAAATGGAAACTACAGAAGAAAAGAAGCCAAAGAAAAAAGCGCCGATGATCATTCTTTCACTGATCATCATCAGTGCAGCGGCATTCGGCATCACCAAATACATGTATTCATTGCATCATGAAGATACGGACGATGCACAACTTGATGCTGACATCAGTCCTGTGTTGTCGCGCGTGAGTGGTTATGTGAATGATATCCGCTTCGAGGAAAATCAACATGTGAGCAAAGGCGATACGCTGGTCAGACTTGACGACCGTGATTTACAGATCAAGGTTCAGCAGGCCCAGTCGGCGCTTGACAATGCAACGGCAAATGTTTCGGTGGCCAAGGCCAATTCAGGAACGTCATTGGCGAACGTTGCCACCGCAACTTCCAATGTGGAGGCAGCCAAAGTCCGCGTGTGGAAAGCCACCCAGGATTTTGACAGGTACCAGAATTTATTGAATGACAAAGCAATTACCCAGCAGCAATTTGATGCTGCAAAGGCAGAAAAACTTTCAGCAGAGGCAAACCTGGAGTCCATCAATAAACAGCAGAGTGCAGCTTCAATGCAAGGGCAGGCTGCTTCGCAACTCATAACCGTTGCCGAAAGCGTTATTGCACAACGCCAGGCTGATCTTGATTTTGCGAAGTTGCAGTTAAGCTATGCAATGATCATTGCACCCGTATCAGGGCTTGCATCGAGAAAGAGTATTCAGAACGGACAATTCATCAATGCAGGGACTCCATTGTTTTCAATTGTATCGGACGAAGGTGTTTATGTAATCGCCAATTTCAAGGAAACCCAGCTTGAGAAAATGAAAACGGGATTGCCTGTAAAAGTAACGGTGGATGCCTTTCCATCAGAGAAAATTGATGGAACAATTTATTCACTCTCTGCTGCCACGGGAGCAAAGTTCAGCCTGCTGCCTCCCGACAATGCAACTGGGAATTATGTAAAAGTGATTCAACGCATTCCCGTAAAAATAAAATTGACCGGAAGCAAAGAGCTGATGGCGATGCTGCGACCGGGGATGAGTGTGAGGGTAAGCGTGCGACTTGATTAAGGAAAAATGATGATTGAGTTTATTTGGTTGATCAGGTTAATTTGGAAAACCATTCCCAACTTATCGACAGAGTCAACTAATAAAATAATCAACCAATCAACTATTCATCCAATCAACCAACTAACCAAACATGCCCGAAAAAGGTTTTAAAAAATGGATCATCACCATCACAGTGATTCTTGCATCACTGTTGGAACTGATTGATACCACCGTAGTGAATGTATCGCTGCCGCAGATCATGGGAAATCTCGGAGCGACACTGGAAGATGTGGGATGGGTGGTTACTGCATATGCCGTTGCCAATGTCATCATTCTCCCTATGAGTGGCTGGCTGAGTAACCGCTACGGACGAAGAACATATTTTGCAGCATCCATTATTCTTTTCACCGTTGCTTCTTTTTTCTGCGGCAATGCACACAATATTTTAGAGCTGATCATTTTCCGTTTCATCCAGGGCATCGGCGGAGGTGGCTTGCTTTCTACGGCACAGGCTATCCTGATGGAAACCTGGCCCAAAGAAAAAATGGGAACTGCTACTGCTTTGTTTGGCCTGGGTGTTGTTGTCGGTCCAACATTTGGCCCTACGCTTGGCGGAGTGATTACCGATCACTGGTCATGGCCCTGGATTTTCTTTGTAAATATTCCTCTCGGAATTATTGCATTGATGCTTACATTAAGGTATATCAAAGACTCCGTGCATGCCTCCTCGCAGAGCGACCACGTAGACTGGACAGGAATCCTGCTGCTCACACTCAGCATTGGTTCACTGCAGGTAGTACTGGAAAGAGGAGAAGGGGAAGACTGGTTCAATACGCCATACATCACAATTCTCTCAATTGTTTCAGTCGTAGGCATGGCATTTTTTATTTTTCAGGAACTGCGGGTTGAACACCCGATTGTAAATCTGCGGATTATGAAAAACAGGTCGCTGGCCATCGGCATGTTCACTACCTTCATTCTGGGCTTCGGATTGTTTGCGTCTATATTTATTTTCCCCGTTTTTTGTCAGACCCTGCTTGGTTTCACCGCGCAGCAAACCGGTGAATTGCTCATTCCCGGCGGACTCACCACCATCTTCTGCATGCCGTTTGTAGGAAAATTATTGCAGAAAAAATTTCCTCCGCAGATCATGGCCACTTTCGGATTTCTTTTGTTTTTTCTGTTCACTTATACATTGGGTAAATCAAATCTCAACTCAGGAGAGAGTAATTTTTACATCCCGTTGATATTGCGCGGCGTTGGTCTCAGCTTTTTGTTTGTTCCGCTCACAGCACTCGCACTGGGAAGCCTGCAGCCGAAGGACATGGCGCAAGGCACAGGACTGAATAACATGATGAGACAACTCGGCGGCTCGTTCGGCGTAGCCATCATGACGACCATGATTCACCTTCGTTCGGGGTATCATCGTTCCATATTGCTTGAACACGTCAATCAATATGATCCGGCATTTCAAGCCAGGTTCAGCAACATCTACAATACTTTTATTGCAAAAGGATATGCAGCTGCAGATGCTACTTCGATGGCATACAAAGCGATAGAGGGCGCAGTAATGAAACAAACTTTTTTGCTGAGCTACATTGATGGGTTCAAACTCACCGGATTATTTTTTGTGTTGTGCATTCCGCTGTTGTATTTGCAAAAGATTAAACGTGGCGCACCGGTGGCGTCAGGGGGAGGACACTGAAAACATGTGATGCATAAAACCAATAGCATCATCTTCAACAACCTGTTTAGCAAACCAGAGGCAAGGCAAACTTTCAATAGGTGATTGCACTCATCTCCTCCACTCATAAAAATTACTCCCCTCATTCAACACAAAACCTTCCTTCGGATAAAGCTGATTCCCAATTGTATTTGATTTCTCCGTCTCCAGCATCAGACCTTTGGCGCCCGTATCTTTTGCAAGTTGCTTACACCTGTCGATCAGTAATTTTGAAATTCCCTTCCCACGATAGTCTGATTTTACAAAAAGGTCATTCAGCAGCCAGAGTTTTTTCATGCCGACAGAAGAGAATAGGGGATAGCATTGCACAAAGCCGGTGTAGTCGCTAGGTTGCTTTGCGAGAAAAATGACGGAATCATTATTCGAAATCCTTTCAGCCAAAAATTTCTGCGCACCTGAAATGTCGGATTGCTGCCTGTAAAACTGCCTGTAGAGATCAAACATTTCCGCCAGCGGTTCAAGTTCTGCGATGGTTGCACTGATGATTTCTTTCATACGGAGTTACAATAATATAACTTTATTAATCACGCCAACTTCCTCAACCCGACGACAATCCAATCATCGCTTTTCATTTTCAAATCATCCCATCCTCCCATCCTCAAATCAACTAATCAACTAATCAACCAATCATCCTTCACTGGTACTCATCCTCATCCTCCCTTGCCAGCCATGTAGTCAACACAAAAAATGATTTTACAGTTTGATAAGAGATCCAGTATTTAAAACGCTTCCAGGGGTTTGTCCTTCGGTATAGTTCTTCAACGGTAACACGGCGGCAATCGGTAAGGGCAATTTTTTCCAGCTCGTTTTGAAAAGCAACTGCCAACGGTTCATGTGCAATATCCAGATTCAGTTCAATATTCGTGTAGGTGCTCAGATTATTAAGGTCATATGAACCGATCAGTATCATTTTTTGATCTGCTATCAATACTTTTCCGTGCACATTGGAAGGCAGGTATTCATAAATCTCAATCTTGTTGCGGAGCATCCATTGGTACAGGTACTGCACTGCATTGCGCTGCATGGCAACATCAGATTCGTCAGCGAGAATTACCTTTATCGTCACGCCCCGCTGAATAGCCCGTTTCAGCATCTTCCTCACCCGGCCACCCGGAAGAAAATACCCTCCTACAATAAATAATGAGCTTTTTGCATTTTTTATTTCCCGCCTATATGATGAAAATGCTTCATTCAGGCCCCGAAGCCAGTCGTTCTGACGTACCCGTAGGATGGAAGAAGAGGTTCGTTTATCAGAAACCAGCTTTTTAAAAGGCATTTTCCTGAGCGGTTTCTTTATCCACCGCTGCAGGCAAATGGAATGGAGCTTTTGAACAATATTCCCATCAAGCACGACTGCAAAATCCAGCCAGGCTTTCTTGCCCCCGGCATCACTGTAATTGTTGCTGATATTAAGTCCCGCTACAATGGCTGTTTTCCTGTCGAAGACAATCACCTTCCTATGCAGGCGCCTGGCAATATGGAACCTTCCGCCTTTCACAAAAGGACCGTAGCGTTTTATTTCCACGCCTGCTTTTTCCAACTGGTCCTGCATTTTATCAGGGAATTTCCCCGAACCGAATGAATCAATAAGCAGGAATATTTTCACCCCCCGCAATGCAGCCCGCAACAAAGCATTTGCGATGCGGGAGCCTGTTTCATCAGGTTCAAAAATGTAAACCTGGAAATGAATTTCTTCTTTCGCTTCATCGATCAGACGTTCCAGCTCAGCGAAAAAAACATTCCCGCTGCTGAGCAGTTTTACTTTTTCGCCCGGTGAAAGAATTTGTTCTATGATCATGGACCTGGGTTCTTGCCTGGAACTTTATTTCACAAAAGTGTATTAAAAAACCGTTGCAACATTCATTTTTGGTGACAGCTTGTTGAAAATGATTTTTTTAAACGGGTGGTTGAATATTGAAAAAAATCATGTAGGTTTGTTTCCGCTCAAAAGTTTATGCATGACAGGCAACGATGAACTATTTATTCAGTTGATGCTCATCTTTCATCAAAATGCAATGATGGCAATGGGCAAATTAAAGAACCCGGTAACAGACAAGGTGGAACGTGACCTTTCGCAGGCAAAGCAATCCATCGACATGCTGGAAATGATCAAGGAGAAAACCCACAACAACCTTTCGCCCGAACTTTTACGAACACTGGAACACGCTCTAACTGAACTTCGCCTCAATTACGTTGACGAAACCAATAAACAACCAACAACCACTTAAGAATTCACCGCATGGATAATGACTCTACCAAAGCTGATATGCAGGAACAAGGCCCCAAGAAAGGCATTGTAATTATTGTAATTGCAATATTGCTCGGCACAAATGGTCTTTTATTATGGCAGTTCTTTGAAAAGAAGAACAGTCTGGATGATGCCCAACAGAAAATTGTAACCACCACAGCCGAGAAAGAAGCTGTGCAGGCACAACTGAACCAGATCAAAACGGAATATGAAAAGGTAAAATCCGAAAACACCAACCTGCAAACAGAACTATCTTCAAAAGATGAAGAGATCAAAGCAAAAGTAGCAGAGATCCAGCGCCTGATTGCCATCGGTGGACCGGCTCAGATCGCAAAGGCAAAAGCAGAAATGGCGCAGTTGCGCGAGATGAACAGCTTGTACATGGCTCAGATCGATTCACTCAATAAAGTGAATACAATGTTGCAGGCGGAAAATCAAAATCTCAGCACTGTCCTCAATGATGAAAAAGGAAAAGTACAAAGCCTGAATGATGTGAATAGCAAACTGGCAGGTAAAGTTGCTGCCGGCAGTGTGCTTCGCGCTGTGAATATCAAGACAGAAGGGCTGCGTGCAAAAGGCAATAAATCAGTTGTAACCAACAAAGCAAAACAGGTCACTCAGGTTCGAACAAGTTTTCTTCTTCCTGAAAATAAAGTAATAGACCCGGGAGCTGTAGACATATTTCTCCGCTTGCTTGGCCCAGATGGTGCGGTAATTTCCAGTGATCAGGCTACCTTTGAAAGTAATGGACAGGCGCTGGTATACTCAATGAAGCAGTCAGTCGAATATGCTAACGCTGATTTGCCTGTGCAAGCTTTGTGGACAACAGGAACTGCTTTGGTAAAAGGAAAATACACGGTAGAAATATATCATTCCGGAAACCAGATCGGTAAATCAACAATGGACTTAAAATAAGTCTTCTTGCTGATTGAAAATATTTAACGAGGGCTGAAGAGATTCAGCCCTTTCTTTTTTGATAGTCATTTGATGTATTCGCAGGCGATCACATCGTTCACTTCATTCCAGGAAATGTAGGTGCCCAATAAAAACGGACCTCCTTTTTTCCGGAGTGGCGATCCGAATTGTGAAATTGAGTCAGGGAATTTTTCAAGCCATTCATTTTGAATAAGCAATAATCTTGGTTGCATTAGTGTTTCAAGCGCAAGGTCCCTGTTGCGCACATTGTCGCGGTCATGCGGTGTTGCTTTGATATTCACAGGATCAATTGCGGAAAACACATAAGAGTTCCAGTAACTGCCGATGATTCCGACGGGTTGAAGAGAATCAAGCATTGGAAAATTTTTAACCATCGGAGCAAGTTTTTTCGGGAAGTAACTTTCATACAACGAACTCAATATGGAAGCAGCTAAAACAATGGAAAGCGAAATGCTGATCAGTGGTCTAATCTCAATTGTTTCAAGTTTCATCAGTAAAAAAAGCACAATTGAAAGATAGGCGCCGCCAAAATACCTGACAGGCAAATTTGCAAGAAGCACTTGCTTTGAAAATAAAAGCAATAAAACCCCAAAGGCAGCCTGACATAAAAAGAAAGTGCGGAAAAAACTTACCGGAATATGCTTTTCGTTTTTTCTCCGGAAATGGAGGGCAAAAGCAACGAGGAATCCAATGACTGAATAAAAATAAAAAGATTCTGTTGGTTTCCTAAGCAGGCGAAATGAAACAAGGATCGAGTTGAAAAGTGATGTTGCAGTTGTTACTAGTTCCCGGGGATTATTGAGGCCTGATTCATTATAAGTAGTTGCTTGCGATGCATTGATTTTGGCGTATGATATAAATAGAATTCCTGCTATAGTCCATGATATGCAAATGATACAATTCTTCAATGTAAATAATCTGCGCATGCCTTCCGGAGTCAGCTCGTGCATTTTCTTTTGAAAGATCATTGAGATGATGATCAGCAGAGCAAGGAAAAATACCGGAATGATGCCGAGGTCCAGTACCCATACATTGAGTATCATAAAAAAAAGTAAAAGCGACAAGAAGAGGCTTTTTCGTTTTCCCGAATTGATGGATTTGCTTAAAAAATACAATCCCATCATGAACAAACTAAACTGAACACCAAACTGATATAAAACAGATTCAATAAAAAAATGGGAGGGAAAAAACCATGCGACAGTGAGCGCAAGGCGGAAAAATGGTTTTCGGACAAAATGGAAGGATGCGACCAATCCTGCAACCAGCAGGATATAGTGAATGACTGAAGAGGTAATTAGCGGGCTTGAATGAAAGAGCGAAATAAAAAAATGTGCGATCATCATTTCCAGTGTGCCGCCGCGATCCTGCCCCCAGCAATACAAGTCTTTTGGAAAATGATAGTCATAAGACATCAGCACAGCGAGTGCTGCATCAGCATTGAAAAACGGATAGTATCTGTAAGAGAAGGAGAAAAAAGAAAAGAGGATTAATGCAGCGATGGCTGAATAATAAATCACATTTAATGAAAAGGGTGTTTGGGTTTTCATTTTGAGCCACTGGAATTCCCCCCGGACATGCTATTTGGTAATTGGAAAAATAGTTGCCACAGTCCCGATATCTTTCGGGACTGTGGCATTGTGTTTTTAGATGCTTCGTTGTTTGTACAAGGTTTTATCATTGTGGTTTGAGAAGTTTAAAAATAAGCCCTCACCTGCACTCCGCCTGTATGAATGGCTTTGTTGGTTTCGGATTTTCGTCCGTCATAATTCAGGCTCAGCTGTATCGAATTTCCCAGAGAACGCTGAATGGAAGCATTCCACGTAAAATTTTTTCCGATGCGCAATCCTTCCAGCATTTCATAAGCAAGTGAAGAATTTTCATCCGCATTAAAAACAATTCCTATGTAACTCACTTTTGCAGAAATGGTTCCCGCGCTTGTGCTGTTGTATTTCATTTCTATTCCCAGGTTATTTGCTTCTGCCTTTTCTCCTGTAGTGCCTGAAACATTTTCCTTCACTGAATACTGATATGAGAGCGATGTGCGGAAGGAATTTCCGGGCTGAATGTTGAGTTTCGGACCTGCTTGGTTACTGATGAGATGGTAGTTGCGTGAAGGAAAGAATTCCGAGCCATTTGTTTTGTCATCATGTTTGTAGTTGGCAGTGATGAGCAGCAGCCGCGAAAGATTCCATCGTGCATTGCCCTCGTAGGATGTGATGGTGCGTGTTTCAAAACCGTTGATGAGCAGTGTTTTGCTTTGATTCTGCATCCATGTGGCGTCAAGACCGAAAGTGACGGCAGAGCGATTAAAGTAAAGTGTATTGCGGTAGCTTGAATTGGTTGAGATCAATGTACTGTCGCCTACCTTTTGGTCAAACGGATTTAAAGCTCTGAACACATCTTCTTCTTTGGTTTTTTTATCAAGCCGCACCGAAAGTGTGTTAGAGAACCTCGAAATAAAGGGCTGCCTTCCCTGAAATGACTTGTATGCTGCGGCTGGATTGATGTTCAGCACTTCATTGAATTGATTGGACCGCGTGCTGATGTATTGATTGGTCGGAGTAAATACTTTGATGTAGTTGGCTTCATTCGGAAATGGTCCGATCTCAAATTCATCTAGGTCCTTTACACCATTGTTGTTGTCGTCATTGCGGTAAATATAAGTTCCCTGACCGGCAGGAACGAGCAGAAAATAGTATTCCAGTTTTCGTTCCTGGCCTGTACCGATCTCATAAAAAGTGGTTGCGCTGAAAACTCCTTTCCACAGAGAAATACTATGGTCAATTCTGTTCAACAATGTTTTGGCTGCAGCCTGCTGTGTAAGGGTTGAGTCTATTACTTTCAGAATTCTGTAAGTCGAAAAAATCCTCAGCTGGTGATTTTGTTTTTTGGTAAAAGCTGCTGTTGCATTTATTTCGTCTGATTCAGTGGCAGGACTGAACCTGTTGTTGCCAACGCCGTCATCGTATCTTTTTTTATAGTTCACGCCGAACTGATTTTTCAGGGAATCTTTTGTATTCACATATCCTGAAAATTCCCTGAAGGCAAAACTGGATGCTGTAAGTGAATCACCGGTTACATTCTTAAATTCATTGTGCTCTGTATTTTCTTTTACGCCAAGGATCAGTTTCCAAAGGCCTCTGTTAAGGTCGATGCTGTGCCTGTAATATTGGGTTTTTATTTTTGCGCCTTTTGTGTTCAAGATGCTTGCTGATGAAGTGAGATTGAACTTAGCTATGGTTGCACTGAGCCCTGCTGAATGAAGCAATCCGTTGAATTCGCTCCCTTTCTGAAAACTTTTCAATTGGTATGAGAGCGTTCCGAGGGTTCGTTTGGATAACGCTACCTGCCCTGATGCAATGTGCTCATCATGATAAACCGACGTGGTTCCGAGATTCCAGTCGCGCTCAAACTCCACATTACGGAATCGTTCTATTTGTTTGAAGTCGCGGTTTACAAATTCATAATTGAAATCAGAAGCGAGTTGCCAGCCCTTTAAAGAGTCGCTGCTTAAGGGGATGATATTTTTGTAATAGGCTTTTCCTGCATAGCCAAGATCATTCTCCAGATCTCTTTTTGAGAAAAGGTTGATGTTGTAATTGCTCATTGCAACTTCAAAACCCGCCATGTTATTTTTCGAGATCTTTACGTCTGTTCCCAGTGTAAACATCTGTTGCTTCTTGGGGGTGATAAGCAATCCCACCGGTGCATAGGTTCCGAAGTGTATACCATTCAAGGGTTCTATCCATTTAAATACCCTGCCATTCACCCCGCTGCTATCCTGAACATAATCTCCGTTACCCAGCCCGACATTTGAAAATGTAACACGCCAGTGAGCGCTGTCAGATGAATAAACAAATACACCTGTGTATGTTCCAAACGAAGTGGTGCTGTCAATTTTATTGTAAAGTATCTCATCGGCGTTGTATTCAACACTGTCGGAGGTAAGATAGAAAGCCTGCTGAATGCTGTCGCCGGCATTTGCCATCACGGCTTTCTTGGCGCTATCCAGATCAATGAGCAATGGCTGGTTCTTGCTGTCCTGTTCGGAGTAAGCGCTGAATTTTATTTTCACTTTTTCGCTCTCAATTTCATCATTCAGATAAAGCAATGAGCGTGCGTAGCTCTTTTCGGAATATTCAAATTCCACACTGATGCGTGACTCTTTGGTGATCATGCGCCTGGCTGTAAACGTTAGTTCGGCTATGTTGTAATCTATTATGTAATCGTATTGCAATCCGCGTTTCATCAGTTGTCCGTCAATGTAAACTTTCTCCGTACCGGCAAGGATGATGATGAACGATTCATTGTTGCTTCCGGTCAGGCGATAGGGACCCTGGTTGCCTTCCTGAGCGGTGATCGTATTGCGCGCAAACTTTCCTTTTGAAACGGCAGCGCTGACTGTAACCCGGTTCACAGTTTTGGGAGTTCCATCGGCTTTCTTGCTCAATGCCGAGATGTTTGAAAAAACCCCTCCCTGTCCTTTCTTAAAGAAATTCATGAAGTAACTGTCGGGACGCTTCAGTTCGAAGTCTCCGGCAATGAGTTTGTTGTTGTCGTTGTAAAGCTGGATGAAGACCTTGTCAAAGTCCTGGAGTTGCTGTGTGTTTCCTTCGGGCTGGACAGGAATATTTTCATCGGTGATTGCAGCAAGTATGCTTACCTGGTCATTAAGTTTTCCGGAGAGCTGAAGATTTAAGCTTGAGTTTACAAATACATCCTGGTTATTGCCAAATGTCACTCCGCGCGAAATGCTACCTGCCTTTTGTAATCCTTCATATTTAAAAAACGAGGGTTGCGATTCAGAAGGGTTGTAAACATATTGGTTGAATCCGGAAGGAGATGGCCTGGAAAGAAGTGATGCGTCTTTGTGTTTCACGCTTTCGGCAAATGAAAACGCGAAAGCGCGGTAATGGATTTCAATGCTGTCGGCAGAGATGTTTTTGAACGCTTCCGTATTTTTATTCCAGGTAAGAATTGATTTTACTGCATCAATTGTAAATGCAGATGAATCGAGAACACCCTGACTGCCAATTGCAAAAAATGAATTAGGAACAATGCTTACTGAATCCAGTGAAATGGAGTCAGGCCCGGTAGAAATGTATTTCGCGCGCAGGTTACTCATCTGCGAAAAGGAAAGAAGTGGAATAAGAATAAAAAAGACAGCAGGAAAAAATCTGCGCATTACTGTTTAAAGGTCGTTTGTTGGTAAAAGTAAACGTTATATATGGGAAAGAATTTTGGCATGAGGAAAAATTTTACCCCATCGAATAGCGAATCTTTTACGAAAATACCAATTACGAATGGGGGATCAAAATTCGTAATTCGTATTTTCGTTACGCCAAAGGCGCATTCGATATTCGATGGGGTAATTAATTATTCGGTGGTTTAAAACTATTCAGACTTGAAAAAGTAATTCGGATACCTTTTGAAATGATGTTCTTTAACCATATCCGTTAGCCTTGAACGGAGTTCGGCAACATTGGTTTTATTTGTTGCAGAGATAAAAACGCAGTCCGTTTGCAACTTGCCGATCCATGTCCTTTTCAACTCTTCCAGAGAGACATTTTCTTTGGTGGAAGGGGTGAGGTCATCCTCTTCTTTTTCAGTAAATGAATAGGCGTCAATTTTATTAAAAACCAGAAGCGTCGGCTTTTCTGCTGCATTCAGTTCGACCAGCATTTCATTGACCACATGCAGTTGCTCTTCAAATTGAGTATGGGATATGTCAACAACATGTAAAAGGATATCTGCCTCACGCACCTCATCCAGTGTTGACTTGAAAGATTCTACAAGGTCATGCGGCAGTTTACGGATGAAACCGACCGTGTCAGAAAGCAGGAATGGAACCTGATCGTAAACAACCTTGCGCACCGTGGTATCCAGCGTAGCGAATAATTTATTTTCCGCAAACACATCGCTTTTGCTGAGGAGGTTCATGATGGTGCTTTTGCCAACATTCGTATAGCCAACCAATGCTACACGGATCATTTCACTGCGCTGTTTGCGTTGTGTGATGCTTTGTTTGTCAATTTTTTTCAGCTGCTCTTTCAGTTTGGCGAGCTTGTCGCGGATGATCCGCCTGTCGGTTTCTATTTCCGATTCTCCCGGACCGCGCATCCCGATTCCTCCGCGCTGCTTTTCTAAGTGTGTCCACATGCGGGTTAGTCGTGGCAATAAATACTGATACTGTGCCAGTTCTACCTGTGCCTTGGACTGCGCTGTGCGCGCACGTTTGGCAAAGATGTCGAGGATAAGATTTGTGCGGTCAACCACCCTGCATGTAAAGGCGTCCGTGATCAACGGATCAGGGTTGAGGGTTTTTTCGATGTTGCGGATTTGTGTTCCCGAAAGTTCATCATCAAATATGACGATGTCCACATTGTGCGCATTTACATAGTCGCGGATCTCTGTAAGTTTTCCGCTGCCGATAAAAGTTTTCGGATCGGGATGATCAAGTTTCTGGATGAAACGCTTCAGTGTTTTTGCTCCTGCCGTTTCTGCCAGAAATTCGAGTTCATCGAGGTATTCGCTTAACCTGTCTGCATCCTGCGTGCGCATAGAAACGCCAATGAGTATGGCTGTCTCCTTTTTCTTACCGGTGCTAATTGATTTTTGTGCCAATATTTTTAATCCCTCCGAATAATTTTCTTAATTGTTTGTCATGCTTTTAAATCCTCACATCCTTCATATCTGCACATCCTTCACATCCTCTCATCTTCGCATCCTCACATCTTCAACCCCACCTACTTCCTCAGCGTCTGCACATATGCACTAACCGCAATGATCTCTTCTTCATTCAATGTTTTCCCGAATGCGGGCATTCCGGCTTTTGAGTAAGGCCAGCTTCCCGGCGTACCTTCACGGATAAGGATCTCTATGCTGGACTGATCCAATCCTGAAACAGTCAAGTCTTTTGCATCCCTGTACATTTTCATTCCGTCTTTGCCGTGGCACATGGCGCAATTGGCGATATAGGTTTTGATTCCAAGTTTTGCAACATCATCTGCATTGCCAACCACTTCCACCTTGGTAGGGATAAAAGGTTTTTTCTTGGCGGCTTCTCCCATACCATAAGCGCCCAGTATCAGCACAAGTGAAAGAAGTGCAAGAAGTTTTTTCTGTTTTTTGAAAGCCACGATTGAAACAGGAATAGATATAAAGACGAGAATCAATTTAATGACAATGAGCATTTTTATTGCCCCAAGAATAAAAAGCAACCAAATCCCTGTGACGAGGAAAACGGTGCTGATGATCATTTCAGGCACCTTTGTAATACGCACCATTTTTTCCAGCATCTTTTTATTTGCCAGAAGCAGAAAGGTTTTAACGATATACAATAACAGGAAAAGCTGTACGCTAATCAGATGGAGTGTGGCGAGTAAGGATGAGCTCATGTGGAATATGTTTTGGGTAAAAGTAGGAAATGGAAAGATCAAATAAGAGAGAAAGTTGATAGCTGTAAGATTAATTTACTCATAGCATTCGCATCATCGATATTGAGGGGTCCTTCATAGAAATGGGCCTGTCCCATGAACAAGCCATATGCTGCTGCTTCATAAAAAGTCCAAAACATAAGGCGACAGCTTCAGAATAAAGGAATATATGAGCTTGATAGCGCATGACAAAATATAGGCATATTTCTGTGTTCCTGATAAGAGCCATTCATTAAAATGAAATGTGCGATATTTCTTATGAGTCATGAAAAATGATAGCTGAAACATCCTTTCTTTGCAAACGCTTTATCAGATTGCCTTTCCGAACTTATGCCCTTTAGTTTTTTAAGAATTTTAAGAATCAGGTTTCTCACCACTTTCTTCGTTTTGTTTTGTGTTTTATATGCCGGGGCCCAGGAAACAAAAGTTGCCGGCAGGATTTATGACCCCCTGACCAACGAAGTAATCCCTTTTGCTGCAGTTGTCTTTAAAGGAACGACTGCAGGTGCTAACAGCGACATCAACGGAAATTATACTATTAGCACGATGGAGAAGGTGGATAGCATAAGCGCCACATTTGTTGGCTATATCCCGGTAACGCTTCCCGTTCAGCGTGGGAAAACACAGACCATCAATTTCGCTTTGCGTGTAAACAAGTTTGACCTTCCTGAAGTAAATGTAAAAGCAGGCGACAATCCTGCAGACATTATCATGCGTGAAGTGAGGAAAAACAAAGAAGCCAATGACCGCACCTCCGTAAATGCTTACCAGTACGAATCATACAACAAAATTGAATTCGACATTAACAACATCACCGACAATTTCAAGAAGAGAAGAGTGTTCAAGCCTTTTCGTTTTATCTTCGATAATGTGGACAGTT
Organism: Bacteroidota bacterium; assembly: GCA_026391975.1. Classification (GTDB taxonomy): domain Bacteria; phylum Bacteroidota; class Bacteroidia; order AKYH767-A; family 2013-40CM-41-45; genus JAPLDB01. The sequence continues at coordinate 5,737 of JAPLDB010000072.1, read as the reverse complement.
CCGGAACAAATAAGCGCCCCTTCCTTCCGGTGTTTCTCTCTGAATCATTAAGCGATATTTACTTTACCAAAGACCCAAAACGTACAAGGGAAGTTGTGAAGGCCTCTAAGATTTCGGGTGTTGAAAACAATACAATCTCTCAATACCTCGGCGATTTCTACCAGCACATCAACGTGTACGACAACTACGTTTACCTGGTTGGAAAAGGATTTGTAAGTCCGCTCAGTGATGTAGGGCCGGTTTATTATAAATATTACTTGCTCGACAGCGCTTACATGAATGAGAGGTGGTGTTACAAACTCAAGTTCAAGCCACGCAGAAAACAGGAACTTACATTTACAGGGGAAGTTTGGATCCATGATACGACCTTTGCGGTGAAAAAAATTTCCATGCGCATAGCTGATGACGCCAACATCAACTTTATGGAAGATGTAGGCATTGTGGATGAATATGAATTTGTGGAGAGCAAGCAATGGATGCTAAGCAAGGAAATCCTGGTGATGAACATCGCGCCGACAGAAAGCAAGAAAAAAGAAACGATGGGTTTCATCGCGCGCAAAACAATTACGTACAGAGATTTTGTTCTCGATCAGCCAAAGCCGGAGTCGTTTTTTACTGATGGGGAAGAGGTGATCGTGAATGATTCAGCTAGCAAGAGGGATGAATCGTACTGGCAACAGATGCGGCACGATTCACTCACAGCCACCGAAGAGAAGATCTATGCCATGGTTGATACACTTGAAAGCCTGCCCATTTTCAATACATATCTTGATGTTATTACTTTTCTGGCAACTGGATATTACGAAGCCGGGCCTATAGATATCGGCCAGCTTTTTTCTTTGTATAGCTTTAATTCATACGAAGGAAGCAGGGTAAGACTGGGCGGCAGGACAAACAATAGATTCAGCAAAGCAATACAACTGAAGGGTTATTGCGCTTATGGTTTCCTCGACAGCACATTCAAATACAGTGGCGGGGTTGAATATTTTTTTAACAATAAGCATTCTACTTCTTTTGGTGCTTCTTACAAGAAAGACGTAGAGCAACTTGGTAAACAACTCAGTTCTTTCGAATCCGATAATTTACTTGTGAGCGTTTTGAGCCGCATGTCAAGTTCCCGCTTCAGCAGCATTGAACAGGAAAAATTGTTTGTTGAATCTTACATATTAAAAGGGCTGAATGTAAATGTCGCTTTTTTTCACCGCAACATCAATTCGCTAAGCGGTGCCAATTTCAACTATTATTCTGATGCCGCCCACAAGGATATTATTACCACCATCAACACATCAGAGATTTCGCTTTCTCTGCGGTATGCTTACAAAGAACGTTTTGTTGAATCAGGAAGAAAAGGTGCCGTCGGCAGAAAATCAACACGCATAGCACTTGGAAGTTCATATCCGATCACCCAGGTTACGTATACAGCAGGACTCAGGGATCTGTTGGGCAGCGACCTCGTTTATCACAAGTTGCGCATCAACATTAAAGATAATATATACTGGGGTAATTTCGGACATACTTCATATGAACTTGAAGCAGGAAAAATTTGGGGTACCATTCCATATCCGCTGCTTGAGGTACACAAGGGAAATGAAACATACACGTACAGTAACTCCTTGTTTAATCAAATGGACTATTTTGAATTCGTGAGTGACCAGTTCGCTTCTGCATCACTGGTGCATCACTTCGGTGGAATATTCTTTGACCGCTTTCCATTATTCCGCAAATTGAAATGGCGCGAAGTGGCACAGGCAAAATTTCTGCTGGGGCGGGTCGGGGAAAATAACCGCAACATCATGGTTGACCCCACAACTTTCAACTCACTTGAAAAACCATACATCGAAGGTGGTGTGGGAATTGAGAATATCCTGAAATTTGGTCGTATTGATGTGATCAAACGGCTTAGTCATATTACCAGAAAAGAGAAAGTTTCTGATATGATCAGGATAAGTCTGGTGCTTAGTTTTTGATTTTGCGTTTCTTTGTATCCCAATCCATAACCACCCCGGTCAGGCAATGATCTTAAGAACTGAAAATCTCGTAAAGAAGTACAAGAAGCGCACCGTGGTGGATAATGTTTCCATTGAAGTGCACCAGGGAGAAATTGTAGGATTGCTTGGCCCGAATGGCGCAGGCAAAACGACTTCTTTTTATATGACTGTCGGGCTCATCAAGCCAAATCAGGGACATATTTACCTCGACAAAGAAGACATTACAAAATTGCCGATGTACAAGCGTGCGCAACTTGGTATCGGATATCTTGCACAGGAAGCATCGGTATTCCGCAAGCTGACAGTTGAGGATAATATCCTGGCGGTACTTGAGCTCACAAAGCTTACCACTGTAGAACAAAAGAAAAAAATGGAGTCGCTGCTGGAGGAATTCGGGCTGAATCGTGTTCGAAAAAACCGCGGAGATCTATTATCGGGAGGCGAAAGGCGAAGAACAGAGATTGCCCGCGCACTGGCAGTTGATCCTAAATTTATTTTGCTTGACGAACCGTTTGCCGGCGTTGATCCGATTGCCGTTGAAGACATCCAGACCATTGTTTCTCACCTGAAGCACCGCAACATTGGCGTGCTCATTACAGACCATAATGTACACGAAACGCTGACCATTGTGGACCGGGCCTATTTACTTTTTGAAGGAAGGATACTGAAAGCAGGAACTGCAGAAGAACTGGCGGCTGATGAAACAGTGCGCAGGGTTTATCTCGGGCAGAATTTTGAACTGAGGAGGTAGTTGATACGTTTATTGGTTAATTAGTTTATTGGTTGATGCAAGCTGAAGCTTAACCAGTCAACTACTCAACTATTCAACTAATAACCTAATCAACCGAATTTAACTCAAAAAGGTAGCCTTCAATAATAGGGTTACAAAGCAATTTCTTACAAGCCGTATCAACCTTTTCCTTTGCTGCATCTTTAGTTTCAGCTTCAACTTCTAATGTGATGTGTTTGCCCATACGCACATTCTCAATTTTTTCCAGTCCCATGTTGGACAAGCCCATACTGATCGCTTTTCCCTGAGGATCAAGTAATGCCTTGAGTGGCATAATGTCTATTTCTGCTGTGAATTTCATATTGGTTTAAGGTTTCGAGTTTGAGGTTTGAGGTTGCGAGGCTTACCCGCCCTTTGAGGTCAGTAGTTCCCCTTTTTAATTAGGCCTTTTTTTACAATTGACAAAAGTACATACAAGAAAATAATCAGCGGCAAGGCAACAAATTTTAATGTTGCCAGAAGAATGGCTGATGCAATGATCAGCATGAATTGGTAGCTGTTATCCTTCCACGAGAAATTTTTGAATTTCAAGGCCATCAGCGGTAATTCCGCAACAAGCAAATAAGACATCAGTATGCTCAGGCCGATGATGAAATACGGATTGAGTATGATGCTGCTCAGTCCGAACTGATCATTCGCAAGAATGAGGGGAAGGGAAACAATGAGTAAGGTATTGGCAGGCGTTGGTACGCCAATAAAGGAATCCGATTGTCTTGTATCCAGGTTAAATATGGCCAGGCGCAACGCCGAAAATAGTGTTACAATAAAAGGCAAAAATTGAATGCCGCGTGTAACCATTTCATTGTCAGAGATCCCTACCACATTTACCTGGAGTAATTTGAAGAGAATTGCTCCGGGAACAAAGCCAAAGCTGACCACATCCGCCAGTGAATCCAGTTCTTTGCCTATCGGAGAAGAAACCTTCAGCATGCGTGCAGCCATGCCATCAAAGAGGTCGAATACGGCAGCTACAAATACCAGGTATGCAGCCCATTCCAGATGGTTCCGGAAAATCATCACCACGGCAATGCATCCGCAAAACAGGTTCAAACATGTAAGAAAATTCGGGATTTGCTTTTTCAATTTTGCCGGAAAGATGATGATGCAAACTTATTAAATTCCTCTTGACATTTTGATGACACTGTTCGTCCTGCATGAAAGATATTTGCAGCAGTTCACAAAACAAGGCTGTGCAACAATTAAAGGTAATCGCATTTACACACAAAAACACCTCTCTTAACGATCTTTCGCGGTTTTTCCTCCATGACGAGAACCATGATGAACGTTTACAGAAACTGAAAGCCCTTTGCGGCATTTCTGAATTGCTTTATATCTCAACTTGTAACCGTATTGAATTTGTATTCAGGCATCAGAGTAAACCGGATCATTCATTTCTGAAAGGGTTTTTCAGAAATTTTCGGGATGACTGGACAGAAGAGGAGATTTCTTTTGCAATTGAGCATGCAACTGTTTTCGAGAATTATGAAGCAATCAGGCATCTAATGGAGGTGGCAAGCTCGCTTGATTCAATGGTAGTGGGTGAACGCGAGATCATTACACAGGTAAGGAATGCATATGATCGCTGTAAAAGGGCGGGACTTACAGGCGACTTTATCCGACTTGCAATTAAGAATGTAATTACAACAGCGAAGCAGGTATATACTGAAACAAGGGTCGGAGAGAATCCACTATCAGTTGTATCCCTTGCCTTTAGGAAGCTCCGCTCAGTGAATGTTCCGCTTGATGCGCGTTTTATCATTGTTGGCGCCGGTGAAACAAATGGTAATTTACTCAAGTACCTGGATAAGCATGGCTATAAAAACTTCACCATTTTCAACAGGACATTAAGCAATGCAAAAAAACTTGCCGGAAATTTTTCACGGTCAAGTAGAAGTGCAGATGCATTTTTACTCAATGAGCTTTCAGGTTTCAATAAAGGATTTGATGTGTTGATTTCCTGCACGTCTGCCCCTGAGGCAATTATAGACAAGCATATCTATGCCTCGCTTTTGCAAAATGAGAAGGGCAATAAAATCATCGTAGATCTTGCTTTGCCGGCTGATATTGCTGCTGAGGTAGTTTCAGGGTTTGAAGTTCAATACATCGGTCTTAGTGAACTAAAAACAGAAGCAGAACACAACCTGCATGAGCGTGAAGCAGAGGTTGCGGCAGCACAGGAAATAATCAATGAAGGTATTGAAGAGTTTTATGCACAATTCCGTACACGCAAAGTTGAATTGAAAATGCGCGAGGTCCCGGAAAAAATTCGTGCAATTAAGGCGAAGGCAATGAATGATGTTTTTGTCAATGAAATAAATGGGCTGGATGAAAAGTCAAAAGAAGTGTTGTTCAGCGTCATGGACTACATGGAAAAAAAATGCATCAGTGTGCCGATGGTGATGGCCAAGGAGATAATACTTAATGAGCAGTAGTAGTTATTTACTACTTCTAAATAGGTTATAGCATAAGGGGGTTGAAATCAATGCAAGAGGTAAGAAGTAAGTAATATGTAATATGTAAGGTGAAACCGTCAACTATTGTGCATTCTTTCTGGCGGCGGCCAGAGTTTTCGCCACTTCCGTTGCTTCATTTAAAACCGGAATCAGATCTGTAGAATTAATAAGAGAAGCATGTTGTATACATTCAAGCCAGAAAACACTTTCATCGCTTTCTTCAAATGCAATACTTAACTTAGCAACAAATGCAGCTCTTGATTGCGCTATGCATGCTGCGCGGTAATTGGCGGCAGCAGAAAATCCAGATCGAATGAGCTGGTTGTGAAAATATCTTCCCATTTGGTTTTTGGGAAGACTATCGGTTAGTGTAGCTATTCGAAAAGCCAATGCTTTTAAACGTCTTTGTTGCTCATACTTGTTCATGCGAAAAATATTAAGCGAAGAAAGGAATAACAGTCATATATGAACAACCATTATTTTAGAATTTTTTTAAATGTTTTATT
>JAPLDB010000015.1 GCA_026391975.1 Bacteroidota bacterium | reverse complement strand
TATAAATCTCTGATACCTGTTTCGGGAATTAATTAAACGATGCCTTCTTGGTGAATTTTTTATCCGCATTATTTCCTTCTATAACCTTTCGGGTCAGAACCGGAGAGAAGAAATTGTTTCTCACTTTCGATGACGGCCCCGTGCCTGAGGCAACTCCTGAAGTACTTGATTTGCTTTCATCGGCAGGGGCAAAGGGTACCTTTTTCTGTATTGGCCAGAATATTCATAAGCATCCCAAAATATTTCAGCGAATCATTAGCGAAGGTCATACAATAGGCAACCATACGTTCAATCACCTGAATGGATGGCGAACGTCTCGCGAGGCATACCTTAATAATACCGACCTGTGCAAAGAAGCAATGGAAGCTGAAATCGTGCAATCAGGTTCATTGCCCCTTTTTCGCCCTCCTTACGGAAAGTTTACACCAAGACAATATGCTGCAATAAGAAAGCAGTATAAAATAGTAATGTGGGATGTTCTGACACGTGATTGGGAAGAAAATCGAAGCGCTGAATCGTGTTTTGAAAGGATCAAAAGGAAGGCTGCTCCCGGAAGCATCATTGTCTTCCATGACAGCATAAAGGCCAAAACCCGCATGATTCCTGCGCTTCAAATGACACTAAAACATTTTTCAGGGTTAGGATATTCGTTTGAATCCCTCGAAAAATACCTCTGACGGTTTTTTTATCCCTTCATTTTTTCTATTTTTGGTTTTCTTCAGAGGTGAAAAAGCATTACTACATATTGATTGTCCTATTGCATTATTGCTGTCAATCATTTGCACAAGAGAAGCGCGGTATGATCGGATTTGGAATTTCAGCAGGGGCTGTAAATTATGCAGGTGAACTCGATGATAATTTTACATTGCAGTTTACCAGACTTGGAGTAGGTGTGCACGCGACAGCATTGTTTTTCAGCCGTATGCATGCCCGGCTCGCTTATTTTCACGGACAGATCGGTGCGCATGACGGCGGATTGTTTTCAGCTGATAACAGGCGCAACCTCGACTTTTACAGCGACATTGATGAAGCATCATTTGTTTTAATGTATAAATTCCAAAACCGTAAGCGGGGTTTTACGAAAAGGAATTTTGCAACGCCTTATCTTTTTGCAGGCATTGCCGGGTTTATGTTTAACCCTAAAACAAATTACAATGGCAAGACTTATGAATTGCAAAAAGTCGGAACGGAAGGTCAAAATCTTGGAGGTAATTATGCGAAGCCATACAATCTGCAACAATGGAGCATTCCCTTTGGTGTTGGGTTCATGCTGAAAGTCACACAGAAAATTGATTTCGGCGGAGAATGTGGTTTCAGGAAAACATTTACTGATTACCTGGATGATATCAGTACATACTATCCTGACAAAGAGCAACTGAGAGCTAAGCAAGGAGATATTGCAGTGGCATTGTCAGACCGGAGCGCTGATCCTTCTTTGCACAGTAGGGTGCGTGGTAACCCCACAAACAAAGATTGGTATGTATATACTAACCTCCACATTACTTACTATTTCACCACGACTCTATTTAAGCCTTACAAACTCAAGAATCAGTTCAAAGACAATACCTGCAAGCACCTGATGACTCCAAAGAAGCTTTAGTGAAATTATATTTTGTCACGAAGCCAGTTTCTGTATTGGATAACCTCAGAATCACTTGCTTCGCCATGCTTGAGGAGTGACTGGATTTTTTTAACAAGCGCTGCATCACTCTTAATGTTCGGAGTCTTTACCATCTTCGAAATTACATCTATCAAATCCTTTTCTCTTGAATTCTCTTTTTCTGAAAGCAGTGATCTGAAATCTTTTTTTACCTGTTTCAACTTGTACTCAAGTGTGTCCTCATCATCCAGCTCGTAACGTACGATCAGGTCGGCAATTGCGATTTTAAACTGCAATGACTTGTCGGCATTCTTATAGCCCTCCAGTAAGTATATTTTATGAAGGTTGCGGATACTTTGATGAAAATCTTTCTTGTCAAAATAAACAACGGCAAGGTTCAGAAAAATGAAAAGTTCGTAAAAATTATTGGCACATATTTTTTCATTTCCCTTCATTTCATTCAGGATATCGATGGCCTTGTTTCTGTCGAGCCGCGAATAATTGATCACCAGCGAATTGTAGTAGAAGAAGAGATACTTGTCATAGTGCATGCGATGATATTCTTCCATGGCACTTTTCAGTTTCTCAGAATACTTCAGTGATTCATTAAGTTTGTCTGTTTTGAATAGCGTATTCACAATAAATACCAGCATTTGCAATTTGGTATCGTGGTTGTTTTTATTGAATAGTTTTTCCTTAATGAAATCAGCGTACATGCCGAGGAGGTATTCTTCAAGGGCCGGGTATTGCCTTTTCTGCAGCAGAATCTGTGTAACGGCATCATAAATTTTGAACCTCAGCTTCGGGCTTTGTTGAAGTTCTTTGTCTGCGGACAATTCACGGACTGTCTTCTGCAATAGTTTAAGGACAGGATTTTCGGAAGCAGAAAAATTCTGTGTTGTTTTCAACCGGAAGGTTACGGTTGCAAGAATATCATCAATGGCGCGTAGTTGCCTGATCTGTTCCTGGTTTGAAGTTCTCAGTCTGATATAATGTTCAGGATTGATGGTTATCATTTCACGGCTAAGACGAATGTACTCTCCATAAATAATGTCGAGCAATTCAAAGTTTTCAATTTTCCTGGCTTCGGCTTCCGCCTTTTTTAAAAAATAATGTGCGATGTGGATCTGATTTCGGTTAAAATGAAATTTCTCCAAAGCGAGCAGGTGCAGTGCATGAATAAGCTCATCGTCATCAAAGTGCTGAACCGTCAGGCTTTTGCTCACGTCGCTGAGCACCCTGTTTTTCAGCCTGTAGAAGGTATTCTTATCGGAACCACTGTAAAGTTTCTCATGGATTTTTCCTTCGTCATATGCATCACCGCTCTTCCTGATATAGTCGAAGTAGATAACATCTTTTCTGTCATCTTTCTCATTGGTCCGGTTCACAAATAATTTATAGCCGCGAACCTGTTCCTTATNGTGTTTTAAACGGGTAAGGAAAGGTAAAAATAATCTTGGTGCTAAGGAAGGATTTAATATTTTTGTTTCCAATAAAACTTCCCATCTATGAAGAAGATACTTTTCATCCTGACCCTTTTAGCTTCCGTTTTCCTGATTTCAAAAAGCGCTACTGCCCAAACGCTGAGACTCGATTCCATTATTGGCTTTCCTGATACTGTTTCAGAACAACAGGTTGTGAATATGAGTCTTTTAATAAGTAATTCAGGAGGATTCCTTTTCAATGGAGACCTGCTGGTATTAATGCATTCTCTTGGCGATTCTACAGGGGCTGACACGTTATATTATAATGCCAACTACAGTATTTCCGGGAATACATTTTATGATACAGTCCAGATTACACATACCTTTAACGCTGCAGAACTTGATGCAGGTGATAACATTGTGGTAGTGTGGCCGTCTTCTGCACAGAGTCCGCTGGCTGTCAATAATGATTCTTTGACCTTTAACCTTTTCTTCCTGAATACAGGAATTGAGGAGAATGAAAGGCAGCAGGCTTTATTCATTTATCCCAATCCATCCGGCGGCATTATTCGTTTTCAGTGGGCCGATCCTGAAAAAGTTGAACAGGTAAGGATATTTGATGTTTTGGGAAAGGAAATACTGCTGGAAAAGAAGGCCATTCCTGAGGCAGATATAAGGTCCTTCAGCAGCGGACTTTATTTTATAGATGTGACCAATAAAGACGGATCACATTTGGTGAGCAAATTTTTCAGAGAGTGATTTCCTATCTTTGCCGCAGATGCAGCAGCAAAGAGACTCAATTATTTATTGTAACAGTTTGACCCGCTATTCCCGATTTCTTACACGGCAGGTGATGGCAGGGCACCTTGGTATTGGCGGAAAAAATCCGATTCGTGTTCAGAGTATGACGACCACCGATACCATGGATACGATAGCTACCGTCGAACAATCTATCCGGATGATCAAAGCGGGATGCGAACTTGTGCGTATCACGGCTCCCAGTATAAATGAAGCGAAAAATCTTGGAGTTATAAAAGATGAACTTCATAAGAGAGGATATGATGTGCCAATTTGTGCAGATATCCACTTTACCCCCAACGCCGCCGAAGCAGCAGCCCGCATTGTTGAGAAGGTGCGCGTGAACCCGGGCAATTATGCCGACAGAAAAAAATTTGAGACCATAGAATACACTGATGCTTCCTATGACCAGGAACTGGAACGGATACGAAACCGTTTTATTCCTTTGATCAAGATCTGCAAGGAGTATGGGACTGCCATGCGCATCGGTACAAACCATGGTTCACTGAGTGACAGGATCATGAGCCGATATGGAGATTCTCCGCTGGGAATGGTTGAATCAGCACTTGAGTTTTTACGTATTTGTGAAAGCGAAAATTACTTCAACATCGTTCTTTCAATGAAGTCGAGCAATACACAGGTAATGGTTCAGGCTTACCGGTTGCTGGTGATGAAGATGAAAGAGGAGGGAATGAATTATCCGTTGCACCTGGGCGTAACAGAAGCGGGAGAAGGAGAAGACGGAAGGATCAAGTCAGCAACGGGCATCGGAACATTACTCGAAGACGGATTAGGGGATACCATTCGTGTTTCACTTACCGAAGATCCGGAATTTGAAATCCCTGTTGCAAAGGAACTTGTAAAAAGATACGAGCACAGAGGAGAAAAGCAACAGGAGATCCCTTCACTTAAGGCAATGCATCCTGCAGGCAGTAATTCTCCGGTATCCTATTCAAGGAGACTGAGCAATGAACTTGTAAATTTCGGAGGCCACCAGGTTCCCCGCGTCATCTGTGACCTGAGCAGCCGAAACGAAATTACACCTGCATCTCTTTTTCCGTTTGGCTATAATTATTCTGTAGCACTTGACAAATGGAATATTTCCGACCAGGCATGTGATTATATTTTTGCAGGAGATATAAAAGTTGATTTCAATATACCCGGTACACTTGGACTGATCTATAATTTCAAGACATGGTTGACGCTAACAAACAAAACAAGGTGCTACCCGCTTTTTTCTTTTGGTGAATTTCAATCTGCAGAAACAAAATCGGATGCCTTGAATTTTGTTGATGTAACGATCAATGACCTGATCTCTTCAAATCGCATTTCAAACAGCCATCCTGTTGTTTTTATCTTTGAAACAAATAATGAACATGGTATGGCGGAACAGCGCAGGATGTTTTTTGAGCTTCTTGATAAGAATGATCTTTCGCCTGTTGTTGTCAAAAGAAAATATTCAAAACCCGCTGATGATACCCTCGTGCTTCATGCAGCGACTGACCTTGGAGGCTTGTTGATCGATGGATTCGGCGATGGAGTGTGGATTGATTCGGACAATAACCCAAAGATGTTGAACAGTCTTTCATTCGGAATATTGCAGGCGGCGCGCACCCGAATTTCAAAAACTGAATATATCAGCTGTCCGAGTTGCGGCAGAACGCTTTTTGATTTACAGGAAACGACAGCGAAAATCCGATCCCGCACCGATCACCTGAAAGGAATTAAGATCGGCATCATGGGTTGTATTGTGAATGGGCCCGGAGAAATGGCTGATGCTGATTATGGCTATGTAGGATCAGGCCCCGGGAAGATTACACTTTACAAGGGTAAAGAAGTTGTAAAAAAATCCGTTCCCACTGAACATGCCGTGGATGAACTGATCGAGTTGATCAGAGAAAATGGCGATTGGGTAGAAAGTGTAAGCCTCTCCGATCATTCCGGCTAAGCAAGATTACAAATGACCTTTACGAGGATGGTCAGAATGTCTTTACCAGTTTTTGTGAAGACACTTTTCCTTCTCCGTTAAATACGCACTGGTAAACACCACCCTTCAACCCTGAGATATCGATTGCAGTGTCTTCAAAGATGATCTGCTTCAGCACCAGGCGCCCGACTGCATCAAAAATATTCAGTTCAAGTTTTTCTTTTCCTGAATTGAATTTGACATTGACAATATCTTTCGCAGGATTTGGGTAGAGCATTACATCACTCATTGTTACCGGTATACTGATGCCCGGGAAAATCCAGTTGATCGAATTAGAAGTTCCTGTGCAGCCAAAGACATCTGTAACAGTGCAATAATAAATTCCTGATCCTGTTGGAACATATGTAGAATCATGTGCGCCGCCAATAGCGTTTCCATCCAGATACCATTGGTGCAAACCGCTATATGTAGAAACAAGCGTATCATTCATGTCAGAAATAGAAACAACAGGCGTAGGATGTACCGTAACATGAATGCTGTCGATAATAGGGCAGGAGTTCACAGTTAAGCCGTCGATAGAATACCAGCCATCCATACTTGCATAAATGGTATCATCGCTGCTTCCCGTGTTCCATGTGTAGAATACCTGTTCACTTGCGGTGAAGACAAGTCCAACTGAATCACCTTCACAGAAAGCTGTTACGCCAAGTGGAGTAATGCCATGTGTTGGAGGATTTGCAAATATTGTTGTATCGGCCACAGCATCACAGGAATCATAGGTAAGTCCTGTCATTGTATAGTTACCGGCTTGTGCAGGGGTGTAAATTCCGGTATTGGGAGCGTTGGGGTCAGGCGAACCGTTTCTGTACCACTGAATTGACAAATAATCTGAAGCATTGAGGCATTCAAGGGCACAACCATTCCAGTAAAAGATGGGAATAAAAACTTCATAAACCTGGAAAGAAACCATATTGACGTCGTTTGCCGAATTTGGATCAGGTAGAGTATTAACGGTAGAAATTGAAACCTCAATGTCATAAGTGGTTCCGCTTAAAAAATCATAAGAAGGTGTTAGTTCGATGGCAGAAATGTCACCTGCAGCGATCAGTCCTGACCAGGTAACAGGAGATTGTGCTACGCTGTTGATGCTCCAGTTCAGTACAACTTCCGTGATATCTACGAGATCGTTGTTATAAATATTGATGCTGATCGGAAGTTGGGCAGGACAGAAATTCAGGTTTGAAGGAGATGCGAATGTTGCAACTTCAGCATCAGCAGGTTGGGCATGTGCGTTCTGAATGAACAGAAAAAGAAAGCAAACACTGGAAAGGAGTAATTGTTTTTTCATTTGCTGGTTTTTGGTTGGGGCGAATTTAGTGAAAATGAAAACACCTTTTAAAGGTAAACACAGAGTTTTCAGCCTGTTATTCAACCTAAAATTCGATCAGGCCAATTCCCTTATTGACTTATCAAGCAAGAATATTTTCATTTCACAGGATGCGAGTTCTTCGCCATTGCAACTGATTTTTGCTTTGATCACAGACGCATTCATCACCTCAGCAACAACGTTGATCTCTGTTTCCAGGTTGTCGTTCACCTTCGGTAACCGGACCAGTTTAAAGTCTTTGATGGCGCCGATAAATCCAACGGGCACCGGTTTGTTTTGTGATTTGAAAAAATAACCTGTTCCTGCAGCAGCGCTCTGGGCCATATTTTCAATTAATCCAGGTTCAGTAAAAAAACCATTTTCAGAAAAGATATTATTTTCAGATGGCGTAAATCCAGTATGAATATACTTTTCATCACAGTTGTGTAGCTGACCAACCATAACAAAGGGCTTCTTCTGAGGAATAAGATTTTCAAACTCCTCGCCGTCGGCTAGTATTACCGGTCCAGACATAGATGATTAAGTATTTTTGCGAAAATACAGATGAAATGATTGCATTTAACTTAAAGGCATATTTATTTTTGAGGAGATTCATTCATGCGTTACCTTTGAAATCCTCGCAGACATTGAACTTTAGAGGGTTACACAATATGAAAAACACAATTCAGAACCCAATTATTCTTGTTTGCCTTTCATTTTGCGGAATGACGAATTCATTCGCACAAAGTGGAATTAACTTTGACGGCACCAACGACTACATCACCCATGGTTCAGCTTCTGGTTTGCAGGCATCTGCATTTACTGTTGAAACCTGGTTTAAGCGAAGTGGCACAGGAATAAGTGTCAGCACAGGAACAGGAGGTCTTACTGCTATTCCGCTGGTTACAAAAGGAAGGGGAGAAGCAGACGGAAATACAAAAGATTGCAATTACTTTCTTGGCATCGATGCGGCGACCAATGTTTTGGCTGCTGACTTCGAAGAAGGTACCGGACAGCCGAGTCCGGGATTGAATCACCCCGTGAAAGGGATTACTACCATTTGTAACAATGTCTGGTATCATGCTGCTGTTACTTATAATGGTAATACCTGGAATCTATATCTTAATGGAAAGCTTGAAAAAACACTTGTAGTCGGGCGGCTGCCGCAGTCGCTGTCAATTCAACATTCAGGTATTGGAACGGCATTGAATTCAACCGGTGTTGCTGCAGGATATTTTGCCGGCATCATGGATGAAGTCAGGATATGGAACTCTGCTTTATCACAGTCAACTATTCAGGCAAACATGACTTTGCAAATAAACAGTGCTGCAGGACTCCTCGGTCATTGGGGAATGAATGAAGGTACAGGTACAACAACTGCGAATTCGGGAACTGCATCATCAGTGACTGGAACGTTAACCAATGGCCCTGTGTGGGTTTCAGGCACCACCTTCTCTCCGATCCCTTCTTCAGGAAACGCTTCTCTGTATTTTGGCGGAACTAATGCTTATGTAACGTTTGGCAATGTTTCAGGGCTGGGACTTTCACAATTTACAGTAGAAACATGGTTTAGAAAAGAGGGAGCAGGTTCAACTGCAAGTTCGGGTTCAGGAGGAGTAAGTGCAATTCCATTATTGACCAAAGGAAGATCTGAAGCAGATGGCAGTACGAAAGATTGCAATTATTTTCTCGGCATTGACGGCACAACAGGAAAACTTGCAGGAGATTTTGAAGAAGGAACAGGCAGCGCATCGCCGGGTCTAAATCATCCGATCTTTGGTACAACCGTGATCACAAGTAATGTATGGCTTCACGCGGCGCTTACCTATGACGGAAGTGTTTTTAAAATATACCTGAATGGGAATCTGGAAAACACAATAACTGTAAACCGTGGTGCGCAAAGCGCAAGTATTCAGCATGCGGCACTGGGTTCTGCGCTCAATTCCACAGGATCACCGGCAGGATATTTTAATGGATCACTGGATGAGGCCCGTATCTGGAACAATGCGCGCTCTCAGGCAAGCATTCAGTCAACCATGTCGCAACAACTCAACTCGCCGCAAACCGGAATGGTTGCGCGTTGGGGATTGAACGAAGCCTGTGGCACTGCTGTTAAAGACAGTTCCGGCAATGCAAAGCATGGAACCATTACCGGCGCAAACTGGTACTGGAATTCCGGAGCTCCAATGACGCCGCCTGTAATTAACAATCCTCCTGCACAGCCCATTGTTGTTTCTCCGTTGAACAATGCAACCGGCGTTCCAACGTCAGCTTCGCTGAATGTTTCAGTGAGTGATCCTGAGGCCACAGCGCTTACAGTTGCCTATTATGCCCGTCCTTGTCCGCCTGCACCTGCAGCTGATTTCACGGTAATTGTTATTCCCGACACACAATATTATACCGGCCTTCTGTATGGCGGTACCAACGAAATATACAAATCACAGATGAACTGGATTGTAAGTCATCTTGTTTCAGACAACATTGTATTCGTAGAAGGAGTAGGGGACTGCGTTCAAAACGGAGATGCATACCAGGATGAATGGAAGCGTGCAGATACTTCAGTAAAAATTATTGAGAATCCTGCCACCACACAACTCCCCTACGGAATTCCCTTCGGAATGAATGTTGGCAATCATGACCAGTCGCCGGTCGGCAATCCAAATGGAACGACAACATACTTTAACCAGTATTTTGGTTCAGCGCGATTCAACGGCCGCCCTTATTACGGAGGGTATTACGGAAGCAGCAACGACAATAACTACTGCCTTTTCTCTGCCGGTGGAATGGATTTTATCGTAATCAATTTTGAGTATTCACCGACTCAGGATGCTGCTGTGCTTTCATGGGCGAATAATTTATTGCTCGCGAACAGCAACAGAAGGGCAATACTTGGGAGCCACTATTTCATTAATGCAGACAGTACCTGGGGTACACAGGGAAGTGTGGTTTACAACATGGCAAAGACAAACCCTAATGTTTTTCTGATGCTCTGCGGCCACGTTGATGAGGAATCAAAAAGGACTGACGTCTATCAGAATAATGTAATTACAACTTTGCTCAGCGACTACCAGGCACGCACGAATGGAGGCAATGGGTGGATGCGTATCATGCGTTTCTCTCCTTCAAATAATACGATATCAGTAAAAACTTTTTCTCCATGGCTGAACCAGTATGAAACCGATGCCAACAGTCAGTTCACTATTAATTACAATATGACACCTGCAGCGCAGTCATATTCGCTGATCGGGACCAACACAAATGTTCTGTCCGGTTCTGCGTCTGCGATGCCCTATGGATCATTAGCGCTGAATACCTGTTACCAGTGGTACACAACAGTGAGTGATGGGGTGAATATGGTTACTTCACCCGTATCAACTTTTACAACTGTTACAGCGGCAGCCAGAAATGCAGGTGAAGATTTCTCAGATGAAAATGAAATTGTGGGATCAATGGAGGAACTAAACGTATTTCCAAATCCCAGCCGTGATGGAATATTCAATATTTCTTTTGACGAAACACTTTTTGGCTCGCAAATCGATATCACCAACTCAATAGGGGATGAAATTTATAACGACCTGTTGGCCGGTGAAAACGGGTTAAAGCAGATTGATTTAAGAAAAGCCAAACCGGGAATTTATTTTCTGAGAATACAAGGGAATGATGTTTCCATGCGAAGAAAAATTGTAGTGGAGTAAGAATGGCTTAATGTTAAATAAGCTTTTGTTAGAAATTTTTTTAGTTGCTTTTCCTTCCCGCACCCCTGCCCTAAAGGGGGATCAGCGCGCAAGCACAATGGTAGTTGCGATAGGGCAATCATCATAATTCCTCAATCAACTTTCGTTCTTCCTTCTTTCCAGAAGTTGTAAAAGTTAAACCACTGTGTAGGGTATTGTTTTACTTTTTCTTCCAGCGTTGTGATGTATTCTTTCAAAATATTTTCAGGACTTACATCGCTCACTACAGGTTTTGTTGCTGAATAGTGATAATGCTTTGAAGTTTCCTTTATAGCATATACGAAAGTATAAGGCGTTTTTAGTTTGTGCGCAATTTGAAAAACGCCGGCGGGAAACAATGCCTTCTCTCCAAGGAAATCCGCTTCAAATGTTTTTGTTCCTTCTGTAAAACGATCGCCATGGATGCAGATGAACTCGTTGCGTTGTATTGCACCTGAGATCTGGTATATGTGTGACATGTCGTTCTTCACAGAAATGATATTGTAATTGGGAGCACCTGCAAACTGTTCAATATATTTTTTGATCTGCTCTGCTTCTCCTTCAAAAAGCACAATGTTCACCTTTGTTTCAATGCGCTTCAGCATGTTGCCTGCCATGTCCCAGTTACCAAGGTGGCCACTGATGAGAACGCCACCACGACCGGCCTTTGCCATATTATGCAAGTATTCTTCTCCAGTAAAATCAAATGTAAAATTCGTTTTTAAACCGGCCATCATGGCAAATTTGTCGAGCAATGAAACGCCAAGGTTATAATAGCTGTTGTAAATCGAGGCGATACTTTTGAAAAACGGGAATTTCAGTTTCTTCCTGTAAAAATGCCATGAAGACTTAAACGTTTTGAAGGAAAAAAACAGGTAATAAGATGCAACAAACCTGAGTATAAAATACGCAAGACGAAGCCCATGCAGCTTTAAAATGAATACAAATATTTTATAACCGAGAAGTCCGCCCTGGGATTTACCCTTCCATGAAGGCATGAGGAATTTATTTTGCCGCTACTTTTGTGATGATGTAGTCGTAAAAGTCCTGAAAGGTCTTGATATTCACAAAATCCTCGCCTTTGACCTTAAAGCCAAAATTGCTTTCAATAACAACTACCAGATCAACATAATCCAAACTGTCCAGATTGAGCGTTTCTTTCAAGTTAGCATCAGGCGTAATTGCCTCAGGCTCAACCTCAAACTCATCAACGAGGAAGGCGTTCACCTTGGTAATAATTTCATCTGTGCTGGTAGCCGACATTCAAGTATTAGGTTTTAAGTAGGTCGGCAAATATAGCTAATTCCGCAAACGGTCAAAGGGGCAAGAAAACAACCAGAAAATACTATTGTACAAACTTCTTTATGATTATTGTTGAGTTCGTCCCCCCAAATCCAAAGGAATTAGACAGAAAAATATCAATTTTCTTTTCAAGCGTCTTGGCAATGATATTCAGCTTGGCAGAGTCCTCATCAGGCGTTTCGAAATTGATGTTTGGTGCAACAAAGGAATCGCGCATCATCAACAATGAATAAACAATTTCGCTTGCGCCTGCCATCCAGCATTCATGACCTGTCATTGACTTAGTAGAGCTCACCGGTGTTTTAATATCGCCGCAAAGTTTGTCAATTGCACGTGCTTCAAACATATCACCATTAGGTGTAGAGGTTGCATGGGCATTGATGTAATCGATGTCGGAAACATTTATTCCCGACTGTTTCATTGCACGCATGAGTGAACGATATGGTCCGTCAACATTCGGGTTTGAAATATGATCACCGTTAGAAGAAAAACCATAGCCGATAATTTCTCCGAGAATATTAGCTCCGCGTTTAAGTGCACTTTCTAAACTTTCCAGAACTATTGTCGCAGCACCACCGCTCGGAATCAATCCGTCGCGTGATTTATCAAACGGCCGTGATGCTTTTGCCGGTTCGCTTTCGCGGATGGAGAAAGCGCTGAGTCCGTCAAAACTTCCCATGGAATACATATTCACTTCTTGCGCGCCGCCACAGATCACCATTTCCTGGTATCCTTCTTTGATGAAAAGATAACCGAGTCCTGCAGCATGTGATCCGCTTGCGCAAGCAGCACTCACCGTGAAATTGACGCCTTTCAGCTTGAAAATGGTTGCCAGGTTCATGTTTACTGTAGAGTTCATGCTTTGAAAAATAGAACCCGAGCCAAGCAGCGTAGTATCTTTTTTCAATCGGATTGTATCCGTGGCTTCGATGACTGCCAGTGCAGAACTGTCGTTACCGAAAATGATCCCGGCTTCATGGGATTCAAGATATCCTATATCAAGCTTCGCATTTTCCAATGCTTCGAGAGTGGAGAGGTAAGCGTATTCTCCCTGCTCTGCCAATCCGATCCTCAGCCTGCGATCAAGTTTTCCTTTCAACTGTGGCTTTTCTAAGATTCCTGTAAGTCCCGATCTGAAGCCAAAATCTTTTCTTCCCTGGTCAAAACCAATTCCCGATTTTCCGGTGTACAATGAATTACGAACTTCTTCTAAATTTTTTCCCAGGCAGGAGTAAACCCCCATGCCGGTAATTACGACTCTGTTCATTTTTAAGAAGGTGACTAAGTGATTAGGTGACGAGGTGATTAAGTGATTAAGTGACAAGGTGCCAATGTGACCAGATGATGTTGTGTACGGATTTTGTTCTTCTTTAAAAAAACAATTTTACGATTGGAGATCTTGTTCTGCAAATCACGTGTACAGCCCGCCATTTACATTCAGTACAACTCCTGTAATGTACGATGCTTTTTCGGATGCCAGGAAACATACTGCTTCGGCAACTTCTTCCGGATTTCCGAATCGTGCTACAGGGATGAGTTGCTTGAAACTTTTCTCATCAATATCTTTTGTCATGTCCGTTCTGATAAAACCGGGTGCTACTGCATTTACAGTAATATTTCTCCTTCCTACTTCCTGTGCAAGGGCCTTTGTTGCGCCTATTACACCCGCTTTTGCAGCAGAGTAGTTGGCCTGCCCGGGCATTCCTTTCAATCCTGACAAAGATACTACGTTTACAATTCTTCCGTACTTCTTAACGAGCATGCCCTGTACTACGAGTTTGGTTACGTTGAAGAATCCGTCCATGCTTGTGTTCAGCACATCTTTCCATTGCTTTGTGCTCATCCACATCAGCAATGTGTCGTTTTTAATTCCTGCATTATTGACAAGAATTTCAACCGGGTTTTCTTTGTGGTTCTCAAGCCAGGTTCCGAGAACGGATTGCACCTGTGCCTCATCAGCCACGTCGAACATCATTAATTCTCCGTCACTTCCTTTTGATTTTACTTCGGCAAGAGTTTCTTCCGCAGCTGCTTTGTTTGACTGGTAATTGATCAGTACAAAATATCCAAGCTCGGCAAGCTTTACGCAGATTGCCCTTCCGATTCCTCTTGATCCTCCTGTAACTAATGCGACTTTCATTTTGTTGGAACGCTGATCATTTATGGTTTTTAAGATTTCTTATGATTTGATCAGCGTAAATCATAAGGATCATAATCAATCAGCGTTCCGTTTTTTCGTCTTCAAAAAATCCCTCACGCGTTTGGTCCGTTCATACATGATCTCATCGTTCTTAAATACCGGAACCAATTTCCTGACATCATTGTAGACAGCCTGCGATGCAGAAGAAAGCTTTGATGCAATACCGAGGTAATCAATTGCCTGAACCAACGAGATCATTTCAATCGCCATGACCTCAAAAGAATTGTTGATAACCCTTGCAGCGATGAGTGCGGCATTGGAGCCCATGCTTACAATGTCCTGGTTATCGTTGTTGCTTGGTATGCTGTGTACATACATCGGATTGGAAAGCATTTGATTTTCCGCAACTGTTGAAGTTGCAGTAAACTGTGTTCCCTGCATGCCGATATTCAATCCGAGTTTTCCGAGGTTGACAAAGGGTGGAAGTTTTCCGTTCAGGTGATCGTTCATCAGGAAATTCAGTTGGCGCTCGCAAAGCATGGACAGTTTTACCACTGCAATTTTCAGCTTATCCATTTCAAGTGCTACATAATCGCCGTGAAAATTCCCGCCGTGAAAAACGTTTTTGTTTTCGTAGTCAATCACGGGATTGTCATTCACGGAGTTGATTTCATCCATGACTACCTTTTCCGCACCGGCAATGGTATCATAGATGGGACCGAGGATTTGCGGTACACAGCGAATGGAATAATACTCCTGCACTTTCTCCTTCAGGATGTTCTCATCCACTTTTCTGTTATACAAATGTTCTTCACGGTTTTTCACCATTTTGCTGTCGGCGAGAAACGTACGCATCATGCCTGCAACTTTGCGCTGGCCTTCATGCTGTTTTACATTATTCAGTTCGGAAGAATAATGGTCGTCATAAGACTCTACCAGTTCCACAATCATGGATGAAATGGCGACTGACCAGTTCAACAGATTCCTTGCATCACTGATATTCAGCGCGCCAATTCCACACATGGCTGAAGTGCCATTCATCAAAGCAAGTCCTTCCCTGATGTGAACTTGCAAGGGTATTATTTTTTCTTTTGCAAAAACATCAGCTGTCTTGCTCACAACTCCGTCGCGATTGACATTTCCCTCTCCAATCATCGTAAGTGCCACATGCGCCAGTTGAACCAGGTCGCCGCTGGCACCCAAACCACCGTGTTCGAAGATGACAGGCAGCACATCATGGTTGATCATGTCCTTCAACAAAACCACTGCATCAGGATGGATGCCTGAGTAACCAAGCAACAAGGTATTGAGACGAGCGATCAATGTTGCCTTTACATAGGCAGGATCGATCATGGAACCGCTGCCGCTGCAGTGGCTCCGGATCAGGTTGTATTGCAGGTCAATCTGGTCTTCAGAATTAATGCGGTAACGGGCCATGGGTCCGAAGCCGGTATTAATCCCGTAAATCAGCTTTTCTTTGATAAATTCCTTTAAGAAATAATAGCTCTGGTAAACTTTTCGTGTAGCTGTGTCATTCAACTCAACTTTACGGTTTTGTTCAACAATTGCAATTAAATCCTCAAGCGTCAGGTAACGATCGCCTATTGAAACCATAAATTTTTTATTCGGGGCTCAATATTAGGGAAATTTGTTTGAATTGAGGGGTGGGAAGATATAACGGGAGATCATCAGTTAGCGTTGGGAAGATCCCTCTCCCGCCTTAATCCCGTCCAGATCCCGTCCCGAAGTTTCGGGATCGGGACGGGGCTCCACTAGTTTGAAAGATCCCTCATTGCGCCCCAATGTTTTGGCATCCATTAGTTTGAAAGATCCCTCATTGCGCCCCAATGTTTTGGGGCTCCATTCGGGATGACAGCAGTGATAAAAATTTATGGTGGAAGGAAACATTTGTGGTTAAGAGGCATTTCATTGCTTCCACAAATTTTACAAGCTGCTAAAATTGTAATTATAATGGATAGATGCTGAATTTTTAAAAATACTGATTATCTCTTCATTCCTTATCTTCGGCCGCTATGAATTTTTTCAATAAAGAAGTAAAATCAGCGCTGGAGGCAAAGGAGAATGCGCAATGGATTGCTTATGCTCCATTTGTTTTTCAGGCATCGCGCTCATTACGGGATTTCGGCATCCTGGAATATATCGAATCGCGGAAACCTGAAGCGGTCACGCTTGAGGAAGTAGAAAAAAAATGCAACATCAGTCATTACGGGGCGCGTGTGCTTATGGAAGCCGGATTGAGTATTGGTTTGCTTTTGTGGGAGGATGAAAAGTTCCGCCTCAGCAAGACAGGATATTTCATTCTCAACGATCCCATGACGAAGGTGAATATGGATTTCACGCATGATGTATGTTATGAAGGACTTTTTCGCCTCGATGAATCCATACGCAACGGAAGGCCGGAAGGGCTGAAAGTTTTTGGCAACTGGAAAACCGTTTATGAAGGATTGTCGAAACTTCCCGTACACGTTCAGCGGAGCTGGTTCGGATTTGATCATTATTATTCTGACCATGCATTTCCTTATGCACTGAAAGCAGTTTTTAAGGACAAGCCCAAACATTTGCTTGATATTGGTGGCAACACAGGCAAGTGGGCGATACAGTGTGTAAAGCATGATGCTGATGTACACGTCACCATCATGGATCTTCCCGGACAACTGGAGATGGCGAAAAAAAATGTTGAAGAGCTGGGGTTGAGCAACCGCATTTCATTTTTTGAAAACAATATCCTGGAAGGGGAGAAGAAATTTCCGCAGGGTTTTGATGCCATCTGGATGAGTCAGTTCCTGGATTGTTTTTCTGATGAGGAAATTGTTTCAATTCTGAAGCGCTGTCGCGATGCGGTTTCAGAAACCGGACATGTGTACATTCTTGAAACGCTCTGGGACAAACAGGAATTTGAAACCTCTGCTTTTTGTTTGCAGATGACGTCATTATATTTCACCACCATTGCCAATGGCAACAGCCAGATGTATTATTCAAAAGTTTTCCGGCAATGCGTGGAGCGGGCGGGGTTTAAGATTGTAGAACAAACGGATGATATCGGGGTGTATCATTCGTTGCTGAAGTGTAAGAAAGTTTAGAAATAAAAAGCCCTTCATTTCTGAAGGGCTTTCTCACGGTTTTAAGTTACTACTTCGCACATTATTTTCCAGCAAAATAATGTTTCTGATTTCAAAAATTGGTATTATCCAATCAATCTTAAGTCGTCAATGCTATGTAGTATAAATTAAGTAGTTAAAACAATCCGTTTATCTGAGAATTTATTTTGTTGATGATGCCGCCGAGGTCTTCGCGGTTTTCGGCAAAGTTGATGTGGTCAATATCAATCACGAGGATCTTTCCCATTTCATAAGTTGAAATCCATGCCTCATAACGTTCGTTCAAACGCTTGAGGTAATCAATGCGTATGGTGTTTTCATAATCACGTCCGCGTTTCTGAATCTGGTTCACGAGCGTAGGCACGGATGCACGCAGGTAAATCAGGAGGTCAGGAGGGGAGATGAATTTATTCATCAGGTCAAACAGCGCCTGGTAATTGTTAAAATCGCGTGTTGTCATCAATCCCATGCTGTGCAGGTTCGGTGCAAAAATGTGTGCATCCTCATAGATGGTGCGGTCCTGGATAATTGTTTTTCCGCTCTGGCGGATCTTCATCACCTGCTGGAAGCGGGAGTTCAGAAAATAGATCTGCAGGTTGAAACTCCAGCGTTGCATGTCCTCATAAAAATCGTTCAGGTATGGGTTGTCGTCCACCGCTTCGAAATGCGGCTCCCATTTCATGTTTTTTGAAAGGAGATTGGTTAGCGTTGTCTTGCCGGCGCCGATATTTCCCGCAATGGCAATGTGCAGCGGATTTACCTGTTTTTTTGTCGGGATGTATTTTTCCTTTTCGGATTTTACGATCACGTTCACCTTACGGGCAGGTGTTTTTGTTTTAACAGTTGCCTTCGAGGAAGATTTTTTGCGGACGCTTTTCACTGCCATAGTTTTTTGAGGATTAATTCAGGATTAATAAATGTTGGTTGCTGTTATTATGGTTGACTGAATACGGATAACGTTTAACTGACAACGAATACCATTTATCCAATCAGTCAGCGAATCTAATAAGAATAAAAAGCAAGCGAGGCAGTTGTTAATAAAAAAAGTTTTTGCTGTTCAAATCTCGCTGATACCAGTATTTCGTGAGGAGGAAGAATTATTTCGTTTTCGGCCAGGGTGGTTAGATCAAAACGAGTGAGTTTGTTGTTTTTGAGGTATAATAAATTTTTCTCAATCACCTGGAAGGATACAATTCCTGTGACCGGGATCGTTTTATAATAATTTCCAAATTTGTCAAAGACCAGTATCCCTGTATTCGGATTATTCATGTAGATAAAATCATTTGCTTCCGTAATGGATTCAGGCTGGAGTGCATACCCAAGCGTCTGGTTCATGTTTCCACTCTGGTAAACTATTTTGAGACTGAGGTCAATTTTTTTCAGTGAAAAATCCTGCTGGTCAAAAATCCAGTAACCATCGAGAAAAGACTGACAGGCAACCAATGGCTGCATAATTCCTGCATCCCGCAAATCAATGGTTGATTCTTTGGAAAGTTTATTGTTCAGCAGTTGCAGTCTGGCAAAGTCGCGGTAAAATAATACAATCTTGAGCGGATTGCTTGCATCTACTGAAGTCAGGGTTCCGGTTCCTGCTTCTGCATAATTCGCTTTTGGTTTCCCGAGGGAATCAAACTCCAGCAACTGGTTTTCGACAATTACATATGCATTGCCCAGTCTGTCTGTAGTGAGTTGTACATTGTTAAATGGAATGGAATTGATAAGCCTGAATTCGTCGGTTTGAAATGAAGTAAGAAGAATAAAGATGGCGAACCATCGTATTTTCCCCGGGCCACAACCCCAGAACTTCCCTCTCAAATCAATTCTCCTAAACGCCATTATTATGATATTAAATGCTCACTATTACTTCTTACTTCTTACTTCTAACTTTTAACTTATGACTTTTAACTTTTCATCCCTCATGCTTTAGCATCTATCAACATCTGTTTGATCTCCTCCACAAATTTACGATCATTACTCAATCTCGGTACTTTATGCTGTCCGCCCAGTTTTCCCTTGCTTTTCATCCATGCATAAAACGTATTTTCCGGAAGTACGTTCAGGATTGGTTTTCTGAGCGCCATACTTTTGTATCGTTTGGCTTCATAGTCGCTGTTCAGCGATTTAAGTGCGGTATCCAGTGTTTCAATAAAATAGTCAATATTATCAGGTGCTATTTCAAACTCCACAAGCCATTCATGTGCGCCGTTTTCACTTTCTGAAAAATAGACCGGTGCAACGGTGTAATCCCTGATAAGGGCACCGGTTTTTTCACAGGCGATTTTTACTGCATTGTCTGTATTTTCTATCATCACTTCTTCTCCGAAAGCATTGATGAAAAGTTTGGTACGGCCAGTAATTTTAATCCTGAAGGGATTCAAAGAAGTGAACCGGATGGTATCGCCGATGAGGTATCTCCACAATCCTGAATTCGTTGAAATCACCAGGGCGTAATTTTTATTCAGCTCAACCTGTTCAAGAGAAAGGGTTAGAGGAAACTCTTTGCCATATTCTTCCATCGGCATGAACTCATAATAGATGCCATAATCGAGCATTAGCAACATTTCATCACTACCTGGTTGATCCTGGATCCCGAAAAAGCCTTCCGATGCATTGTAGGTTTCCAGGTAGTTCATTTTCTCTGACGGGATCAGCTTCGCAAACTGTTCTTTGTAAGGTACAAAGCTAACTGCTCCATGGATGAACAATTCCAGGTTCGGCCAGATCTCAAGCAGGTTGTTTTTTCCTGTCATCTCCATCACCCTTTTCGCCAGCACTACCGTCCAGGTAGGAACCCCGCTGATGTTGGTTACATTCTCATTGATGGTTGCTTCTGCAAGTCTTTCAATTTTATCCTCCCAGTTATCCATGAGGGCAATTGAAAGATCAGGTGTGCGAAGGAATTGAATCCAGAATGGCATGTTCTGCATCAGCACAGCTGAGATATCGCCATAAAAAGACTCATTGCTGAATGTATTGATCTGGTGACTGCCGCCGAGGATCAGTGCTTTGCCGGTAAATATTTTTGTGTCAGGATTGTTGTTGCAATAAAACGAGACGCAATCTTTTCCGCCTTTGAAGTGGCATTCCTCCATGGCTTCATTACTTACCGGAATGAATTTGCTTTTATCTGATGTAGTTCCGGAAGATTTTGCAAACCACTTAATATCACTCGGCCATAAAATATTCTGTTCGCCATGCATTACTCTGCTGATATATGGCTTGAAGGCATCGTAATTACTTACAGGTACCCGTTCTTTGAAATTTTTAAGAGAACGGATCGTTGCATAATCATATTTCTTCCCCCATTCAGTCGTCTTTGCAGTTTGCAATAAACGTACACGCCAGTCTTCCTGCACTTCATGCGGATACTTGATGAAAAGCTCGATCTGGTGCATCCGCTTTTTCATCCACCAGCTGAGTATCGAATTTATTATGGGCACAGCGAATTATTTTAAGAGACGATTATTAATTTAATTCCAAAGTAGGTAGCTGAAGGAAGGAGTCAAATCCCAAAGCCGGAAATCATTAGTATTATTTATTATCTGAATTGCTGTTTCCTTTTGGTAAAAACTTTTCAGGATGCCGAGATATAAAGTTAAGGATTTTTCCCACTTCATCATATTTCTGCTCAAAGTATCTCAGTTCTTCATCAGATATATAATTACAACTGTTAGCAAATTTCAAATGAACCAAAGTCTCTGAGCATTCTCCTGCGGAGTCAATGACTTTTGCGGTGAATGATTTTGGATAAATCCGTTTGCGGTATCCTTCAGCAAGATTTGCGCAAATAGACCGGGAGCTCCTTCGTACTTGATCTGTTAAAGAATATTTTTCTTCTTTTGGAAATGTTTTTGAGATCAACTTGATTTCTGACTGGAAAATTTTCTCTATCATATTAGAACTATAATTTTACAAATAGTTTGCTTGGCTGTTGACTGATGCTAATTACTCACGCTGACTACTCTTAAGCAGAAACCGCTTCCATTTCCTTATTCACTTTCTTCACCAGTCCCTGCAAAACTTTTCCCGGCCCAACTTCAATAAACTGAGTTGCTCCGTCTGCGATCATGTGTTGAACGGTTTGTGTCCAGCGCACGGGAGCCGTAAGTTGTGCAATGAGATTTTTTTTGATCTCTTCGGGATTGTTCACCGGAGATGCTGTTACATTCTGATAAACCGGACAAACCGGATTTGAAAACAAAGTTGTTTCAATGGCTTTGGCAAGCCGTGTGCGTGCAGGTTCCATCAATGGGGAATGAAAAGCGCCGCCAACGGGAAGAACCAGTGCACGTCTTGCGCCTGCTGCTTTTAATTTTTCACAAGCGATGTTTACACCATTGATGGTGCCGCTGATAACCAATTGACCAGGGCAATTATAGTTTGCTGCAACAACAATTTCACCGCTTGCAGAAATTTCGGCACAAATATTTTCTACGACGGAATCATCCAACGCAAGTACTGCAGCCATGGTCGAGGGGTTTAGCTCACAGGCTGCCTGCATCGCATCAGCGCGTTCTTTCACTAGCATCAATGCATTTTCAAAAGTCAATGTCTTATTGGCAACTAAAGCGGAGAACTCTCCCAGAGAATGTCCTGCTACCATATCAGGTTTTAATGCATCACCCATTACAATGGCCTGGATGACTGAATGCAGAAAAATTGCCGGTTGTGTAACATTCGTTTGCCTGAGATCTTCATCAGTTCCGCTAAACATCAGATCTGTGATCCGGAATCCAAGCAATAAATTTGCTTTCTCAAAGTGTTCTTTGGCAATGGAGGAGGAATCGTAGAGGTCTTTTCCCATGCCGATAAATTGGGAGCCCTGTCCGGGGAAGATGTATGCTTTCATGGTGGTTGATTGGTTGATTGGTTGAATGGTTGAATGGTTGAATGGTTGATTAGTTCATTGGGTCATTGGTTCATTGGTTCATTGGTTCATTGGTTCATTGGGTCATTGGGTCATTGGGTCATTGGGTCATTGGGTCATTGGGTCATTGGGTCATTGGGTCATTGGGTAAAATACCTCGCAAAGTCGAAATAATTTCTCCGATTGCAAAAAATAAAAAACCCCGGACTGCTATTCTGCCAGCCAGGGTTCGTACTTCGTAAATACTTAAAGTTTCGGGATTCGAACTATTAGTTTTTTCTGCTTCCAAAAAGCCTCAGCAATGCAAGGAACAGATTGATAAAGTCAAGATAAAGCGTCAATGCTCCCATGATGCTCATTTTGGCAGTGAGTTCAGTTCCATGTTCAGCCTGCTCTCCGATTGCTTTGATCTTCTGAACGTCATAAGCAGTTAATCCGGTGAAAACGATCACAGAAATAAAGCTGATGATATAGCTAAGTCCATCACTGCGTAAAAACATATTGATCAGACCAGCGATCACGATTCCGATGAGTGCCATGATCATGATGCTGCCGAATTTTGTAAGATCGGTTTTGGTTGTGTACCCAAGGAGCGCCATCACGCCAAACATTGCAGCGCTTGCGAAGAATACGCCGTAGATAGAACCTAATGTATAAGCCATGAAAATAAAACTGAGACTCATTCCCATAAGTACTGAGTAAACCAGAAAAACAGCGATCAACGCTGTTGACGATAGTTTATTGATGCCAAAACTCATCAGGAGTACAAGTCCGAGTGGCGCAAACATAACCAGATACCCAAGGCCTGACAAACCGCCTTTTTCAGTATTGATAAGGTACTGCATATATGACATGTCTGTTCCGAAGACATAGGCAGTAACTGCGCTGATTCCCAGTGCAACGCCCATCCACATGAATACGCTGGCGAAAAAGGTCCTTGTAACGGGTTGGGTAGCAAGTCCCGGTTGATTCTGAACGTTGAAATTCCAATTTTGATTGTTATCCATTTTAGATTTTTTAATTGTGATTTGTGCTTTTCAAATTGCCTGCCAAAGATAGTAATTAAGAAAGTTTGGCAGATATTAAACGAATAAATTCTCCCCTTGTCCTGTCGTTTTCAAACTCACCGGTGAAAGCAGAGGTGGTCGCAACTGAATTTTGCTTCTGGATTCCACGCATGAGCATACATAAGTGTTTTGCCTCAATAACAACGGCAACTCCCAATGGGTTCAAAGTCTCCTGAATGCAATCACGGATTTCTGTCGTGAGTCGTTCCTGCACCTGGAGGCGCCTTGCAAAGGCATCCACGATACGCGGGATCTTACTTAAGCCTACAATACAACCGTTGGGGATATAGGCAATATGTGCTTTCCCAAAGAATGGAAGCAGGTGATGCTCACACAGTGAATAGATCTCAATGTCTTTTACAATAACCATTTGCCTGTAGTCGTCTTTGAACATGGCAGATTTCAATATTTCTGCCGGATTCAGGTCATAACCATGCATTAGGAATTGCATTGCTTTCGAAACGCGCTCAGGAGTTTTCAAAAGCCCTTCGCGGGTCACGTCTTCGCCAAGGTTTGTAATGATGGATGAATAAAGTTTTGAATTCTTTGCAACGAGTTCAAGATCGTATTTGTCTACTTTGGAATAACCATCCATTTCATTTTCTTCTGACATATCATTTTTTGAGGACATGAGTTTAGTTTTTGGGTTTAGATTATCTCACCGAAGTACGAAAGGGAATACTAAAATACGAATTAAGAATGGGGTAATCTCAACGAAGTACGAAAGGGGATACTAAAATACGAATATAGGAATATACGAATTGGGAAATGCCAATTGGATTTTGGTGCATACTGTCGCTGCATACTGCAACTATTTCATTTCCCGAAGTATTCAACATAATTCTTTTCGGTTTCCTGGATCTTAACGCAATGAAGTTTGCATCCCAATGCATTGATCTCTGTTTCAATCTGGTTCCAGATCTCGATGGCAAGTACTTCTGTGCTTGGCAATTTACCTTTCATGAAATCTACGTCCAGGTTAATGTTCTTGTGGTCAATTTTGTCAATAATTTTTGATTTAAGAATTTGTCCTATGACTGAAAGATTAGCCACAAAGCCCGTATCAGGATTCACTTCTCCTTTAACAGTAACTTTAAGGTCATAATTGTGTCCGTGCCAGTTCGGATTGGCGCATTTGCCAAATACTTCCTTGTTTTTTTCTTCGCTCCAGTCTGTACGGCTGAGCTTGTGCGCAGCACTGAAGGTTTCTTTTCGCGTAATAAATATCATACCTGATTATAAGTCGCAAATGTAACAATTGAATAATGGAAAGGTTTCAGAAAGGCGAAATGTTACGATTATTTGGCGAATGCCAGTATCATCAGGATCAGGATTCCGGCTGAGATTATAATGGAAGACATTGTTTTTACTTGCCCGTTGAAATTTCCCAGAATAACCTCTGTGACAATCAGCTGGATCCCAAGAATTGCACCTGCATAAATGAAAAAGGGGATCCAGTTTCCCGGCTTCAGCATCCAATTAAAATTATAGTATCCCTCATCAATATAAAACATAAAGAGTGTTGCAGTTATTGCACAACAAAGTGACAGAATGATCCTGCGGTTTTGATTCATGTAGAAGTGAGCCGGTTGCATGGTGCTGAATTGCTAAAATGGTTAATAGTTTTCAAAAACGCCGTTTCTTGATTTTTATTTTATCAGAGGCAGCGCAATTCCTGCAATGTTACTTTTTCTGGCGAGATCATTCATGTATCTTTGCTTCATGCGAATACTTATCGTTGCAGCCACTGAAATTGAAATTGCTGCAGCCAGGGATCATTATACAAAGAATGCTTCAGTAAATTTGAATATTGATTTTCTGGTAACAGGAATTGGGATGACGGCAACAGCCTATTCGCTCACTAAGAGGCTTGCTTCCCGGAAATACGATCTGGCGATCAATGCCGGAGTTGCAGGTAGTTTCCGTCCGGAAATTTCCCTTGGTGACGTTGTAAATGTAGTGAGTGACTCATTCGCAGATGTGGGCGCAGAAGATGGAGATAAATTTCTTTCAGCCTTTGACCTGAACCTACAAAGCAAGGATGGATTCCCTTTCTGGAACGGCAAGATCAAGAATGACCATGCGGAGAAATTTTCCGGACTTCGTCATCTGAAAAGTGTGAAAGCCATTACAGTAAATAAGGTGCATGGTAATCCGGAGAACATACAAAAGGTATTTGTAAAATTCCATCCTGACATAGAAACAATGGAAGGAGCAGCTTTTTTTTATGTGTGTGCCATGGAGCGGATACAGTTTCTCCAGTTGCGGGCTATCAGCAACAGGGTTGAACTTCGGAATCGGGGAGAATGGAAGATGGACCTTGCCATAAAGAACCTTGCCACCGCTTTACATTTGTTTCTGAATCAATTGGTAAAATAAATTTTTCCGGAATGCAATTCGACGACAAATCACAAACAACAATGATCAGCTTAGGATTTTCTCCTTGTCCGAATGATACATTTATGTTTGATGCAATGGTTCATCATAAGGTTGATACGGAAGGACTGGCATTTGATGTGGTGATGGAAGATGTGGAAACGCTGAACCAAATGGCATTGAATGGGACATTGGATGTTTCCAAGACCAGTTTTGCTGCATTCCTTTATGCAACAGGAAATTATCAGTTGCTGAATGCAGGAAGCGCATTGGGGAAAGGAGTAGGGCCGCTTCTTGTCTGCGGTCCACAGTCCACATACTACAGTAAAACCGATGCTGCTAAATGGCATTTCGCTATTCCCGGAAAATATACGACAGCCAATTTTCTATTCAGCCTGTTTTTTCCAGAAGCTGAAAATAAAAAGGAAATGGTTTTTTCAAAAATCGAAAATGCCGTTTTATCAGGTGAAGTTGACGCTGGAGTGATTATCCATGAGAACAGGTTTACTTATGAGTCAAAAGGATTGAAAAAAATCTGCGATCTTGGCGAACTGTGGGAAAGGGAAACCGGACAGCCCATACCACTTGGAGGAATTGCAGTGAAGCGAAGCCATTCTGAAGAAATTAAACAGAAAGTTGACAGGGTATTAAGAAGAAGTATTGAATTTGCTTTTGCGAATCCGAAGTCGGGAGAAGAATATGTAAAAATGCATGCACAGGAAATGGATGGTGATGTCAGGAGAAAACACATAGAAACGTATGTAAATAATTTCTCTATTGACCTTGGTGAAAATGGCAGGGAAGCAATTCATATATTATTTCAGAAGGCAAGAGAAGTTGGAATGATTCAAACTATTCCTTCAGACATTTTTGTAAAACATGAAATTATAATCGCTTAAAAAGAAGCGTGGATCGTGGATTTTAATCTGCGAATTTGCGGCAATAATTATTATGATCATTGTAACAGGGGCAGCCGGATTTATTGGAAGTTGTTTGGTGAGAAAACTGAATGACGAAGGATACAATGACCTCATTCTGGTAGATGATTTTTCCAAATCCGAAAAGGCGGAGAATCTTTCAGGAAAGAAATATTCTGACAAGGTAGAGCGGGAACATTTTTTTGAATGGCTGAAACAAAACCACCGGTTTGTACAGTTTGTATTTCATATTGGCGCAAGAACCGATACTACAGAGTTTGACTATGCAATTTTCGAAAAGCTGAATGTGCAGTATTCAAAGGACGTTTGGAATAGCTGCGTTGAATTTGGCCTTCCGCTGGTCTATGCTTCTTCTGCTGCTACATACGGCGGAGGAGAATTCGGTTATGATGATGATGAATCCCTGATTGGTCAGTTAAAGCCGCTGAATCCTTATGGAGATTCCAAAAATGAATTTGATAAATGGATATTGGCTCAGCATCGGAAACCATATTTTTGGGCAGGACTAAAATTCTTTAACGTTTATGGTCCGAATGAATACCATAAGGGAAGAATGGCATCTGTGATTTTTCACGCATTCAATCAGATCACTGAAACCGGAAAAATGAAATTGTTCCGTTCGCACAATCCCGATTATAATGATGGAGAGCAGTTGCGTGATTTTGTGTACGTAAAAGATGTTGTGAATGTCTGTTACTGGCTGATGCATCACAGAAAAGATTCAGGCATCTATAACCTGGGTTCGGGGAAGGCACGGACTTTCCTTGACCTCACAAGGAATGTTTTCAGCTCAATGGATAAAAAAGAGAATATTGAATTCGTAGATACTCCTGAAGATATAAGAGACAAGTATCAGTATTTTACAGAAGCGAAAATGGAG
>JAPLDB010000183.1 GCA_026391975.1 Bacteroidota bacterium | reverse complement strand
TTCATCTGTAAGATTTTCTTCTCTCTTTCAGAATTCAGAAGTGATATTCTGGCCGCTCATTATTGAATTGTAAGAAAGCGTACTGTTTTCCTCCACAATTATTCTTCAGTTGGGCTATTTTCGATGGTATAAAAACCCATCGTGAAAACTTTAACACTTGCTTCATTCTTTCTCTTGCTCATTTACTGCACGGATAATTCATTCGCACAATCCACCGTTAAACCTGTTGAAGAACTTCTCGGTGCAGGTAATGCAAAATGGGAAAGGATTATGCTGATGGCTGAGCGATCAAAAAACAAGGTCCAAATATTGCCGAAGGATTCTGCCCGTTCTTCATACGCTTTAATGCAATCACAATTAAGTACATCAACATTGCTTGGTTCAGTCATTTATAACTCCGGAGGAATTTTAGTTGATGACGGGTGGATTCGCATTCTCGGATCGGGTTGCGGAAAACTTCCCCGCAGTGTGCCTGAGTGGAATACCGGAAAAATAAATGCGATGCGGAATGAAGATGCCTTTTACTTGTTGATAGCCGATGATGTTTTGGGTGGACTCTTCGCGATAAAAGCCGGATCCAAAGAAGAACTTGAAACAACAGGGCAGGTTTTTTATTACGGACCCAATGGCCTCACATGGCAACCGACAGGCCTTTCCTATGCTTCGTTTTTTGACTTTTGCTTCAGCGGCAATACCAAAGATTTTTATGCCGACTTCCGCTGGAAGGGTTGGCAGGAAGATGTAAAAACAATTGACTGCAATTCAGTGATCAGTTGTTATCCGATGCTATGGACCAGAGAAGGACTTCAGCTGAAAGCGAACAGAAAACTCCTTGCTATTCAATCGCAATGGAATTTATATCAGGGTAAATCAAAGGCCGGTAGCAAACAAAAATCTGTTGCACAACGGGCACCTGCGCAAAAACCTCAAAATAATAGTACGGTTGTAAGCATGTGGTCGCAAAGCACCTCATCAAGGTAATTTTAGATCAGCTGAGCAGGTCAGGGTAGAGGCTAAGTTGCAGTGCGCACCGCGAAGAATCAAATTGATTCCATGTTTTAGCAGTTGACGTAATAACAATAATACCGCATGTTTTCATGCTGTCGATTACCTTCCTGAGAAGTTTTTCCGCAACACCTGTAATAGTATCATTGTGCCCTGCGATCAAACATGAAGAAAATGAATCGTCGATCCCTTGAATTACTTTAAAATAATCCCGTTCTGCACAGTCATAAAGCGATCCACTCAGCTCAACTTCCTCTTTTTTTATATTGAAAGTCTCAGCGAATAAATAGGCAGTGGTGCAGGCGCGTAACGCATCACTTGAAATAATTTTTTCAGGAATCAGTTTCATGTTTTTTAAAGCTTCGCTTACCAGTCTGGCATCCTGGATCCCTCTTTCTGAAAGAGGCCTTTTGAAATCCAGCATTGAAGGGCCTGCTTTTTCTGCTTTCGCATGCCTGAGGAGGAAAAGTGTTTTCATCGCCACTAAGATACATGAAAAACCAATTGATGAATTTTTTGATTCGGATTTTTATGGAAAGAATTCCTCGTCTCGCCTTAGGCGAGGCGGGGTTGAATTAAAATTGCAGCCACGAATTTCACTAATTTTCACGAACCAATATTGCAATGCATACTACAATTAGTGATAATTTGTGGTCATGATAGTTATCGGGATAGTGGCAATATACCTCGTCTCGCCTAAGGCAAGGCGGGGTTATTCATTAAACTCTGATTCAAATTCAAATCATTGCTGCTTTGGAAATGGAAAACCAAAATTCATTTCAGGTATTTGCCTCTATGTCATCATTTGTTCGTGTTAATTCGTGCAATTCGTGGCTATCTTCTTTGTCAGGCATTTCTTAGTGCCTTAGTGGCAATTAATTAATTATCTCGGTGTAAGTTCCCATTTTTGATTTTTCGCGGTTAATTCTCCGGCATCATCAATCATGGGAATTTCTTAACCTTGCACAATGCAAATGAAAAACGTGATCATCACAGGCGGCAGCGGAATGATCGGAGGCCTGATCCTGAAAGATTGCCTCGAAAGGAATGACGTTGCAAAGGTCACCTCGCTCGTCAGACGTGGTTCGGGAATTGTACATCCTAAACTCATGGAAGTGATACATGATGACTTCTTAAATTACACTGCCGTTGAAAGTCATTTCAAAAACCAAGATGTCTGTTTTTTCTGTATCGGCGTTTATACCGGCCAGGTGCCCACAGATGAGTTTGTCAAAATTACAGTTGACTATACAAAGGCATTTGCTGAAACGTTGAAACAGCAAAGCCCAAATGCAGTATTTTGTTTCCTGAGCGGAAGCGGCGCCGATCCAAAGGAGAAAAGCAGGATCCTTTTTGCACGCGAAAAAGGCAAAGCGGAAAATATTTTACTCGGCCTGAAATTCAAAGCCACATATATTTTTCGGCCGGGGTATATTTATCCTGTTACAGCACGAAAAGAACCGAATCTTTCATACAGGCTATTCAGGGTGCTTTACAGATACATCTTTAAATGGGCGCTTACTGCTATTGGCATTACATCAGAACAACTGGCTTATGTTATCGAAGAAACCGGTATTAATGGTGGAAGCAAAGTAATCTATGAAAATGCTGAAATGAGAAAATTGGCAGGCGATATTTAGAAAATACTATTTCGTAAACCGGTATCCAACGCCTTTCTGCGTCTGTATGTATTCATCCCCGATTTTTTTACGCAACCGCAGTATATGTACATCCACCGTGCGGTTGGTTTCTTCAAATTTTTTCTTCCATACCTTTTCAAAAACTTCTTCTCGCCTGAAAATTTTTCCGGGATGGCTGGCCAGCAGATAAAGAAGTTCGAATTCTTTCCTGGATAGCTTCAATTCAGTATTGTCCGAATAAACAGTGTAGGAACTCCTGTCAATGTGCATGGAGGTATTCGTGTTAAACTCCGGGTGAATGGTTATGCTATCCTTAGGTTCATTCAACCTTGTTTTCAGTCTTTCTATTAGGGCTGAAGGTTTCAGGGGTTTTGTAATATAGTCATCGGCGCCTGCGCGAAATGCAGCAACCTCACTTGACTCATCATATTTATCTGATGCAATTATAACAAGGTTTTTTCTTGACCACGTATTTGACTTGATCACATGACAAAGTTCAAGACAAGCAATTTCATTGCGCGTGGTATCCATCAGGACAATTTCCATTTTGTCCTTCTTTATGTTTGTGAGTGCATCATTTATTTTAGAAACGTGATGCACTACATAATTTTCAAGTTCAAGATGATCGCTTAATTCCTGCTGCTCCCGGTTTTTTTCGCCGATGTAAAGTATGTTCTTTCCAACTGGCTTGCGGAGGTTAGTGTTCATTTGGATGTGACTTTATTAATTCGTGTATCATTCCCATAAGAATCGATGGACGTATAGGCTTGGTCACAAAATGATCTCCTCCGGCTTCAACAGCACTTAGCGATGTGTATTCATCATTGTCTGCCGTGAGGAACAGAACAGGTATGTCTTTCATCTGCTCATTTTTCTTAATCATGCGGCAGGCTTCAATCCCATTCATTTCCGGCATCCTGATATCCATGATGATCAGGTCAGGATGATTCTTCAGAGCATATGAAACAGCTTCATAACCATTGTATGCTTTGCTCACTTCGAAATTTTCCTTTACCA
>JAPLDB010000093.1 GCA_026391975.1 Bacteroidota bacterium | reverse complement strand
GAAGTTAATTGTGCAAGTTGTAATCATTCGATTCAGTTTTATAATCCGGATGGTAGTCCGCTCTTTTTGAAGTTGAGTATCACTGACTCATTAATTGAAAGCAAAGAGAATGAAGACGGATCTTCCTGAGAGAAAAATATGTTGGTTGGGAATTTTTTAACCCGCTACACGCTCAAAAATGCCAGTCCTGCTCCAATCATAATAATGATCAGTTTGTAATAGTTGAACCGGTGCTCTTTGTCGTTCTCAAACAGAATGGTGGTTGAAATATGCAGGAATATACCGATGACAACTGCCATGATGCAATCAAAATAACCTGAAAGTTCTTTCATCGTATTGTCGCTGATGAGCTGGCTGGTGAATGCGCCAAGTGGAGCCATCATGGCAAAAAGAAGGAGATAAAGTACCGCAGCCTGTTTTGAAATGTGCGATTGCAGGAGCATGCTCATCAATGCAAGCGCAACCGGAATATGGTGAAGCGTGATCCCGAATAACAAAGACTTTTGTGTGCTGGTGTCGTCAAACAATTGTACCAGCGGCATGCCTTCCAAAAAACTGTGTATGCACAATCCTATGATCATAGCCATTGGAAAAGCATGGGCATGATTCTTATGTACGTGAATGTGTCCGTGCTCAATACCTTCTGAAAAAACTTCAAGAATGATCTGCAGCAGAAAACCAACAAGGACGAAAGCCCCGATCCATTTTACCGATGATGAATAAACTTCAGGGATAAGATGCAGTACGCACAATCCGAAAAGATAAGCCCCGCTGAAAGCCAGCAGCATTTTCAAAAACCGCTGACTCAGTTTTTTGAAAAGAAAAATACCTGTTCCGCTCAGAAACACAGTAAAAAATAAAATAGC
Source organism: Bacteroidota bacterium (assembly GCA_026391975.1). GTDB lineage: Bacteria > Bacteroidota > Bacteroidia > AKYH767-A > 2013-40CM-41-45 > JAPLDB01. The sequence goes on along the minus strand of JAPLDB010000093.1, from coordinate 17,865 downwards.
GTAGTAGTAAAATGGCATTAATGGATTCCTGAATTCGTATTTTTTATTCGCAATTAGTATTTTCGTTTTTCTTATTCGCCATTCGATGGGGTAACTATGCTTTTTCTGCAATCAAAATTAATCGGTCCGAATTTACTTCATCAAATTTATTCAACAAATAATCTCCGAAAATATTCCTGATCGTAAGGTTGTGTTTCCGGAACATTTTTTCAAAGTCTTCAAGACTATACAACTGCAGGTGTTCTTCGAAAGCATATTCCTTCTCTTTGTCTGAGAACGAAATGTTTTTAATGATCTTCCCTGAATCAATCTTTCTTTTCTGGAAAAATTTTATTCCACGACATTCTTTTACATCTTCCGCGATAAGTTCCTTCGAAACCTTTTTGGAATTCATATAATCAATAACAAGTGACCCTCCACTCACCAGTGTTTCGGCATTTGCAAGAATCACTTTTTCATTGTCGGCATGATCGTCGAAATACCCGAAGCTGCTGAACAGATTAAAGACGATATTGAATTCATCTTTGCGGAATGGGTTTCGCATATCATGTACTGTAAATGTCAACGTCTTTGTCTCATTTTTTTTATTGTGTAAAATGCTTTCTTTTGAAAGGTCAAATCCGCAGACAGTGAATCCTTTTCTGTTGAGGTAAAGAGAATGTCTTCCTTTTCCACAGGCAACATCAAGAATTTTTGCGCCCGGACCGGGATGAAGATGGTTGATCAGGTTGTCAAGGAATAATTTCGCTTCCTTATCATCACGATCCTTGTAGAGAATGTGATAAAAAGGTGAATCGAACCAGCTTTCAAACCACTCCGTTTTCTTCGTGTCCATGTTGGATGCAAATATAACCCCTGATTCGGCAGTTAGAAACAAATTATCGACAAGTCTTCTTCCATCTTTAAACCTTGTGACTACATTTGCCGTGAATATCAATAAAAGGAATATGGAAACAGCTGGAAGCGATAGTGCGGGGATAAAGAAGAAGCCGGCATCACCACGAAGGAAAAAACCTTTTCATGCACCGCCGGGTACAGCCCCCGGAACCTTTGTTGTCCCTGAAGGTGCTCTGAAGCCCAGGGTGAAAATATTTTCATATGATGCATTGTCATTTGAAGAGTTGGAGGTTTCAGGTGTTCTGGCCATCAAATCGCAAATTGATAGTCATCCTGATAAGAACCACTGGATCGATATAAGGGGATTTGGTGATAAGGCATTCTTTGAACAGGTCGCTGATTGTTTTGGCATACACCGGTTGCAGATGGAAGACGTGGTAAATGTTTACCAGCGCGCAAAAGTAGAAGAGTATCAGGGGCATTTGTTTTGTGTTTCACGTTGTATAAAGGAAGAAAATGGGATCATTATCAATGATCAGCTGAGTTTGTTTGTCGGGAGTAATTTTGTGATCTCTATTCAGGATAAATATGAAGACTTGCTGGAGCCCGTTCGTGACCGGATAAGGCATGGTAAAGGATATGTAAGAAAATACGGAGCAGATTACCTCTCTTATGCGCTCATGGATGTAGTACTTGATAATTTCTTTCCTGTCCTTGAAAGAGTCAGCGACCGACTCGATGAATTGCAGGACGCATTGATCGACAATCCAACGCGCGATCTATTAAACAGAGTGCTGCAAACCAAGCGGGACCTGATCATGCTCAGGAGGTCTATCTGGAGCGAGCGCGAAAAGATGAACGATATCCTTCGTTCTTCATTCCCACTCATTTCAGAAACTACAAAAATATTCTTCCGCGATTCTTACGACCATTGTGTGCATGTTCTAGACCTGGTGGAAAGTTACAAAGAGGTCACTGCTTCGCTAATGGATGTGTATATGAGCAGTGTGAGCAACAGGATGAACCAGGTGATGAAAGTGCTGACTATTATTTCAACCATCTTCATTCCGCTCACTTTTATTGTTGGCTTGTACGGGATGAACTTTGCGCACACCAACCCAAAGACAGGTGAAGATCTTCCGCTCAATATGCCGGAACTTTATTCCCCTTATGGATATATTACCGTGAATGCGATAATGATATTAATTGTGATTGGACTGGTTGTATTCTTTATAAAAAAGGAGTGGCTGACAAAAGGAAACTGATATTTACTAAATACTAATTAAAACTAATGTACTAAATACTAATTGAAACTAATATACTAAATACTAATGTACTAAGTACTAATCTCGCAATAGGCGAGACCAATGTGCTAAATACGAATTGATATTAATTTACTAAGTACGTATTGTTGAGGGATCCCTTCGTAATTCGTATTTTCGTAGGTATTATTTGTAATTCGGTGAGATAATGTAATAACTATGGAAAAATTAAAGTTGGTTGTAAAAACATCATTCGGTCTTGAAGATATTCTCCTTCGCGAACTGACTGATCTGGGAGCGCAAAAAGCTGAAAAAGGAATCCGCGTGGTAACTGTTGAGGGTGACCAAAGGCTGATGTACAAGATCAATCTTTGCAGCCGGGTTGCTTTGCGTGTGCTGCAACCGGTGAAAAAATTTCGTGTGGGCAATGAGCAGCAGTTGTATGACGAAATAAAAAAGATCGACTGGAGTAAATACATGTCCGTTGATGGAACGCTTGCCGTGGATGCTGTGGTGAATAAATCGGTGATGACACATTCATTGTATGTCGCACTGAAAACCAAAGACGCCATTGTTGATCAGTTTCGCGACAATACAGGAAAACGGCCCAATGTTGACCTGGTGCGGCCTTCGTTGCGGATTCATCTTCACATTAACGGAGAAGATGCAGAAGTTTCGCTCGACAGCTCAGGTGATTCACTTCACAAACGCGGATACCGGATGCAAACCGGCGATGCACCAATCAATGAAGCGCTGGCTGCCGGTTTGATTTTATTGAGTGAATGGGATAGAAAAAGCCCTTTCCTTGATTTCATGTGTGGTAGCGGAACCATCCTGATTGAAGCTGCCATGATGGCTTTGAATATTGCGCCGGGATCTTTAAGAAAGGAATTTGGTTTTCAACGATGGAATGATTTTAATGAAAAACTCTGGAGTGAAGTTAAGGCGGAAGCAGCGGCGGCGCAAAAAAGCGAAATTGATTTTCCAATCACGGGTGTCGATCTCAATACGATGATGATCACTTATGCAAAAGAGAATGCCGAGGCAGCAAAAGTGTTGAAGTACATTACATTCAAACAGATGTCATTTGATGATTATGTTCCTGATTCAGCCCCGGGCATCATACTGATCAATCCGCCCTATGGAGGAAGAATTACAACTGGTGATATTCTGGCACTTTATAAGTCAATGGGAGATCAGTTCAAGAAAAAATACCCGGGTTGGAAAGGTTTTGTTTTTACGGCAAACATGGAAGCCGGAAAAAATATCGGACTGAAACCATCACGCAAGATCCCGCTCTTCAATGGAAAACTGGAATGCAGGCTTTTGAAATTTGAAATGTACGCAGGCACAAAGCGGCAAAGTGATGTGCAGGTGTGAAGGTGTGTAAATCTGAAGATGTGTAAATGGGAAAATGTGAAGATGGGAAGATGTGTAAATGTGAAGATGAGTAAATGTAAAGATGTGATGATGTGTAAATGTGATATTTTGATTTTGTAAATTAAATTCTAATTTATTGGTTTTGTAAGAAAGGAGGTTGGGTTAATTTTGTATATGGAGAAAAAACCTCAAAACATAATTTTAGAACTTACTTTCAATTTTGCCTTGAAGATTATTGTGTATTCCGAACTGCTCGCAAGCGAAAGAAAATTTATTATGGCCAATCAGCTATACAGGTGTGGTACTTCAATCGGCTCGCAGGTGAGTGAAGCACAAAGTCCTGAGAGCAGGGCAGATTTTATTCATAAATTCAAAATCGCAGATAAGGAAGCTGAAGAAACTTTATACCGGCTTCGTTTGTGCAAGAATTCAAAAGGTTATCCTGAATGTGAAGATCTCTTGAGCGAAATTGTAGTCATTAAAAGAATTATTGGGAAGATAATATCCTCATCCAGAAAATAATTGCGTAAAATTGTGCCATATATATGAGGTGATTTAATTTACTCATCTGTACTCCCGATAGCCTCGCCTGAATGACGCCCGTCTGACCGATTCATCCGGGCGGGCAGTTGGCCAGGTATCGAGATTCACATTTGCAAACTTGCAAATTCAGTATCTAAATCGTGTAAATCATTCCTACAATTCAATGAATTCTATCCTGAGCCGTATAGCAGTAGTGACCACCGGAGGCGATTGTCCCGGCCTCAATGCAGCCATCAGGGCAGTGGTCCGTACTTCCATTCATCATGGTCTTGAAATAAAAGGCATTGTGCACGGTTATGACGGATTGATTTCCGGTGATCTTATTGACCTGAAAAATGAAAGTGTCAGCAATATTATCCAACGCGGCGGAACAATATTGAAAACTTCCCGCAGCGACAGGTTCAAAACAGATGAGGGAATGAAACTGGCAGCTGAACAGGTTAAGAGCAATAATATTGATGCACTGGTTGTGATAGGAGGCGATGGTTCATTCAGGGGTGCAGAGAAATTCTCTTCGATTCATGGAATAAATGTAATGTGTATTCCAAAAACGATAGACAATGATATTTTTGGTACGGATCAGTCAATAGGTTTTGATACAGCTGTGAACACTGTTGTACAGGCAGTAGATAAGATACGCGATACAGCAGCATCACACGATCGTCTCTTTTTTGTAGAGGTCATGGGCCGTGATTCAGGAATGATAGCACTCACCAGCGGCATAGCAGTAGGAGCAGAGGCCATCCTGATTCCCGAAACTGATACACGCGTTGAGCAGCTTGTGAAAATACTTGAACGCGGATGGCAGCGAAAGAAAACTTCCATGATAGTGATCGTGGCTGAAGGTGATGATGCAGGCGGAGCATACGCAATTGCTGAAGAAGTGAAAAAACGTTTTACCGGATTTGATACCAGGGTTAGTATACTTGGACACATGCAACGGGGAGGCAGCCCCACAAGCGCAGACCGCGTACTTGCCAGCAGACTTGGTTTTGCAGTGATTGAAGGTTTGGTGGAAGGCAGAAAAAATGAAATGGTCGGCGTCATCAACAATCAGATCCATTTTACCCCACTGAGTGAAGTTGTCAATAACAGGAAATTGATAGACAGATCGCTTGTGACAATTGCGCACATGCTTTCTCAATAATTGTAGTTTTTTGTGGTGTGCTTATTAGGATTTTTGCCCAATTGGGTACTGGCTGTAGTTACTTTGGGCCGACTTACACCAATTTTCATGTGATTCGCCAAAAGATCAACAATTTTGGTTAAAAAACCGTTTGTTATCTGAATTCAATAACTTATATTTGGCAAACCTTTTCTTTTCCTGATATGAAAAATCGAATCCTTTCTCCTGTTTTAGTCTGTTTTCTATTGATCTCCGCCTATTCCTACGGAGATTGGGTATCAACAACACCCATCAATAAGAAAGTACCTGAAAAACTTCTTGCCAAATACGATAGTGAGGCAGCAAAGAAGCATCCTGAACATGGAATTCTTCCATACAATGCACCGTGTACTGATTGTATTGAACTAATTGAAAAAAGAACTCCCAATACGAGGGAATTTGTGAGTGAGCCCGGCGATGGCTACATGCATTCTTTTAGTCAGAAGTCAGTTGGAGATATGAATTACACTGATGAAAATGGTTTCCTCAGAACAGTAGATCCCAGGTTAATTCAGGAAAGCGAAAAGGTATTTGCTGCCAGGCAGCAACCATCACCGGTTGTAATTGACCTTGAGCGCAAATTGACTTCCATTAACAACCATGGAAAGGAATTGCGTTTCAATAAAAATATTTCTCTTGTACTCATTAGTGCAACAGGTGAAACGCTCAGTTTTGGTGCCGGTGACTGGACTCATGTTGTGAAGTCAGAAAATTTTACTGAGACAACCCTGCTGTTTGAAAATTTTTATCCCGGTGTTGACCTTAAAATGGTTACATCTCATGGAAAAGTAAAAACAAGTTTCGTCATCAGGGGTAAACTTCAGATCCCTGTTGCATTTTCCAACGGTTATATGGCGATGTCTCAGAATATCGATATTCCTGAAGGACTTACGGCAGATTTATCATTTGCAATGAAGCTTGACGGAGAAAAACATCTTGGCGCAATGAATATCAATGATGGCAACAACGAAAAGTTTTTTGATTTTACCCGAAGTTATGCATTTGACGCCAGGGAAAATTCGGAAAATTATTTTGAGATGCCATTTACATTCAAAGACAATCAGATTGATTATTATGTTCCTGTGAGCTGGCTCAACGATGGAAAAACGATTTACCCTGTTACGATTGATCCGATAGTATCGTCTGCTGTAACAGTGCCGCAGGCTACCATCATTGGTTCAGGATTTACTGCTACGTGTGGAACGAATGGTTGCAGCTATTTTATGAATGCAGTTCCAACTCCGGCCAATTGTGAGATTACTGCCATCTATACGAACTTTTCATACCTGGCAAACCTTCCTTGCATCCGTGATGACGGAGGGTTTACAATTACCATGACGACTCCCGGTATTGCTGCTCCATGTACGACCAGAAATTTTACTTGCCTTGGTGGAATACAAGGAGCATGTTTCTTCTGGCCTGCGCAGTTGCTCAATGCAGTACCACCCTTGTCACCATGTGTATTACCTCCGCAATGCGCCCCTTACTTTGTTGATTTCGAAATGAAGTTCAGCAGGTGTAACTGGGTACCTGTCGTTCCATGCGATGCATCATGTATCCTCGCCAACAGCCAATGGATTATGACCATAGAGGGAAGAACGGTTGAATTAACGAACGTAACTCTGCCACAAACGATTTGCGAAGGACAGTGTACAAACATTGCTGCTACTGCAGACTGGGGTGTGCCAACAGTGCAGGGAACAAATACTTATACCTTCACATGGATGCCTGGCGGTCTTGTTGGTGATGTAGTAAATGTTTGTCCGACAACTACCACACATTACATGGTGACTGTTACCGACCTTTGCGGGGTAACCGATACAGGTAGTACAGACGTAACCGTTGTACCTTTTCAGAATCCCGGATTTACAATTTCTCCGAATGACACTGTGTGTACAAATACGCCGATGACTTTTACAGCCGGTGGTGCATCACCTCCATCCAGCTATGACTGGATCATCAGTTGCCCTGCTGCCGCTGCTTTTAACAATACACAAATCCTGAATTGGAATGCGCCGGGATCCACAGGCAGTTGTACTGCCACACTAAACTACCAGGTTGTAAGTGGAGCACTGACCTGCAACTTCACACAAACGCAATCATTTCTTGTTGAACCGGGAAGCCCGCCAACAGCGAATATTACTTACGTTCCAAATGGCTTGTGTCCAGGTCAGGCAGTAACCTTTACGGCGAACATTACGAATGGAGGTTCTGCTCCAACGTTCCAGTGGTTTATCAATGGTGTTGCCACGGGTGGTAACAGTCCAACACTAAACACCACTGCTCCGGCAGCAAATTTTACCGTCAGTGTTCTTGTTACTTCGAATTCTACCTGTGCGCTTCCTGATACTGTTTCAACAGGGATTCTCGTTCCTGTATCAAATTCTGTTGTGCCAACAATCACAATCACTGCAGCACCCAATACCATTTGCCCGGGACAGGCTGTAACTTTTGCTTCAACTTATACAGGTGGAGGGCCGGGACCAATTTTCCAATGGCAACTCAATGGAGTTACCATTCCAGGCGCTACCAATGATACATTAATTGCCAATCCTCTTCCCGGCGATGTTTTTGGTGTGATCATGACTTCAAATTCTGCATGCGTGAACCCGCCGACTGCAACAGATACACAAACAGTAACTATTACCGCCAACATCGTTCCTTCAGTTGCTGTAACCGCTGATCAGCCAAATGTGATTTGCGCCGGCACGCAGGTAACTTTCACTGCTGCGCCTGTAAATGAAGGACCAGCTCCTACGTTTCAGTGGCAACTCGGTGGTGTGAACATTGCCGGAGCAACAAACGTTACCTATACTACAATACCGGCAGGCGCCGGAGGAATTTATGGGATCATCGTTACTTCCTCTCTCGCTTGTGCGAATCCTAACAATGCCAACGATACGCTTGAGATCACTGTTATTCCTACTGTAGTTCCTGCAGTCGGCATTACCGCAACTATTGATACAGTGTGTACCGGTGACCCTGTGGTTTTTACAGCTGTACCTGTAAATGGCGGATCCAATCCAAGTTTCCAATGGACCGTCGATGGCAATCTTGCAGGTGGAAATTATGATACATTAAATGTAACATCACCTGCAACATCCTATACGGTTTCTGTGCAGATCATATCAAATGCACCATGTGCTTCGCCGGCTTCCGCAACGGATAGTTACAGTATCAATGTCCGTCCTACGCCTGTACCTGCTGTGTCCATCACGCTTTCAGATGATACTGTTTGTGCAGGATCGCCGGTTTCTTTCACCGCATCTCCAACCAACGGAGGAACCGCACCAGCCTATCAATGGTTGTTAAATAATGTGGCGATTCCCGGAGCCAATGCTGCGATTTATAATACTACGCCTGTCAACACCACCGATGTTTACAGTGTGACGTTGACTTCGAATGCTTTGTGCGCATCTCCGGTTACAGCCAATGCCGCTGCAAGTGTTGTTGTAGTATCAAATGCATCACCGATCGTGGATGTTACATCAAACGTAGGACAAATCGTTTGCGACAATACACCAATGACATTTACTGCTGCTCCGCAAAACGGAGGCAACAATCCCGGATTCCAGTGGCTGCTCAACGGTACGCCAATAGCAGGTGCAACTTCATCAACATATTCTCCGTCATTACCGGTTGTGACAGGAAGCATTTTTGAATGTGTTCTTACAACTTCATTCTCATGTGCCGTACCAACAACAGACAATGATACGCTTGAGATGACCATTCTCCCGATCATCCCTACTACAGTATCACTCACTTCAACAGATGATACAATTTGTGACGGAAGTCCGGTGACATTTACTGCCAGTCCTGCCGGCGGAGGCCCGGATCCTATTTATGCATGGACCATCAATGGAAGTGCAGTAGGTGGAAATGACACAAGCTTCTTAACATCCAGTACAATGACTGACGGTGCGATTGTGGGTGTAACAATGACTTCAACACTCCCTTGTTCATCACCTGCATCTACAAGCTATACTATTTATGTTACGCCTAACCCGATACCAGGTATCACGCAATCATCATTTCCTCCAAGTGTGTGCGCTGGAGACGTGTTGAATTTTACTGCTGTCGGAGTGAACGGTGGTCCTAATCCTGCTTACCAGTGGTACGTAAATGGCAATGCCGTTCCGGGTGCAACAGCTGATACTTATTCAGGCGTATTAAATGACGGTGATGTTGTAACAGTAGAATTAACCAGCAATGCGCCTTGCGTTAATCCTGCCACGGCAACGTCAAATCAAATTGTTGCTGTAGTCATTCCTTATCTGACGCCGGATATTACAATTTCATCTTTTGCTTCGACTGATACGATCTGCCTCGGTCAGAATGTGACATTTGATGCCATTGCAAACAATGGCGGACCTACGCCATCTTATACATGGTATGTGAATGGTGTTGACCAGGGTGTGAATGGTGTTTCATTTTCTTCCACAACGCTTGTGCAAGGAGATGTGATCACGGCGATGCTTACTTCTTCAGAGACATGCCTCACTCAGCCAACTGCAAATTCAAATCAGATCCTTATTAATGTATTTCCGCCACTTAACCTTATTGCTTCCGGAAGTACAATAATTTGTCCGTATGAGCCTGTAACTTTAAATGCTTTCCCGGGAGGAGGCGATGGCGGACCATATTATTATGACTGGAGTCAGAATGCAGGAACTACTGCAACTGTCATCGTTACACCGGGTGTAACTACACAGTATAATGTGACTGTTACAGACAATTGCAACTCGACACCTGTAAGTGATTCTGTGATTGTCACCGTCAATCCATCACCTGATGCAAACCTCACCTACCGCCCGCTTGAACCATCTACGCTGGCTCCAGATGTGGTTTTTCAGGATCTGTCATTCAATCCGATTACCTGGCAGTGGAGTTTTGGCGATGGAGATTCGAGCAATATTCAGAATCCACCGCACACCTATGCACAGCCCGGAGTATATGACGTTTCCCTTGTAGTCACTAACATCTATGGTTGTATTGATTCAATAACCTATAAAGTAATTGTGAAAGAAGATATTTCCGTTTTCATCGCGAACTGTTTTACGCCCAACGGCGATGGCAGGAATGAGTTCTTCACACCTATGGGCACATCGCTCGAAGATTTTGATTTCTGGATATTTGACCGTTGGGGAGAGGAGATATTCCATGGAGACGAATTAAATCCATGGAAGGGTTTGAGCCAGAAAAATGGAAAACCGGCACCGGAAGATGTTTATGTGTACAAAGTCGATCTGAAGTATTCCAAGTTTGGAAAACGGTATGTGACAGGAAGAGTGTCATTGATCTATTGATACTATCATTCAACTAAATCAAAAGCCGGTCTTGCAATTGCGAGACCGGCTTTTGATTTAAGCGATATTACTTATTAAAAATCAAATAAAATTTGCCCAGAGTTCATCGTAAAAAAAAGCGCAGGGCTCGCTAACATTAAGATTGTTATTTTTCTTCCAATACCTTTTTAATGTCAGGCACAAAATAGTTTTTTGATTTCATGATCTTTCCGTCTTCACGGTAGATTGGTTTACCTTCTTCATCCAGTTTACTCATGTTGCTCCGATGGATCTCGGTAAAAACCTCTTCGATCTTATATTGCAATCCGTGGGCGATGATGCTTCCAAAGAGAATATACATTTTATCACCTAGTGCATCAGCAATCAGCGTCAGGTCACCTTTCTCGCATGCCTCCAGGTATTCATCATTCTCCTCCTGCATGAGGCGGTGACGCAATTCATACATGCGTTTGCTGATGTTGGCATTGGGTTCTTCATTGTATTCGAGGCCGAATACATCGTGAAATTCCTTCACTTTGTTGATGTTGTCTGTTAGATCCATATTACTAAATACTAATTATCCCGATGGGTCGGGACGAATGTACTAAATACGAATTGTTGCGAGGGTACTAAATACGAATAGTTGCAATGTACTAAATACGAATTGTTGCGAATGTGCTAAATACGAATTGTTGAGAATGTGGAATAGAAATTGAAGCGCCGAAGATAGAAGAGAGGGGAATTGGTTTTGCAAAAAGTTTTCAACCAAATGGAAAAAGAACATGCCGTTTTATAGCAGCACCCTTCCCGCTTTCATCCCAAAGCCGCCCCGCTTATTGCGGGTCAGGCTTTTCCTTTCAATCGGGTTTATGCAACAGCTTTCATATCCATAGATCCAATCCTGAAATCCCCGCATAAAAAGCACATGCGTTTTCAAGGATTAAGCGCGCATTCAGAGATTTAAAGAAGATGAAATCTACAGAAGAAAGTTCAGCAAAATGACGAATGCATATTCAATAGGCTACCTTCATCTTACTCGATTTTTCTCCATTGGTAACAGAAAAGAAATAAATTCCTTTGGAAAAATTTCTCATGTCAAGTGTCAGTTGTGAAACACCTTTGCTTAAGTACGCTGAGCCGCTTACAACCATTTTTCCGAGAGCATCTGTTAAAGTATAAAATGCATTTTCATTATCGATGGCACCAATCAAAACGATCAATGAATTATTTTCATAATCCGCTCTCGCGCTCATCACTTCAAAATACCTGCTGCCGAAACTAACCGGAACAGCTTTTGAAAGATGTTCGCTGCCATCATAATCAACTTGACGCAGGCGGTAATATGAAACAGGGGAGGAGTAGGGCTTTTAATCACTGAAAGAATAAGTTTGTGAAGAGGTTGAATTCCCGGCGCCGGTTACCTTGCCTGCATCAGAGAAAGACATATTATCAAGACTTTTTTCAATGATAAAATATGCGTTATTGATTTCGCTTTCTGTTATCCATTCGACTGAAACCTTCCTGTCAGGCATTGCTGAAGCAGAAAAATAATCCAGTTCAACAGGAAGCGTTGGAATGGAAACAGGGCATGCAATGGAAGTATCTACCATTGGTGTTGATACTGATAGCAACGGGCTGCTTGAGACTATTCCACTGATTATGGATGGTGTCCAGTTAGAAACAACAAGCGAAGGCGTATATTCATTCAGTGTATTTGGGACCTTGCAGTCTACCAGTCCAAGGGAATTTGTTTTCATCAGGATGCTTCCTGCCATATTTCGTTTGCCGGCAAATATATAACCGCCATCGGTTGTATGGCGGCCTGACATTGATCCTACGGTTGACAATCCATCTGCAGTGTACACGCGTGTCCATTGAACATCAAGGTTTGCATCGGTCTTTAGCAATTGTGCCTGTGATCCAAAGTTGCTGTATCCGCCCATTCCTGTAAAGAAAAATCCGCCGTCAGGGGTTTGTTCAACAGAAGAGAATCCGCTCTGAAATGCCAGGTCCGGCACCGTTTCATAGAACTTTTGTTTTATCGGGACACCTGTGCTGCTGATCTTGAGAAAATATGGATAATTCAGGTGCAATGGCTGGTCTTTGTCCATGCTACCGGCAATCACAAAATCTCCTGTTGATGTCTCGATGATATCAAGTCCTAAACTGATCCTGAAGATTGTGTTATCCTGTTCATACGTTTTCGCCCATAACACATTACCAAAAGCATCCGTACGCAGCACATTCACATCAGACGGATGGGAAGCTGTAATTCCACCGGTTACAACATACCCGCCGTCACTTGTTTGTTTCGCTACATAGGTAAAAGGCTCAAAGGTATCGAGGTCACGGATCGCAAACTGATACTTTTTTTCCCACTGAACAATGCCAAGTGAATTGGTCTTAATGAGCAAAATGTATGTGTTGCCTGATAAACTCATCGGCACTGCATCATGGAAGCCACTGATGATATACCCGCTATCTGCAGTTTGCTGCACACAAAATCCTACGTCATCTTTTCCTGAATCAAAAATTCTGCACCATGAAACCATTCCTGTTCCATCTGTTTTCACCAGCACAACGTCATTGCTGTCCGGTGGCCATACTTTATCGGTGTTAGATGATCCTGTAAGAATGTATCCACCGTCAAATGTGGGTTCCATCCATCTGGCAATCATCCTCGTATTTAATTTACTGATGACCCTTTCCCACTGAAGAACACCACTTACATCAGTTTTGAATAAATGAATATTGGTGGTGGCAAGTGCGGACTGGATAAACCAATGGAAGTTGTAGTAGTAATCCGTTCCGCCGGCAACAACGTAACTGTTGCCATTAACTTCCCTTACGGTGTAACCCATGTCGCCCTTATTGTAGGTGCGGACAAAAGTTGTTTGTGCGTTTAGTTCAGCAGCAGAAAATACCGCCAGAACAATGAGGAGACGAATGCCTCTTGCTGTAGTAATTTTCATTTTAAGTTTGGTAAGAAGTGCGAATTAGTCATCGCATTTTCCCACACGAATTGGTTGATGCAGGAAAGATGGCAAAATAAATTACATCTGCAAATTTATTTTGGCGATGGAACCAAATGATTAGGTGAACAGTGATCAGCTGAACAGATGAAAAATGCTCATACCTGGATCACGCCTACGTTGTATTCTTTCTTTATTGGTGAATGGTCGGCTGCTTCAATACCCATGCTGATCCATTTCCTGGTATCCAGCGGATCAATGATTGCATCGACCCATAACCGTGAAGCAGCGTAGTAGGGCGATGTCTGGCTGGTGTAGCGGTCTGTGATCTTCTTTAGCAGTTCTTCCTCATCTTCTTTACTTACAACTTTTCCCTTGGCTTTTTCAGCACTTACCTGAATTTGCAACAGCACCTTTGCCGCCTGTGAGCCACCCATAACAGCAAGTTGTGCTGTAGGCCACGCAACAATGAGACGCGGATCATACGCTTTACCACACATTGCATAGTTTCCTGCTCCATAACTATTACCGATGATGATGGTGAACTTTGGGACTACAGAATTTGCCTGTGCATTTACCATTTTTGCACCGTCCTTAATGATGCCACCCTGTTCGCTGCGGGATCCAACCATAAAGCCGGTTACATCCTGCAAGAAAACAAGCGGAATTTTTCGCTGGTTGCAATTCATGATAAAACGTGCTGCTTTGTCTGCGCTGTCGGAATAGATCACGCCGCCAAATTGCATTTCACCTTTCTTGCTTTTTACAACCTTTCGCTGGTTGGCTACAATGCCTACGCTCCAGCCATCGATGCGCGCAAGTCCGCAGATGATGCTTTGTCCGTACTTGTCTTTGTATTCATCAAACTCGCTGTCGTCTACCAGCCGTGCGATCACTTCATACATGTCGTATTGCTTCGATGCTTCAGTTGGGATCAGACCATAAATATCTTTCTCGTTCAGCTTGGGTTTGCGGGATTTTATTCTGTTGAAACCGGCTTTTTCATATTGACCTATTTTGCTAAAGATGTTTTTGATGTGATCAAGTGCTGCTTTATCATTCGGAAATTTATTATCGGTAACGCCGCTGATTTCACACTGTGTGGTTGCGCCGCCTAATGTTTCATTGTCAATGTCCTCACCAACTGCTGCTTTCACAAGATAGCTTCCTGCAAGAAAAATGCTTCCTGTCTTATCAACGATCATGGCTTCGTCACTCATGATGGGAAGGTAAGCGCCACCGGCAACACAGCTACCCATGATGGCAGCTATCTGGATGATTCCCATGGAACTCATCATTGCATTGTTCCTGAAAATTCTGCCGAAATGTTCTTTGTCCGGAAAAATTTCATCCTGCATCGGGAGAAAAACACCGGCAGAATCTACAAGGTAAATAATCGGAATCCTGTTCTCCATGGCGATCTCCTGCGCACGCAAATTTTTCTTTCCTGCCATCGGGAACCATGCACCGGCTTTTACTGTTGCATCATTGGCAACGATCATGCATTGTCGTCCGCTTACATATCCAATGCCGGTAACAACACCTGCAGACGGGCAGCCGCCATATTCTTCATACATACCATCAGCAGCCAAAGCAGCGATCTCAATAAAATCAGAATCTTTATCTATGAGATATTCAATACGCTCACGTGCCAATAGTTTGCCTTGTTCTTTTTGCTTGTCAGCATTCTTCTTCCCGCCACCCTCAGCAACTTTGTTAAGCTTGTTTTTCAATGCATCTACCAACTGGCGCATGCTGTCTTCGTTCTTGTTGAATTCTATGTCTTGTTTCAAGGTGGGTAACTAATTACTAATTAAGATACTAATTTACAAATGTTACGAATGCTACCAATTGTGCTAATGTTAAAAGAATTACATCTTACATCATTGATCCCGCTTGCGAAGATAGTTTAAAAGTGAAAACAGATAATCTGCTTTTATGCAATTATGTTTACCGATTTGGGCTTCTAAACTTAGGGAGAAAAATAAAAGGCACGTAGAGAATTTCAGCACGGACGGATATTCGCTGCAATTCATGCCAGTGGACAGTATTTGCTAATAATAAAGACCTGTTGAATTTACTTCTTCTTTTCCCTTCTCACGATCTGCGCCATCATTTCTGATTCCATCACCACTTTATCGCCGACGAAGGCTTTGCCTCTCATATGGCAGATACCCCTGCGGATAGGCGTAACGAGTTCGAGTGAAAAGATAAGGGTATCACCGGGCAACACCATGTCGCGGAATTTGGTGTTGTCGATTTTCATAAAATAGGTGAGATAATTTTCCGGATCAGGAACCGTACTGAGAATGAGTATTCCGCCACATTGTGCCATGGCTTCGATCTGCAGTACTCCCGGCATCACAGGCGCACCGGGAAAATGTCCTGCGAAATAATATTCATTCATCGTTACCTGTTTCAGTCCGACAACGTGTTTGTCGCTGAGCTCAAGAATTTTGTCGATGAATAGGAATGGCGGACGGTGGGGGAGAAGCCGCTGAATGGCATTGACATCCATCAGAGGTTTGGCATTTGCATTGTACTGCGGCACTTTTTCTTTGAAACGGTCGCGCTTCATCATCGCCCTGATGAGCTTTGCAAACTCAACATTGGCGCCATGTCCGGGGCGGGCAGCGAGAATGTGTCCTTTCAGCGGAGCGCCGACGAGTGCCAGGTCTCCGACAATATCCAGCAACTTATGCCGTGCAGGTTCATTTTGTGAGCGCAGTTTTACATTGTTAAGAAAACCCCGTTCAACTGTCACATCATTTCGGTTGAATACTTTTCTGAGGTAGGCCAGCTTGTCGTCGCTTACCGGCTTATCCACAACGACGATTGCATTGTTGATATCGCCGCCTTTGATCAGGTTTGCTTTGAGCATCATTTCAAGTTCATGCAGGAAACAAAAAGTGCGGCTTTCGCTCACCTCGCTTTTAAATTCTCCGACATTATAAAGTGTAGCATGCTGGGTACCGAGAATGTCAGTGTTATAATCAACCATTACGGTGATTCGAAAATCCGGACTCGGTACAGCGAGCATCTCTGTTTTGCGTGTAGGATCTTCGTAAGTAATATTTTCGCTGAGGGTATAATAGATCCGCTCGGCATTTTGCTCCAAGATTCCTGCTTTTTCAAGGACGTCGATAAATGGTTTGGAACTGCCATCCAGAATGGGTACTTCCGGACCATCAATTTCCATCATTACGTTGTCTATCTCCATTCCTGAAAGCGCGGCAAGGACGTGTTCGATGGTACTCACTTTAGCATCGCCTTTGCGAATGGTTGGGCCGCGGTTGGTATCAACCACATGATCCACATCCGCTTCGATGACAGGCTGACCGGGAAGGTCAATCCGCTTGAACTGGTAGCCATGATTTTCGGGTGCCGGTTTGAAAGTGAGGTTTGCAGTAACGCCTGTATGTAAACCGACGCCGGAAACGGTAATTTCATTTTTTACGGTGGTTTGTCTGATCATTCCCGAAGCATCGGAAGTATTCGCTGAGCCGTTTGGCTGGATAACAGGAGGATTTGCGTGAAGTGTTTCTGCCATGATGGTAAGGTTGGTCAATGCCCGAAATTAGCGGGCTGTCAAATATACGTGATTCGGGGGTTTTACAAAAGGGGCATATAATACCATTACTCAATTCAAATTAATCCAATAATGCTTCTGGTACAATGCCAATAGAGTAGCTGTGATACTACTTCGGTCATTACTTAGGCAACATTTTGAATACTTCTCAACCTGCCAATTTCGATTTTTTTATGTTACATAACCTACGTAGTACACAGTAGTTCAAAAGCTCCATGAGGAGTCCTGTGGACCGGAAGGCGCATTGGACTATTACAGATACCGTATCGGTATAACTACCCAAATCCATTTATCAACGGATTCGTCAGGTGATATGGCAATCAGAATTTGTGCTGATCACAGAAGTATTCCGGAATGATCAAAGAATAAATAATCCCTATTTAATTGGATGTAAATGCCAATTCAGTAAATTAATTTTCCGGTGCAAATTACAAGGTGAATGCAGGTTCATCTTTAAATAAGTTATAAGAAAACCAATGAAGCAGAATAAGATTTTAGAAGCAAAATTAATCTCTCATAAGGGAGAGAGGAGAATTGCGTTGTACTTTGAGAAGAATGTTGAATTGAATGAGCGTATTAAAAATATTCCCGGGTCAAAATGGAGTCAGTCGATAAGGGCCTGGCATCTTCCGGATACTGAAACCAATCGCAGGACATTCGGATTTTCCTCAACTGAGAAGAAAGAAGAAAATATTTTGCCGGAATC
Organism: Bacteroidota bacterium; assembly: GCA_026391975.1. Classification (GTDB taxonomy): domain Bacteria; phylum Bacteroidota; class Bacteroidia; order AKYH767-A; family 2013-40CM-41-45; genus JAPLDB01. The sequence continues at coordinate 126 of JAPLDB010000093.1, read as the reverse complement.
AGTGAAGACTGAGGAAACAGGAAGTAAGGATTTAACCCATGAGCAGTCAAACAAAAAGGATAATAGTATCCATTCCGGCGATAATATAAATGAGAAGGTTGAAGAATTCAAACGCTGGCTTCGTTC
>JAPLDB010000226.1 GCA_026391975.1 Bacteroidota bacterium | reverse complement strand
GTAATAATGTACAGGATTTGTTACCAATTCTGTCAAACGGACGGCAAATGTAGAAAAATTTCTCACAATCAATTCTTTTAATAAATCCATAGTGAACTGTTCGCTTTCAAAATGGCCGATATCAGCAATTATGATCCTGCCTTCTGCGTCAAAAAACTGGTGGTATTTATAATCAGCCGTTACAAAAAAGTCTGCTTTTTCTTTAATTGCATCATTTAACAGAAAACTTCCGCTGCCCCCGCATACTGCTATGCGTTTAATTTTTCTTCCGAAAAGACCAGAATGACGAATTACCTTGGATTTCATTGAAAATTTGAGAAATTCAAGAAATTCCATCTCCTCCATTTCAGTCGACAGTTCCCCGACCATTCCACTTCCAACCTCCTGATTGGAATTTTCGAGTGAATATATATCATAGGCAACCTCCTCATATGGATGCGCCCGACGAATAGCAGCGACTATTTGAGATTCCAGGTGGTTTGGAAAAATGGTTTCAATCCTGATTTCAGATTCCCGGTGTTGTACTCCTATTTCACCTATATATGGATTTGCACCTTCCAAAGGACGGAAAGTTCCCGTTCCGGAAATATTGAAGCTAGCTTCATCATAGTTGCCAATTTTACCGCCGCCCGCTTCAAATAATGCTGAGCGGACTTTTTCAACATCGTTCACAGGACAAAAAGTAACAAGTTTTCGCAATACATTTTTTCTTGGGGACAGAACTTTCAAGTTCTTCAATCCAAGGACATCGCATATTTTCTTATTGACCCCTGCATACACATTGTCAAGGTTGGTATGAATAGCGTAGATGGCAATATTGTTTCGGATGGCTTTTATAATAGTGCGTTCAACATAATTTTTTCCATTCAGCTTTTTCAATCCTGAAAATACAATCGGGTGATGCGTTATCACGAGGTTGCAATTTTGTTTAACGGCTTCGTCAATGACTTCTTCCAAACAATCGAGTGCAATCAGGATGCCTTTTACTTCATTGGAATGGTCTCCGACGATCAATCCCGAATTGTCATAACTTTCCTGGAGAGACAAAGGCGCGATTGACTCAAGATAATCAGTTACTTCTTTAATGGATGTCATTCGTTATTTTTCTAATTAATGCTTTTTCTCATTTACTCAATTTCATGAGCTTTGTATATTTCATGTATGCTGCATGGGCAGAGATGCGACTGATCAGGAATCCCTCCTTACCATCCAAAAAGCCAAGGCGAAAGAAATAGTCTCTGACGAATTTTACAACCGGATTAAAAATAATGTTAAACCAGGAAGAGCGCCTTCCCCTGGCAAATTCCTCCTTCGCCATAAGGGATGTAAATTTTTCTACCTGTTTCCTGTGCTCGTCAACAGTATAAAATGTGTAGTGAAGACAATCTCCTTTTAGCAAAATCACTTTTTCATCCCTGGGGTAAATTAGCCTCTCGTGAATGGTTCCTTCCCACCGGCATTTTCTTCGGTCATATAATCTCAACTTGATGTCAGGATACCAGCCGCCATGCCTGATCCATTTTCCACAATAATTGGTAAGCCGGTTAAAACTAAATAGTCCGGTAGCAACACTACTCCTGATCTCAAGGATTGACCGGCGAAGTTCATCAGAAAGCGCTTCATCAGCATCTAAAGAAACAATAAAGTCATTTTTAGCCTGTTGATGGGCAAAGTTCTTTTGTGCTGAATAACCCATCCACTTATTCTCAATAAACCTGACACCGGCTGAGATGCAGATTTCCTTTGTCCTATCAGTTGAAAAAGAGTCAACCACCAGGATCTCATCCACAACAGATTTGAGGGAATCAATACATCTTTCGATGTTGCGCTCTTCGTTAAGTGTAATTATGATGGCAGATACAGGAATCACGCGAGCAAGTTATATACTTTTTTGCAGTAAGGGTTCTTTCTTGTTCCTTTGTTCACATCAAAAAAAATGAAGGCGTGAATAATGTGAAAGAAATCATCAGTTCACTTCGTGAAGGAGATTTTAAATCTCTTGCCCGTGCCATTACCATTGTGGAAAATGAACTTGGAGGCTATGAGGAAATTCTTCTTTCACTGAATTCACGTGCATCGATTCCTATTATCGGCATTACCGGTCCACCGGGGGCTGGTAAAAGCACACTTATTAATTCACTGGTTGGTTATCTTTTACAGCAGAAAAAAAGAATTGCTATTGTGGCAGTAGATCCAACCTCACCGTTTAATTACGGGTCTCTTTTAGGCGACCGCCTGAGGTTGTCAGCTTTTTTCAATCACCCTGATGTTTTTATCCGTTCACTTGCTTCGCGAGGATCTTTGGGCGGCCTGAGTGAAAAGATAATTGAAGTGACTGATGTACTCAGGCAATCGAACTTTGATTACATTTTTGTTGAAACGGTTGGTGTTGGTCAAAGCGAGGTTGAGATAGCGGGATTGGCAGACACCACAGTTGTTGTTTTCGTTCCCGAATCGGGTGATGACATTCAAACAATGAAAAGCGGCATCATGGAAATCGCTGATATTTTTGTTGTTAACAAATGCGACCGGGAAGGAGCGGATCGTTTTGCAGTTAATCTGAGGCATTTGATCCATGATAAAGAACACTTGGAATGGACCGCTCCGGTTGTTAAGACTTCAGCAATGAATAATGAAGGGGTTGGCGAGCTGGTTATGCATATTGACAAACACAATAGAGAAAACACCAACAACGAAAAAAAAATATTTTTGCTCACTGAAAAAGCATTCCGGCTTCTGCAACGTGAACGCATGAGAGGGGTGAGTAAAGCTAACATTCATGAGAAGATTAGCGCTCATGAAAAAGAAGCAGACTTTAATCTGTACAAGTTTGTTAAATCCATGGCCTGAAATTATTTTGATTTTCCGGCGTCCAGTCGCCTTCATTCAATGAGTCCTCTACCATTGATATTTAGTGGTAAATAACATTTTGAGATATTAAAATAATTGTAACTTTCACCGCGAATATGCTCAAACTAATTACGAAGAAACTTACAGGAAAATTCCTCTATTATTGTTTTCCGGCCTTGCTGTTTTTTACACTTCAGGGCTACTCACAGGTCTTCTGGACAGAAGATTTTGGCAGCGGATGTAATACCGGATTTCCTGCAGATGGCTTAACTACAGCCAATGGAACCTGGACTGTTGACTCAACAGTAGGTTTTAATGCAACATATGCCAATGACTGGTTTATCAGCGCACATGTTAACAACAATGGAGCAGGAAACTGCGCCAATGATTGCAGCGGTGGAAGTAATCAAACGCTCCATGTGGGTAATACAGGTATCACAACACCTGTGGTTATCCCCGGCGATTCAGGCTCCTATTTAACCGGCGCCTATTGTGGATTCGGAGTTTGTTCGTCGACCAGTAAGCGCGCCGTTTCTCCGGTAATTGATTGTACAGGAAAAACAGGAATAACGCTCGACTTCCTATATTATGAAGGCGGAGACGTTGCTGATATTAACGGTAATGCAACACTGTGGTATTTTGACGGTTCAACATGGACTCAAATTGACCCGCTTCCTAAAACAAGCAATGGTGGTTGCGCAGGTACAATTTATGGCACCTTTACAGTTTATAGTCTCACGTTACCCGCTTCTGCAGATAATAACAGTTCTGTGAAACTGGGATTTCAATGGGACAATGATGACAGCGGAACAGGGACAGATCCATCAGCAGCATTCGATGATATTCATTTGTCAACTTCTACTTCCGCTGCACCGGTAGCAGATTTCGATGTTGACTTTACGTCAATATGCGAGGGCGATACTGTATACTTTTCAGATCTTAGCACAAACACTCCAACTTCCTGGCAATGGACATTCCCCGGAGGTACTCCCGGAACTTCCACCGATCAGAATCCGGTTGGTATTTCATACAGTCTTGCCGGCGTTTATGATGTAATACTGGTAGCAACGAATGCCGATGGCAGTGATACTGAAACCAAAACAGGATTTATTACTGTCAATGTTTGCACAGGAGAACCCATTGCTGATTTTATTGCCAGTGATTCAATAATCTGTGAAGGTGATGCAATCGATTTTACTGACCTGAGTACAAATGCACCTACTGGATGGCAATGGTCTTTTCCGGGAGGAACGCCGGCTACGTCCACAGATCAAAATCCTACCGGCATCGTTTATAGCGCTGCGGGTATTTATGATGTAACATTGTATGCAAGCAATTCATTTGGCACGGACACGTTCCTTCATGCGGGTTACATCACAGTGAATGTTTGCGGTGGTGGACCTGTTGCAAATTTTTCAGCAAGCAGTACAAATCTATGCACGGGTGATTTGATTGATTATACTGACTTAAGCACGAATTCTCCAACGACCTGGGACTGGACATTTTTCGGAGCCACTCCCGGAACTTCCACTGATCAGAACCCTGTTGGTATTTCTTATCCTGCCTCCGGCAACTATAATGTTCAGCTCATAGTATCGAATGGGAATGGCAGCGACACACTGTTATTCTCAAATTACATTTCTGTAACCGCATGTGTTCCACCGATAGCCGGCTTTACAGCCAGTGACACTGTTTTATGTACGGGAGACTCGATCAGTTTTTTTGATTTGAGTACCGGCAACCCCACTGCTTATCAATGGACTTTCTTCGGGGCAACGCCTCCGGTTTCTTCAGTGCCAAATCCGACAGGTATTTTTTATAATACTCCGGGTTTATATACAGTACAGCTAATTGTTAACAACAGCAGCGGAAGTGATACCATCGTATTTACCAACTATATCAATGTAAATGCGTGCATACCTCCTGTTGCAGGATTTACGGCAAGTCAGACAACATTGTGCGAAGGCAGTTGTATTGATTTTACTGACCAATCATTTGGCACACCCACAACATGGCTATGGTTATTTCCGGGTTCAAATATTGTCAGTTCGACAGACCAGAATCCGGTGAATGTTTGTTATGCAGATTCAGGCTCATACAATGTAACACTGATCGTGAAGAACGATTATGGATCTGATACTTTGATCCAGACCAACTATATCACTGTTGATACCTGCCCGAAACCGATCGTTCATTTTATGGCAACGGATACATTTTTCTGTTCAAACAACTGCATCGATTTTATTGACCTGAGCGATAACATAGACGGTACAACAAGCTGGCACTGGATTTTTCCTGGTGGAGTGCCGTCTGAAGATTCTGTAAGAAATCCTCGTGTCTGCTATCCTGAGGAAGGAATATTTGATGCGATCTTAATTGAGACCAATCAATACGGTTCTGATACGCTCGTACTATCACAATACATAAACGTAATCAATGTACCGGGTTCATTTATTAGCAATGACACAGCGATCTATTTCGGTGGCTCAGTCCAACTGCATGCAGGCGGAGGGGTATCTTATCAATGGAGTTCACAGATTCCGGGATCGACATTTGTGCCTGGAGAAACTGACCCCGACCCAATTGTAACTCCGAACAGCTATCCACCGGATGAAGCCTACACTTATTATTGTGAAATAACAGATGGCACGACAGGTTGCACGACAAAGAAACAGGTAACAATAGAAATCCTGCATGTCGACCATATTTTTGTACCGAATTCCTTTAAGCCATCATCCAGCGGAGCAAACAGTACAGTAGGTGTATATGCAACCAATGTGAAGAAATTATCGTTTGTGATCTATGACCGATGGGGAGAGAAAGTCTTTGAATCGAGCAGTCCATGTCCTGATACAGGTCCATGCGATCCAACAGGATGGGATGGAAAATACAAAGGCAAAGACTGCGAGATGGGAACCTATGTATATACGTTGTTCTTAATCAGTGAAGGCGGGAATATTTATCATAAGAACGGGAACATCACATTGATAAGGTAAGGCGCGATGAAAAAAATTATTTTATATTTTTTTATTTTAATGATTGCGGGGATTGTTCCTGCATCATCACAAGATGCTCATTACTCTCAATGGCTGAACACACCTTTGGCATTAAATCCTGCAATGACAGGAGTATTCAATGGGAAATTTCGTTTCAGTAATGACTTCAGAAGTCAGTGGTCAGGAATAACCAAAGCATATACAGACATCCATGTTTCAGCTGATCTTCCAGTAGGCAGGTCACTATTGAGAAACGGTCAGTTTTTTGGTGTTGGCTTTATGCTTTCTCAAAACCGTTCCGGAAGTGATTTTTTTCGGCAGACGATTATTCAGGGATCATTAAGTTATACTACTCCGATTGATGATGGTGATAATTTCATTTCCGTTGGCTTTCAGGGAGGGCTAAACCAAAATTCGGTTAACATGAGTGGCAGTACATGGGGCAGTCAGTGGAACGGAGATGATTTTGATGCAGGAGCAGGTTACGGAGAGAATGTTTCGCTTGAGCAATTCAGTTTTGTGGATCTTTCGGCAGGGGTATTCTGGCATTATGTTCCGGATCAATACAATTTTGTTTATGCGGGTCTTGCAGCGAGCCATATTGGCGGAGAGAATACAAGTTTTTTCATCAACGAAGTTTACAACATTCACAGGCGTTATACGGTGAATGTAGGAAGTGATATATCAACCTCTGATGAACATCAGACCTGGTTTTCGCCTAAAGCACTTTTCATGATCCAGGGTAGTCAGAAAGAAATTGCAGGTGGATTTGCTATAAAGAATAAAGTCCGTTTCAAATCACAATACACCAATTACCAGAAAGAACTTATGTTTAGTCTGGGAGCATATTATCGTTTTGCAGATGCACTAATTGTAAGCGCACGTTTTGAATACAATAATTTAAGTGTTGGATTGAGCTATGATTATACCCTTTCCTCATTGCGTAAGAATGCCAATGCAGGAAGCGCTTATGAGATCACGATCGCTATTTTGAATCCGCTGAAGCGCGGAGAGATCAGGCGGAATTATAATAAGATGCCGAAGTTTTTTTAAGTAGGGTGATGGAGTGATGGAGTGATGAAGTGATGGAGTGATGAGGTGATGAGGTGATGAGGTGACTAAGTGACTAGGTGATTAGGTGATTCCGGAAGTAGAAGTGCTACATTTTTTGCATTATTTCTTTGGTTAACTTTCCAGAATAGTTTTTTTTTCATGGGTTTGGTTCAATTGTAAAGAGCCCACGGCCGATAGC
>JAPLDB010000039.1 GCA_026391975.1 Bacteroidota bacterium | reverse complement strand
TGTAAGTGCCTGAAAAAAGTTGACAAAAAATCAACTTAATTATGGGTAAAAATAAGATAGAAATTCGACAACGACGAATTTTCAGTACAGATTTAAAAAAGCAGATTATCAAGGACATAGAAAGGGGTAAAATGAGCGTTACTCAGGTTTGCAGAGAGTATTCAACGAGCGCCAATAGTGTTTATCGATGGATTGAAAAGTTTTCGCATAATTTGCAGCGAGGAACTGTATTGATTATGCAAAACAAAAGCGAAGCGAATAATAAGGAAGAGTTGTTCAAGAAAATAAAAGAACTTGAAGCAGCTCTAGGGCGCAAGCAACTGGAACTTGAGGTAAAGGACAAGATTATTGAATTTGCCAGTGCTGAATTGGGCATTGACATAAAAAAAAAGTTCGACACCGGGTCATCAGTTACTACAGAGCGGAAAGGCTCAAAAGGAAAATAAAGATGGAAGATGTATACCAATCATTAAAGCTGACACGCCAGGCTTCACATAAAGCCCTCCGCCACAGTTCCTCGGATCGGCCCATCAGGGATCAAATAATATCGCAAGCAAATTTCATACGGAGTAAACACCGGAAAATGGGATGCCGTAAACTAGCCAATCGGATTAAGATGGATGGATCAGGCAGAGATAAAACAGAGCGTTTGTTACTGCAAAGCGGATTCAGGATAGCCAGAAAAATCAAACATGTTAAAACAACGCATCGCCAATCATTGATGTACTTTCCAAATCTGATACGAGGACTAACGTTGAAAAGCAAAAATCGACTGATACAAACCGACATCACCTATTACATTATCGGAGAGCACCATTATTACATCGTCTTTATAATTGACGTTTATACCCGTCTGATAACAGGGTACAACGTAAGTGATACCCTTAAGGCAAGTGAAAATATAAAGGCACTTCAAATGGCATTAAGTGTACGATCTAGTGATGACTTAAGTATGCTCATTCACCATTCGGATAAAGGCTCCCAGTATATCGACAAAGATTATCTGAATTTAATAGCGAAGAATAACATACGGGTCAGCATGTGTGATTACGCTTGGGAGAATGCGTATTGCGAACGGCTAAACAGGACTATCAAAGAAGAATACCTGGATCCAATAGGGATAAAGAATTTTACACAATTAAGAAAGGAAGTCAATCGTGCTGTTCAATTATATAATGAAGACCGTGGACATAAAAATTTATTAAATGAAATGTCTCCGAGTCAATTTGAAAGATATTTGACGAAAACAAATGCTAAGCAACATCCCGAAATGGAACTCTACTCACCACCGGAGGAGGTTATTAACAAAAAAACAGAGTTATTGACAAAGAAAAAAAGTAGCAAAAAAAGAAATCTTTAGAATGGAACTCTACTCACCACCGGAGGAGGTTATTAACAAAAAAACAGAGTTATTGACAAAGAAAAAAAGTAGCAAAAAAAGAAATCTTTAGTAGTAATAGTAAATATAAATCTGTCAACCAATTTCAGGCATCTTCAACTTCTAACTTCTAACTTCTAACTTTTGACTTTTAACTTACCACTACACCAGGTACATCACTTCCTTCACCGCCTTAATTACCCTCTCAGGATTTGGTAGGTATGCTTCAATTAATGTTGGTGCGTAAGGCAGTGGCACATCTCCGCCCATTACTCTCTTTATAGGTGCATCGAGATAATCAAATGCTTCGCGCTGTACTTTGAAGCCGATTTCGGAAGCAAGAGATGCCAAAGGCCAGCTTTCTTCTACGATTACGAGCCGGTTTGTTTTCTTTACTGAGTTAATGACAGTTGTGTAATCAATCGGACGTACACTGCGCAGGTCAATTACTTCAGCATTGATATTTTCTTTTGCAAGTTCTTCTGCTGCCTTCAAGGCAATCTTCATCATCTTGCCGAAAGAAACAATGGTGACATCAGTTCCTGTTTTTTTAATATCAGCAATACCAATAGGGATCAGATATTCTCCTTCAGGAACTTCGCCTTTATCTCCATACATCTGCTCGCTTTCCATGAAAATTACAGGGTCATTGTCGCGGATGGCACTTTTCAATAATCCTTTTGCATCGGCCGGATTGCTGGGAACTATTACTTTCAACCCCGGACAATTCGCATACCAGTTCTCAAATGCCTGCGAGTGCTGTGAACTAAGCATCCCCGCTGCACCGGTAGGTCCGCGGAAAACAATGGGGACGGTATACTGGCCTCCACTCATGCTCATCATTTTTGCTGCTGAGTTGATCACCTGGTCGATGGCAACAAGCGAAAAATTAAAAGTCATAAACTCAATAATAGGACGAAGTCCATTCATCGCAGCGCCAACACCGATGCCGGCAAAACCCAATTCTGCAATTGGAGTGTCAATCACGCGCCGCCCGCCAAACTCATCTAGCATGCCCTGACTCACTTTGTAAGCACCATTATACTGGGCTACTTCTTCTCCCATCAGGAAAACGCGTTCATCTCTTCGCATTTCTTCACTCATTGCTTCGCGAAGGGCTTCACGGAATTGCAGTTCTTTCATTCTGGGTTTGTTGATTGGTTGATTAAGTTAATTGGTTTATTAGGAAACCCCCTTTACTCGTTTAGGGTTCGCAAAAATAGAATTTAATAGACAATAAGGAATTTCTCTTTCGAATTCATTATTCTTATTCTTAAACTCGCTGTTAACTAATCCTCTAATCCTCTAATCCACTCATCCACTCATCCACTAATCTTCACATCCTCCCATCTTCACATCTTCACATCCTCAAATCAACACATCCTCATATTTTCAAATCAACTAATCAACTAATCAACTAATCAACCAATTCTCGACCAATTCCCTACCTTTCCCCTCAAATGTCACCATTGGAATATTACCGCATCCTCGGACTTAAACCGGGGGCAGATGCAGATGAAATCAGGAGAGCTTTTCGTGAAAAAGCAAAACTTTATCATCCTGATTTGAACGCTGCTCCTGATGCCCAGGAGGACTTTATCCGTGTGCATACTGCTTATGAAATGGCCATCAACTATCTGAATGGTAAGCATCATAATAGTCGTCCTGATCAGCCCGTAAGTTATGCGGCGGCTGAGGTGGCAATGAGACGGGCAGCTATGAAAAACAAGGCTGAGCATTATGCGCGAATGAAGTATGAAGAATTTGTAAAAGAATGTGAAGCATACCGCAACTCACCTTATTCATGGGTTTTCAGACTACTTTATTATGGCTTATTCTACCTGTACCTTTTTTGCGCCATGGTTTTCGTTTTTGTGCCTCTCTGGGCTGGATATGAGGGTGGTATTGGCTATTTTCTGATCTGTTCTCCGCTTCTGATACTGTCTTATTTCACCATCAAAATGGCAAATGGATGGAAAAAAGAGATTGATCCGCTATTTTCTAACCCTGCAGATGAAAGTGCTATCAAATGAGGCTCAAAAAGTGAAGCCTTAGTCCATCATTTCAGATGCGCTTCTGAGTTCATTGAGCGTCCTCGTATTGCCTTGCCTTTGCGCAACCTCCATGCCTTTTGTATAGCAGGCTGTTGCTTTCAAAGTCTCATTTTCAATTTCATAAAATTTTCCGCACTGGAAATATGCAGCCAGATAATCGGAATTCCTCGCAAGGATATTCTCCAGGTGTGTGATGGCGTCCTTTCTGTTCCCTGCCTTCTCCAGTTCCAGCGCAAGGGCATATTCGCTGAAATCATCCCCGGGGTCATCAGCAAGGTATTGCCTGAGCATTTCTATTCTTAAATTACTTTTATCCATTATATCCTGAGATTAAATAAAACTGTAAATTCGCGCGACTTTTGAGGTACGAATAACGAATCGATACGAATTTACGAATTCGTTCTTCGTAAATTCGAAATCTTTCGTTATTCGCACAATTCGCTATTCGCACAATTCGTTATTCGTAAATTCGCAATCTTTCGCTATTCGTACTATCAATGAAGATACTAGTCTGCATTTCGCACGTTCCTGATACAACTGCGAAAATAATTTTTACCCCTGACAACAAAGAATTTGTTTCTCAGGGTGTCACCTTTATCATCAATCCTTACGATGAAATCGCCTTGGCCCGCGCCATTGAATTAACTGATGGGGGCAAAGGTACCGTGACTGCAATCAATATTGGAGATATATCAACTGAACCAACCATCCGAAAAGCACTGGCCATTGGAGCTACCGATGCCATACGTGTAAATGCTGCCCCACGCGATGGATATTTTGTTGCTGCGCAGATCGCACAGATTGCAAAACAAAACAACTACGACATCATCCTTTGTGGCCGCGAGTCGAGTGATCATAACGGCGCCTCAGTTCCTTCCATGATTGCAGAAATGCTGGGAGTTCCCGCTATTTCATCAGCAAAAAAACTGGATGTTGAAGGCACCAATGCAAATCTCGAGCGGGAGATCGAAGGCGGAAAAGAAATGGTGAGTACTTCATTTCCTTTTGTAGCCGGTGCTTCAGAAGGAATGGCAGAACCAAAGATTCCGAATATGCGAGGCATCATGAGCGCCCGTACCAAACCACTTACTGTTGTTGAACCTGTAGATGCTCCTGAACTTTCGAAAATTGTTTCCTATGATAAGCCGGTGTCTAGAAGTTCAGTTAAAATGATCGCCCAGGAAGATGCAGGAAAATTATGGGATATGATTCGCGAAGAGAAAAAGATTATATAAATATGTTCAGCGTTTGATGGTTTTAGCCTGATGTTCATTCTGATTCTGACTTCAAACGACAAACCTCAAACAACTAACTTCAAACTTACAATATGAGTGTATTGGTTTACGTCGAGAATGTTGAAGGCAGATTCAAGAAATCAACTTTTGAATTGGTGAGCTACGGATTTGCTGTTGCACAAAAACTTGGATCTTCATTAACGGCTTTGTCTATTGGCGAAGTGGGAAGTGATGAATTACAAAAGTTGTCGCTTTATGGTGCTTCAAAGATCCTTCAGGCGAAAAATGAAAAACTGAAGACTGTGAATGTGCAGCCTTACGCATCAGTTATTGCCGACGCAGCAAAAGCTGAAGGAGCGAAATTAGTCGTGATGTCTGCCAGCTTTTCAGGAAAAGGGATCGCTGCACGCGTCGCCGTAAAACTGAATGCAGGCCTTGGCGAAAATGTAGTCGACCTGCCGGATACTTCAAATGGTTTTGTTGTGAAAAAAGGTGCCTATTCAGGGAAGGCATTTGCAATGGTTCAGATCACATCTGATGTGAAAGTGATAAGCGTCGTTTCAAATTCTTACAAGGTTATCGAGAATAAAGTAGATGGATCTGTTCAGCCTTTTGAACCGCAATTGAACGACAACGATTTCAGGCTGACAGTAAAGGAAACCATTCGCGCTTCTGATAAGATATCCTTACCTGATGCCGAACTCGTGGTTTCAGCCGGACGAGGCATGAAGGGCCCTGAGAACTGGGGTATGATCGAAGAACTTGCCAACGTTCTCGGCGCGGCTACTGCATGCAGCAAGCCCGTTAGTGATGCCGGTTGGCGCCCACACAGCGAACACGTTGGACAAACAGGAATTGCCATCAGCCCGAATCTATATGTTGCGATCGGAATTTCCGGTGCGATCCAGCACCTGGCAGGAGTAAGCTCGTCCAAGGTCATTGTAGTGGTAAATAAGGATGTGGAGGCTCCATTTTTCAAAGCAGCCGACTATGGAATAGTCGGAGATGCATTTGAAGTGGTTCCTGTGCTCATTGAAGCTGCAAAAAAGTTCAGGGCGGGACAGAACTAAGCGCATTTGTGTAACAAAAAATGATTATTTTCGATAAATGATTTTTCCGCTTTAGCCGGACACGCATGAAGAAGATAAAATTAGAAATTGTAGGACTTTCTTACAGCCAGACACAATCAGGCGCGTATGCACTTGTTCTTGGAGAAGACAAAGGGAAGCGGAGGTTACCTATCGTAATTGGAGCTTTTGAAGCCCAGGCGATTGCCATTGAGCTGGAGAATATGACGCCGCAAAGGCCACTCACACATGATCTGTTCAAGAGCTTTGCCGCAGCTTTCCATATTGAAGTTGAAGAAGTGATCATCTTCAATCTTCTCGAAGGAGTTTTTTATGCCAAACTTGTCTGCAGCGACGGCGAAAAGAAAATGGAAGTCGATGCCCGTACAAGCGATGCAATTGCCATCGCTGTCAGGTTCGGTTGCCCTATTTATACCTATGAGTTTATTCTTTCCTCAGCAGGAGTTGCAATTGATCAGGATACACCTATCGAAGATGTAATCGAAGAAAAGTTAGAAAAGAAATCTAAAGCAACCGCGCTTTCTGATAGTGAACTTTCCGGAGCAGCCACTGAAGACCTGAAAGAGATGCTCAAAAAAGCCCTCGATGAGGAAGCCTATGAGCGTGCCACTAAGATCAGGGATGAACTGGCGAAACGAAAGAACAATTGAAGAAAGACATTAGATATGAGATAATAGACGTGAGATTAATCCACGTCTTTTTTTGTGCCTTGCGAAAAGAGCAAAGAGCCAAGATGATAGAACAAAGAAGAAATACCTTTGTGTAAAGAATTTGGAGCAGAGCTCAGATGTTTCAAATTTGGCTTAAGTCCCGCTCTTCGCTGCAAGTCCTCGGCCTTTGGCCTCCGGGCTTTCCACTGCGATCGAGGCTATTTTAGTGTGTTCCCGACTCTGAAGGCAGATATTAGTATTGAGAACTTAGTATTGAGATAACAGCCTCACCAATTTTTGTATCGGTCATTTTCAACAGACAGCTTTTGGAGAGTTTTTGATATCTATTTCTTAATCCTTAGTCCTTTCCCTGAATTGTGCCGGATTTGGCTATGCCCTACATGCAAAATTTGCTATTATTGTATCTTCATCCAAACTAGGAACTCAATACTCAATACTCAATACTCACATCTCCATACTCATATCTCACTACTAACATCTCACTACTCACATCTCTATGGAAAGATTCCACGGTATCATCGGCATAGTCCTCATCCTCGGCTGCGCCTTTCTTTTATCAAATAACCGCAAAGCAATTAGTATGCGGGTTGTTCTCAGTGGACTGGCTTTGCAGCTGGCACTGGCATTGTTTATCCTGAAAACTTCTGTGGGCAAATCCATTTTCGGATTCCTTGCAAAAGGAATTACCAAGGTGCTCGACTTTGCCATGGATGGAGCGAATTTTGTTTTTGGTTTGCTGGTAGATAAGGAAACACTGGACAAAGTTGTAGGACCGGCACATTCTTTTATTTTTATGTTTAAGATAATGCCTACCATCATTTTTGTGGCGGTATTGGTGAGCATTGCCTATCACATCGGACTCATGCAGCGAATCGTTTCTGTTTTTGCAAAAGGAATGAAAGCCATCATGAACGTGAGCGGATCAGAAGCCTTGAGCAATGTATCCAGTGCATTTGTGGGTCAGGTGGAAGCACAGATCCTGATCAAGCCTTACATCAATACCATGACGATGAGTGAACTGCTGGCTTCTATGGCCGGAAGTATGGCATGCATTGCCGGAGGTGTAATGGCAGTCTATATTTCAATGGGTGTGCCTGCAGAATATCTTTTGGCGGCAAGTATCATGGCTGCGCCCGCTGCATTGGTGATCTCTAAAATTGTAATCCCTGAAACACAGGAATCAGAAACGAAGGGAACTGTAAAACTCGAGGTTAAAAAAACACACAGCAACCTGATGGATGCCATCAGTCATGGCGCCGGCGACGGCTTGAAAGTTTCCCTGAACGTAATTGCAATGCTCATCGGTGTGATCGCATTGATCGCAATGATCGACTATTGCCTCGGTAAATTCGGAATGTTCATGTTTAACCATTCTGATTACGACGCATTTTTAGGAATGAGCTTTCAGCATTTCAGCCTGAAGGAAATCCTCGGCTCTCTATTTTCTGTTTTTGCATGGGCAATGGGTGTTCCTTCTCAGGATACACATGTGGTTGGACAGCTCCTCGGAACAAAACTGGCAGTAAATGAATTTGTCGCTTATCTTGATCTGGCTTCAATTAAATCAACACTTGATCCAAAATCATTACTCATCGTAAGCTTTGCCTGCTGCGGCTTTGCGAATTTTTCTTCCATTGCCATACAGGTAGGCGGTATCGGCGAACTCGCTCCCATGCGCAGGGCTGATCTGGCCAAACTGGGTTTCAAGGCATTGATTTGCGGAACGCTGGCTTCTTATCTTTCAGCAACGGTTGCAGGGATGCTGATGTAGTTGATTTGCATTTCGATGAATGATGGAGATATTTTTTTATCTTGCCTCTAATTTCGTGTATTAAAAATTTACTGCCATGAAAAAAAACAGTTTCATTCTTTTTCTTTTCTGTTTTTTTATCAGCGAAGGAAGTTATGCCTCTCATGCCGTAGGCGCGGATCTTACCTACGTTTGTCTTGGCGGAAACAATTACAGGTTTTTTTTTACGCTATATAGAGACTGTCAGGGAATTGCAGTTAATCCATCTTACAGTATTGCTGGAACCTCAACCTGGGGTGCTAGTGTAAATATCATTGTGTCTCTGGATTCAACAAATGAAATTATTCGTTTTTGCCCGTCAGTTGTCACAAAATGTATTAACCTGGCAAGCAATTATTTGGGAATTCAAGCCAATTATTATCATGGCGATATCACACTTCCATCTGTTTGTAATTATTGGACATTTGGAATGAGTCCTGCTATCTGTAATAGAAGCGCTCTGATTAATGACCTTTTTCCGTATGGTGCATCTTATTGCTTATACGTGGAAGCAACATTGAATAATGCTGCGGTTCAATGCAACAACTCTCCCGCATTTTCTAATGTGCCGGTTGCTTTCCTGTGCGCGAATCAAATTCAATATTTTAACCAGCATGCATTTGATATTGATCATGACTCTCTCAACTATCTCATGTATACTCCCCATTCTGATCCTACAACAGATGTTCAATATATTCCAGGATTATCGGGTTCACAGCCTGTAACAAATAATAATGATCCTACTCAGTTCAATACTTCCAATGGAGAAATCCGGTTTCATGCTGACAATCCACAGGTGACAGTTGTAGCTGTTAGGGTTAGTGATTACAGAAACGGAGTATTGATCGGTTCTGTTGAACGCGATATCCAATTGATTTTTGAAAGTTGCAACGGTGCCCTTCCAAATCCGCCAACGGCAACAGGAATAAACGGAGCTCCCGTTTTTTCAACGCATGTATGCTATGATTCACTGCTCAGTTTCCAGATTTTAACACAGGACCTTGATTCAGACAGTACATTTGTTAGTTGGGATCACGCTATCCAGGGTGGCTTGCTTACTAATACGGCTGGTCTTTTTCAGTCTGGTATATTTTCATGGACTCCCGATTCTTCATCTGTCAGTGCCAGGCCTTATGTTTTCACATTAACAGTAAGAGATAATAGTTGCCCGGTCATTTATTACAACTCATATTCATACGAGATCTTTGTCGACGGTTGTGATGCAACCTCAATTATCGTAAATCCGGATAACCTAATTCAGTATTTTTCAGCAAACTATTCTTCTGAATCTCATTCAATTCATTTCAAATATGCACTTGGAATGGCAGGACCAGTATTGGTTTCTGTTTACGATGTAACCGGCAGATTACTGAAAGTCGAAAGAATATTAGAATCTTCCGCCACTCCCGGAACCCTCGACGCACACGACCTTTCACCTGGAATGTATCTGCTGAACCTGAAAACCGGTGACGGAATATCGGAATCCGTAAAAGTGGTCATTGACTGACCATTACTTTTCCACATTTGATTCCCAATCCATTCTCCTTTATAGCTTTGCTTTTTTAATATCGGAATGAAGCAATACCATGATTTATTACGCCACGTCATGCAGCATGGCACAGTTAAGAGCGACCGCACGGGCACAGGAACAAAAAGTGTTTTTGGTTACCAGTCGCGTTATGACCTGAGCGAAGGATTTCCACTCCTCACTACCAAGAAGGTTCATACCAAATCAATCATCCACGAACTGCTGTGGTTCCTGAAGGGCGAGACTAATATCAAGTACCTGAAAGAAAACGGTGTAAGCATCTGGAATGAATGGGCTGATGAAAGCGGAAACCTGGGCCCGGTATATGGCTCGCAATGGAGATCATGGCAATCTGTAGATGGAAAAACAATAGACCAGATTTCTCAGGTAATTGAACAGATCAAAAAGAATCCTGATTCAAGAAGGCTGATCGTAAGCGCATGGAACGTAGGCGAAATCGACAAAATGAAGTTGCCTCCGTGTCACGCTTTCTTCCAGTTTTATGTGGCCCCACCCAACCTCCAAAAAGAGGAAGAGAAAGGCAAATTAAGTTGCCAACTTTACCAGCGCAGTGCTGATATTTTCCTGGGTGTTCCATTCAACATCGCATCATATGCTTTGCTAACGATGATGATTGCACAGGTCTGTGATCTCGAACCGGGGGAGTTTGTTCATACCCTTGGAGATGCGCACATCTACTCAAACCATTTTGAACAGGTGGAACTTCAACTTTCAAGGGAAACAAGACCGTTGCCGAAAATGAAACTCAATCCCGAGGTGAAAAGCATATTTGATTTTAAGTATGATGATTTTGAATTAATTGATTACAATCCTCATGCCGGAATCAAGGCGCCGGTTGCTGTTTGATTCCCGCAAATTGTGTCACTCTAAATAATATCTCACGCAAAGGCGCAAAGACCGCTAAGTTTTACAGAAGTATTTTCTTCTTTGCGATCTTTGCGCCTTTGCGTGAAATAGAACTATCGAACCGTATAAATTGCCTTATACAAATGATGATTTCAATTATAGTTGCGGTTTCTGAAAACAACGTCATCGGCCGTAACAACGACCTTCCATGGCACCTGCCTGCCGACATGAAATACTTCAAGGACACCACCATTGGACATTGCGTCGTAATGGGAAGAAAAAATTTTCACAGCATTCCTGATAAATACCGTCCGCTGGAAGGAAGAACAAACATTGTGGTTACACGTCAAATGGATTTTCGTGAAGATGGAGCTGTGGTTGTGCATTCCATTGACGAGGCCATTGAGCTTGCAAAGAGCAAAAAGGAGACAGAGTGCTTTATCATCGGTGGAGGTGAAATTTTTGCACAGTCTTTAGAATATTGCGACAGGGTTTACCTCACGCGCATTCACCGTTCATTTGAAGGAGATGTTCACTTTCCTGTGCTTTCTCAGGAAGAGTGGAAGGAGTCCTCACGCAGAGATATTCCCTCTGATGAAAGAAACAAATACCCTTTTTCTTTTCTGATTTACGATAGAATGCAATAAAAAATCCCGAATGCATTTCTGCAACCGGGATGTTATATCATACATATTACTTCTTACATCTTACATTGCGTTTACGCCACCTTCATCCTATTAATATTCACCTTGGAGAATTTCTCCTTGGCATAAGGTAGTGTGAGATGAAATTCTTTGACTGATTTACCCTGTGAGGGCATTTCATACATGGCATCGAGCAGTATCGCTTCGCAAATAGAACGCAGTCCGCGTGCGCCAAGCTTAAACTCCATTGCTTTTTCTACAACGAAATCGTAAACATGCTTATCAATGGTGAGGTTGATTCCTTCGAGGTGGAAAATCTTTTCATATTGCTTGATCAAAGCGTTCTTTGGTTCAGTGAGGATCAGGCGCAATGTTGCTTTGTCCAGCGGATCCAGATGACAAACGATCGGTAACCTGCCGATCAGTTCAGGTATCAATCCAAATGATTTTAAATCAGCAGGGGAGATGTACTGTAGGTAATTGGCCTTGTCAAAAACTTCTCCTTCTTTGCTTGCCTTGAATCCCATAGCATGAGAATTCAAACGCTTTGCAATTTTCTTATCAATGCCGTCAAAAGCACCACCACAAATGAAAAGAATATTCTGGGTATCAATGCTGATCATTTTTTGTTCAGGGTGCTTGCGTCCTCCATTTGGTGGAACATTTACAGTTGAACCTTCCAGTAATTTCAGCAAAGCCTGTTGCACACCTTCGCCGCTCACATCGCGGGTAATACTCGGATTGTCTCCTTTACGTGCGATCTTATCAATTTCATCAATATAAACGATACCTCGTTCAGCTGCAGCAACATCATAATCTGCCGATTGCAATAGTCTTGTTAAAATGCTTTCTACGTCTTCTCCTACATAGCCCGCTTCAGTAAGTACAGTAGCATCGGCAATGCAAAAAGGAACGTTCAACATCTTCGCAATTGTACGTGCCAGCAATGTTTTGCCGGTACCTGTTTCACCTACGAGAATGATGTTTGATTTTTCAATTTCTACTTCTTCCTGTTTTTTATGTTTAATGGCAATGCGTTTATAATGGTTGTAAACTGCAACGCTAAGTACCTTCTTGGCTTCATCCTGTCCAATTACATAGTTGTCAAGGAATTTCTTGATCTCAATTGGTTTGAGCTGGTTGAGCTGGGTATTGATGTTCGTCTTCAGCCTGCTGCTCATCTCATC
This sequence comes from Bacteroidota bacterium, assembly GCA_026391975.1. GTDB lineage: Bacteria > Bacteroidota > Bacteroidia > AKYH767-A > 2013-40CM-41-45 > JAPLDB01. The sequence continues at coordinate 4,084 of JAPLDB010000039.1, read as the reverse complement.
ACTAAGGATGTTCTGGGCCTGCTGAATACACTGGTCGCAAATATGGCCGGTAATTCCGGCAATCAGTACGTAAGTTTCGCTTTTATCGCGGCCACAAAAACTGCAGCGGATTTCTTTTTGATTTTTCATGATTCCTTAGGGGAAGGGGTATTGAACTTCTACGAAGATACTAAGTAATTGTTATTGGCAGCGAGAAATAATGGGCCTGAATTTACAAACGATTAAAAACGATAAAATGGCGGCGATTTGAATTAAAATATGCTAATTATCCAGTGTTATTTTAATGGTGCCCTCCGCAATTTCAAAAATAATCAGCTTTCCATCATTAAAATACTTGCCTCCATTCTCCACAGAAACAGGGGTAGAACGAATGGGAAGCATGACTGCCAGTCCTTCCATTCTACGTGGAACATTGAGGATGACAACTCTTTTGTTTCCTTCATGATTGACATCAACAGTAACAAGATTACGGCCAACCCACCAGTCGCCAAAATCTTTCAGTGAACCAAACCATGCATCTTCTTTTAATGCTTTGATAAATTCTTTTTCAATTCTAATTCCCATCGCATTGGGGTGAACCTGTCCGACATAACATCCTCCATAACGTGAAATCTTTTTTGCCAGGGTCAGCGCTGTTTGAAGCCTGTCAAATGTGTAAGGCGGGAATTCATCATCTTGCGTAACCGGGAAAGAAAAAGCATCCAGTTCATTGTCGTACTCCCTGTTGTAATTCATTTGAAAAGGGAAATGCGTAAGGGATGCATTGGCTGAGACTGACGAGCTGTAGCGATATCCTGTTGCAAGCATACTCTGCGGAAAGGTAAATGGAGTATATAAATAACTTGACCTGAAAGAAGCCACATTGACTGAGGGAACATAATGTTCAATCAGGTACTTGCTGATTCTCATTTCTCCGTAAACGCTGCCGCCGTATGTTTTGTCATAAGCCATTACATAAGGGCGATAGGAAGGATACTGCTCTGTGCCGGTACCCTGCTCAAACTGGTCAAATAGGGGAGAGGCCGAAACAGAAAGACTGGCAATGTCCATTCCTGCTTTTTCAAGCTGGTTGAGTTTTTTGAAATCATTTTCGGATTTGAAAATGAATGTATGCATATCCCTTATGTATTTTGTCTGAATGAAATAGGTACTATGAACGCCAATTTTTTTCTCTTCATCAGCAAGCACAAATGCATTGTCCAGTGCCTTTTCCGAATTAATATTATGCGTAAGAACAACGGATAGATTCTTGTTGTACGGGACCGTTTGTATGGTGACTGCATCCCTTTCACTCGATAAGTAAATGTTGCGGATGAAACGGAGCAGAACATCAATGGTGGGTTCAAAGTCATTGACGAGGGAACGGTTAAATTCTTCATGCCTGATGTTGTGTCCTTTCAAAATCAGGTATCCGATGTCGAAACCGATGGCAAATGCTTTTCCGGTTTCATAATAACGTTGTGTTATGGCTGCGCTTTTGTCTTCGTAGACTGCAAGTGGTGTAAGGATCGGCTTTGAGTAACTGTATGTACCGATTGTTTCCTTGAATTTCTTTTTATTGCCGATGCTGATGTGTTGTTCGCGGTCATCGGTAAATTCATTTGTAAGGTCAGAAGAATCGCTCCGCATAAAAATTTCGAAGTGCTGCTTGGATGGAACCGGCTCTTCAAATCCGAATACTTCGTTCAGAGCACCAAGCACATTCACTCCTATGATGGTTCCTCCATTCCGCGGAAACGCTGCAAGTTGTTGTAATTTTTCAGGAGATAACAATGCACCTGAAATGATCGGATAAACCAGAACCACGTGATGCCTGAGGGCTTCATTGATATCGCCTGTGACCATGAATGGAATGCCAATGGATTTGAGTCCATGTGCAATGCCAAGCCATGAAGAAGCACTGTCAGTTACATAAACGGCAAGGCGGCTGGCATTTCCACCGGAATATTTCTCAAATGTGGTGGCGACATGTTCAGGGAATGCAGATTTTGAATCAGGTCCGGTAACCTTTGTTGCTTCAAAAATTTCCGACTTACGCACCTCATATGTTTCGGGATATTCTGTTGTCTTCAATGTTCCGATCGCATCTCCCTGTCTGTCGGAACCGCAACGAACAAATACCAGACAAATACCTGTGCTAATAAGAAGACGTGTGATTGACCTGACGCTCATAAGGCAAAAATAATTAATAGGTGACAGGTGAGATGGTTTTCAGGAAAAAGTTATCCGTAAAAAGACGGGCAAGTAATCAGTTGGCCCGGATGGCATCCACAGGATTCATCTGAGATGCTTGCAGCGCCGGAACAAATCCGCTGATAACGCCGATGATTGCACTCACGCCGATACCCATGACTATATTTCCGGTGGTGAGTACAAATTTAAAATCGTCAAATGAACCGCTTACGGCAAGGGTGAGCAGGTAAACAATTCCAAGTCCCATGATACCGCCGAAGATGCACAGGGTAATGGCTTCAATAAGGAACTGCAGCAAAATGAAATAACTTTTTGAGCCAAGGGATTTTTGTATGCCGATGATTGGTGTACGTTCTTTAACTGATACGAACATAATGTTTGCAATACCGAATCCGCCAACAAGTATGGAGAACCCTCCGATGATCCATGCTGCCATTCCAAGTGTGCTGAACAGATCATTCAATCCATCTGCAAGCAGGCTTGTTTCATTAAGTGCGAAGTCATCTTCTTCCCGTGGTTTTAATTTCCGGATACTACGCATAGCCCCTTTCAGTTCATCCCGCATCTCAGGCATTGCAACGGTTTCTTTTGCTTTCACCATCATGTAAGGATCAATCCTGTCGCTGCGCAGGTTTACAAGGTTGCGGGCGAAATTGACGGGGATGATCATGTTGTCGTCTGTGGAAATATCAACCATGCTTTTCCCTTCTTTCTTAACCACACCAATCACTTCAAACTTACTCCCACGAACGGTGACCTCCTTGTTCATGGCATTTCCATCAGGAAATAGTGCTGTGGCAACATTTGCTCCGAGAATGCATATCGGGCGACCGCTGTTGGATTCAGCTTCGGTAAAGTAGCGACCCTCTTCCAGCTCAAAGCTTTTTATTTCATTGTACTGCTGGCTTACGGCTAATATAGAAGCATTTTCAACGGAGCTGTTTTTATATTTAATCAGCTGACCTCCGATGCTGGCCACATAAGCAAAAGCATCCACTGAATTGACCCGGTGCTCCAGCTCAGTCATTTCCTTAAATCCCGGCAGCGGCCTGTTCAGGTATTTCCACCAGGGATATTCATCTCCGCCCTCCGGAGTCCATGGCCATTTCTGAATATAGATCACGTTGTTGCCGAGGCTTTGTACATCCGTCCTGATCTTTCTTTCAAGTGCATCTGTTACTGTAAATACGCTGATGATGGCAAAGATGCCAATTGTGATTCCCAGCAATGAAAGTATCGTGCGCAATTTATTTACGCGCAATGCTTCAAAAGCAAAGAGAAAACTTTCGAAAAACAGTTTGATGAAAATGCCGAATTCTTTCATGGAAATGTACTGCGGGTAAAAGTAAGTGAATTACCTGACAGAAGAGAAAGATTAACGGATGTTTAACGGGGGGAGTAAAAAGTCGGCAGTCAACAGTCCACAGTCTACGGTTCACAGTTGAGAGTATTATTTTAAAATCATTGAGCCACTCTTGTCCCGATTTATAATGGTTTGGCAGCAGTGAGCGACGATTGTTAATATTTACGCTTGTCAGGACATCGAATAGTACTTGACTTCGGGCAAATCAAATATTAGATTATCTTTGAGATGTATGCGCTGATATTCGATAGTGAGAAGCCAAAATTCATAACCCTAAAAAAAATATGAATTAAATTACAACTTCAGAGCCCTGTCAGGTCTCGCAGTTCAAAGCCACTGCTAAGACCTGACAGCAATAAATCAAGTCTGAAGGCAGAAAACCGAAAAAAATCATTAAACTCTGAAAAATGAAAAAACCATATAAATATTTATTTATTTTTGAATTAATTTCTATAGGGCTCTACGCACAAGCACCCTCAATACAATGGCAGAAATGTTACGGAGGAACAAGCTCCGACGAGATATACT
>JAPLDB010000219.1:6593-9240 GCA_026391975.1 Bacteroidota bacterium | reverse complement strand
TACCTTTAAAATGGCGAACAATATTAGTTTTGCACAGCAATTCTATTCAGGTACTGCGGGATTATTATTGATCTCAAGTAATTAAAACCACTTTCAAAAATTTTGAAAATCGCGCTTTACAATAAAGTATCAATTGAAAACAGCAAAAGGCTTACACGTGCCTACAGCACATCGTTTTCTTATGCCATTCGTTTGCTTCCATCTGATATCAGGGATGGCATCTACGGCATTTATGGTTTTGTAAGACTTGCTGATGAGATCGTAGATTCGTTTCATGACTTTGACAAACAATTATTGCTGACAAATTTCGAATCAGAAGTTTATCATGCACTTGACAACAAGATTAGCCTGAATCCTATCCTGCATAGTTTTCAGCTCACCTACCACAAATACAATATCAGCCGGGATCTTGTTGAGGCTTTTTTGACAAGCATGAAGCAAGACCTGAGCAAGTCGTCATATAACAAGGAAGAGTACCTCAGTTACATTTACGGTTCAGCGGATGTGGTCGGGCTTATGTGTCTGAAAATATTTGTTGAAGGGGATGAAAAAGAATACGAGCGGTTAAAAAAATCTGCGATGAGCCTAGGATCGGCATTTCAAAAAGTGAATTTCCTCAGGGATATCAGGACCGACTACAAAGAACTTTCCCGTGCTTATTTTCCGGGCTTAGACATGAATAATTTAACGACGGGTGAAAAGGACAAAATTATAGAAGAGATAAAAATTGATTTCAAAGCAGCTTTTGACGGGATTAAACAACTTCCAAAAAAAGTTCAACTTGGCGTTTATATCACTTATGTGTATTACTACAAGTTGCTTAAAAAACTTGAGAAAGTAACGGCATCTGAAATTATGCAACGAAGGATACGAATACCGAATTACCATAAGATCGGCCTGATAGCATACAGCTGGATCAGTCATAAAATCCTTTTCAGGTAAACCAATACCACAAGCACCTTATCCTCTATTTCATACCCGTAGTTTTCAAAGCAATAATATTAAAAAGTAAAAGCTGCCTTTAGGGGCAGCTTTCTCGTCTCGACAATATCGTTGGTTTAGTTTAGTGATAAGTCAAGATACGTTCATATTTATCTTAGTTTACAAAGACAATATCCTCCGGTTTAATCTCGTTGTTCTCACACATCACTGCAGCACGTTCAATCACAGCTTTAAGCTCGCGTACATTACCAGGCCACTTATAGTCCGTTAAGAATTTTTGGCATTCTTTTGAAAGCGCAATCTGAGGAATCCTGTTCTCTTTGCAGAACTCTGACAGGAAACTCTTTGACAGGAGAATCACGTCATCTCCGCGCTCAAACAGAGGAGGCAGATGAATAAGGAATCCCTGGAGTCTGTAAAACAAATCCTCCCTGAATCGACCCTCTTTTACTTCAGTTGCAAGGTTGCGGTTGGTTGCGGCAATAACTCGTACATCCAGTTTTATAGCCTTGTTGCTTCCAATACGTGTAACTTCCTTTTCTTGTAGAACACGAAGCAGTTTCGTTTGCATGAGCAAATCCATCTCTCCGATTTCATCAAGAAAAATAGACCCTTCATTGGCTTCTTCAAACTTTCCCAGTCTCTTGTCTCTGGCGTCTGTAAAAGCACCTTTCTCATGTCCGAACAATTCGCTTTCAATAAGGTCCTCAGGAATTGCTCCCATATTCACAGTCACAAATGGTTTGCGGCCGCGGGGTGAATTATAATGGATCGCTTTCGCTACCAGCTCTTTTCCTGTGCCGGATTGGCCGGTCACCAATACCATGATGCCGCTCTTCTCCACCTTCTGGATCATCTTCAGTGTTTTGAGCACAGCAGCACTGTTTCCAAGAATGTTTGTGTATTTATTACGATCCAGGATCTGATCCTGCAAAGTTTCAACTTCTTTCTTAAGGTGAACATTTTTGCAGGCGTTCTTTACTGCATTTTCAATGTTCACTATCGCGCCTTCATTCTTGATGATATAATCAACAGCACCTTTTTTATAGGTATTCAGAACTACATCAATTTTCTCCTGTCCACTCACCATAATGCATTGTATGGCATCATTGTAATTCTTGATCTTCTCCAGAAGTTCCTCTCCATTCATCCCCGGCAATAAATAGTCAATGGTGACGATGTCAGGATTTTGATTAAGATTATTCAGGCATTCATCAGGAGTGAGGAAGTGCGTAACTTCAACATTATCCATTTTCTCCAACGCTGTTTTGATCAGGTTTCCCAAAAACGGATCATCATCCACTACAAATATCTTTACCATAATAATAGATTTTAATTCAACAATCCTTTTAAGACAAACGGGGGAACTATGTTACAAAATGACACATATTTCAGCTTACATTGTGGCACACTTTCTTACACTTTTTTTGCAAAAGAAACGAATGCTATTTTTTCAATAAAATCGATATGAAAAGCCGCCTGATATTATGGACCCTTGTCTTTTTCCTGCTTACACCGGCATGGATGAGGTTAGCCTGGGAATTCACCCCAAGGAAAGTAATGAATCTGATGATCGTAGATAAAACAGTATTGAATTCAAGCAGCGTAAAACACCGCAGTGTTAACTGGGTTCTGGATCATGAAAAAAATGTTTAGAGCCATATTAATAAATAAAGATGAGCAGGGTTACCGTGCTCAATTGAGT
>JAPLDB010000219.1:3885-6552 GCA_026391975.1 Bacteroidota bacterium | reverse complement strand
AAAGATTATTATGGCTTCTTCCCGGGAGAGAATGAGAATTATAAGATAAAGGACTTCGACAATATGAGTGATGAAGAACTTGATAGTGTTGCGGATAATAATGACGCACTCTACTTTACAGACACCTACGGCATATTTGTGAATGAATGGTACAAGCACCGTGATATCCATGAGGAATCTCATAGCATTTACGGCGGACTTTCCGAAAAAGACCTGAAGATGATGGAAAAGATGAAAGCGCGTAAGAAGCTCATCATTACTGAATTTAATATGATTGGAATGCCTACTCCTGCTGATGTACGCACTTCATTTGAAAATGCATTTCACCTAAAATGGTCTGGATGGATGGGCCGTTCAATCGCTTCGCTGGATACGATTGACAATCCTGACCTTCCGAAGTGGATTGTTAGGGCATACAAAAAGAACAACAACAATAGCTGGAAGTTTAAAAATGCGGGGATGCTTTTTATCCATGAAAATGGAACTGTGGTCGTACTTGAAAAAGGTAAGGACCTTGCTGATGCAATTCCTACCATTGTAACAGATAAAAATAATCAAGCCAGGTTTGGAATCCCCGGCAATATTATTTATCCATATTGGATGGATATCTGGGAAAACAAAACTGACAGTAACCTTGTACAGGCAAACTACATTGTTAACACTACAGCTACCGGCCTTGCACTACTGAGCTCTTTTAAAATACCTAAAATGTTTCCGGCAATAATTGAACATAGAGGTGATTACCGTTTTTTTTATTTCTGCGGCGACTTTGCTGACAATCCAACAAAATTTCGTTTTGCAAAACTCAGTGGAATAACAGGACTAAAATTTCTAATGTACAACGCAAAAGATCAGACTGACAGGAATCGTTTCTTTTGGGAATTTTACTTGCCACTGATGCAGAACATCCTGGGAGATTATTACAAAGACCTCCGTTTTCTTAGAAAAACAAGTATCAAAGACTGAAGCTAACTTTTGGGGTTCAGCTTTCTTACATTCACTTCTTGCATCAATTCATTTTTCCCTGAAAGATATCCAGCAAAATGATGTGCAAAATACGGAGCCAGCAGGCATCCTTTTGTCCCCAGGCCGTTGAATATACCAATCTGATCATGTTTCGGATGCAAACCGAGAAACGGCCTCCTGTCCTTTACTGTCGGGCGAATGGCCGCCTTGTGATCAACGACTTCAAACGGAATTTTTAGGATAGATCTTAATTGTGAAATAAGAAACTCTTTTCCTGCCTCTGAAGGGAGGTTGTCGATTTGATCCCATGAATAAGTTGATCCCACTCTGAATAAATTCATGCCAAGCGGCTGAATAAATATTTTCCTGTTAAGGATATGATCCAGATTCATTTCCGCCCTGATTGTCAACACTTCTCCTTTCGAAGGAAGAAATGGAAGGTGCCACCAATATGGATTTTCCATTGCTTCAATTCCTTCGCAAAAAATAACTCCGGAAGCGGAAATATCATGATACATAACACCATTTTCTGTCTTACTCAATGAATCAATCTTAAATTTTTCTTCAATGAGAATCTGTTGTTGCAAAAAATAATTCCTTAAAGTCCGTAACAGAGTACCGGTGTTTACCCATGATGCTCTATTGACTGTAATGCTCTTGTAAAACGGTTGAAGGTATTTAGCATAGGTCGCAATGCTATCTGAATTGTCGATATATCCCGAGAGTTCCTTCTCCCCGCTTCTGGCCATCCAGTCGTTATATTCTTTGGGGTTAGAAAGCAGTTCTACAATTCCCAGAGGATGCAATATCTTTTCCTCAAATTGTATTTCAATTTCCCGGTAGGCATCATTTGCAAAAGGCAGCAACTCATCAGCCATCCATGTCTTTACAATTCTTCTGCCTGTAATGGGGTGAATGATCCCGGCAGCCACCAATGAAGCAGAAGATTCATTTTTACTATCAATGAGAATAACAGTCTTCTTGTTTTTTATCAGGTACCATGCCAGCAATGAACCTGCTATTCCCTGACCGACGAGAATGTAATCAGTGTACTTCAAACCTCAGGGCTTCTTTCCGGTAAATGCTACCATTGCAATGCGGTCACCTTTGGCATTGACGGATATCCTGTAAAAATCGCCGAGCACGGAAGAAAAATCTGCAATCTCCTTCCAGTCATTTCCTGAAGAAGGGTCATGTTGAAAAAGCTTTCCTTTGTTTCCCATCAGAAAAGTTCCATCCGGCATGATAGCAAAATCTTCACTGGCGGATAAAGTTGAAACAACTCTTTTTTTCTCACCTGTTCTAATATTCATTTCAAAAATCCCCCAGTCAGTTTCATTCTGCTTGATGACAAAATAAAGACTCCTTTTATCATTGCTGAGTTTCATGCACCTACCTATATCACTTGCGATAAGTGTCCGCACACCTGCACGGATATTCAATACCTGCAATGTCATCGCATTGCCTAAAATGAACATGGCAAGGGAAGAATCATTGAGCCAGCAATAATAACCGATGGAGTCAGTGCCTGAAATGTGTTCTGCAAAAGTAGTTTTGCTTAACGGCAGATTGTAAAACCTTTGTCCGTTATCCGTGTCCACACGAACGACAGAAATGTTTTTTCCATCCGGTCCAAGCATTGGAGAATATTCACTCTCTGCTGTATTTGTAATGGCACTGATCTTTTTTGAAGCAAATTCA
>JAPLDB010000219.1:0-3833 GCA_026391975.1 Bacteroidota bacterium | reverse complement strand
AAATATCAGCCTGTGTAGTATCAGGAACAGCCACGTAAAGCAACGATTTACCATCAGGCATAAAGAAAGGCTGGTTGTCATATCCTTTGCGTTGCGTGATATTATCCGGTGAAGAGAACATCAGCTTCCCATCACGTTTTGTCACCTCACTTATAAAAATATCCGTTTCCGGAAGTTGTGCCATTGCATTTGAAACCACACAAAGCAGAATGATCAGCGTTTTTATCTTCATAATTGAAATCATATTTACCGTAGGCTTTTTAAGAATATCCGCTGCTACAACTTTCTGCGAATCTCATCTTTCTTCGTTGGATTAAGGTCGATCGTAACGTCAACACTATCAATTTTATCCTCGACGAAACTTTTACTGCTGGAATACCCTCTCACAACGGCAGTCTTCATTTCATCAAATGAAAGAAGTTTCAGAGAATCAAGTTTCCCGTTAAAGTTAAGGTCGCGTGCAATCGTCCTGTGGAACATTCCCTTTTTCTCGATCAGTTTGTATCCTATCTCTGACGGATCATGGCTGAAAGTAGAGGTCTGCCTTTCAATAAAATAATTGCCACGAACAGGAATCATGTCAGAATGCGTTGCAAAATTTGCCGTAAGCAGAAAATTCAGAAGCGATGAAGGTGAGACAATAAAAACGAAAACGGAAAGGCAGTATATTCCAAAATAGATCTTGAGGATCAGATTTGTTGAAGTGCCCAATGCTAGTCCTCCCGTGATAATGCCTGAACAAAAGAAAACTAAAAATGAAACGTATCGTGGCGATTCCTCCTTATTTGTCAGGAGGCTGAAGAGGAACAAAACACCAAAAATAACATGAAGGGAAGCAAGCATGTGAAACCATCCGCTATTTAATTTTTTCCCGGTAAATAAAAGTGCCAGTGCAACTATATTCGAGAGAATGAAGCTTATTATGGCTGCGAAGAGAAGCATGAGGCAAACGTAGTAAAAAAGCGGCAGGAGGCGGTAAGCAAACTTTAGAATGCATTGTACCTCTAGGTACACATATCGTCACAATAATTAAGGTGAATGAAAGACAGCCGGTTACCTGCGGGCTAATAAAAAAGAGCGTACCTATTTTGAAAATAAAATCGTCACTACTTACGCCTTCTCCTCTACGATCATCCTGAATCCCTTTCCATGAAGGTTCATGATGTTGATTCCCGGATCATCTTTAAGGTACTTACGGAGCTTGGTCACAAAAACGTCCATACTGCGTGCTGTAAAATAATTATCGTCGCCCCAAATGTCCTTCAATGCCTTTGTACGCGGCAGGAGGTCATTTTTAAATAAACATAAAAGCTTTAAAAGATCGGCTTCCTTTGGGGAGAGCCTTTGTTCTTTTCCATCGCTTGTTATGATCCTGTGATCATAGTTGAAATGATACTTTCCGATCTCAAATTCCTTCTGGCCGGGATCTATTCCACGTTCATTGCTTCGCTTCAGAATGGCTTTCAGCTTATAAAGCAACACCTCAGAATCAAATGGCTTGGTGATATAGTCATCTGCACCTACCTGGAAACCTGTCAGCATATCTTCCTTCATTGTTTTTGCAGTAAGGAAAATAATGGGGACCTGGGCATTCTTTTCACGTATCTCGCGGGCCAGTGTGAATCCATCCTTGCGTGGCATCATTACGTCCAGTATGCATACGTCAAAGTTCCCTTTGACAAAAGTTTCAAAACCGGCAAAGCCGTCTGTGGCAAGTTTCACTTCATAGTCATTCAGCTCAAGGTAATTTTTCAAAACAGACCCGAAGTTGGGATCATCTTCAACGAGGAGGATTTTAGATTTTAGCATTGGGATGTAGGATTTAGGATGAAAGATATGAGATGAAATATGTAACGTTTAGCAAAAGGATTTATTAAAAAATTCCAACTTAAAACCCCTGACTTGTGTCCCGCTAGTTATCGGAATGCGACTTGCGACTTGTGACTTGTGACTTTTAACTTATGACTTTTGACTTTTCTTAATAATTACCACCTCCGGCCATTACAACAAACCTTACTGATGTGGAATATAAACTTCAAAGGTACTCCCTTTCCCGGGTTCACTCTTAACATCAATCCAGCCAAGGTGTTGCTCAACAATGGCTTTCACATAACTGAGTCCGAGACCGAAACCTTTTATATTGTGAATGTTACCTGTGGGAACACGGTAAAATTTTTCAAATATTTTTTTTATGGTATCCCGCGACATTCCCATTCCTGAATCCTTTACCTTAACCAATACTCCAAGATCCAGATCTTCCGTGGTGATGACGACAGCCGGCTTTCCCGGAGAATATTTATTTGCATTGTCGAGTAAATTAAAAATGACATTGGATAAATGGAGCATATCAGCCTTCACAACAGGCGCGGTTGAATTAAGTTCGGCAGACAAAATTCCGTCCCGTGACTCTACCTGCAGCTTGATAAGATCAACTGCCTGAAGAATTATTTCATGAAGGTTTACATCTTCTTTTCTCAAACTTAATTCTCCCTTTTCAATCTGAGCCATCTGCAATACATGCTCTACCTGGGCGTTCATGCGTTTATTCTCTTCGCGAATAATTCTTGTAAAATAATCCATCTTCTCAGGATCAGCAATAACTTTTGGATTTTTCAATGAGTCTGCTGCAAGTGAAATCGTCGCAATCGGAGTTTTAAATTCATGTGTCATGTTATTGATAAAGTCACTCTTAATATCAGATATTTTTTTCTGTCTGATAATAACCTGGATCGTATACATGAATACGAAAAGAATGATCAGCGTGAAAAGTGAAGATCCAGCCAGCATCAGCCACATAGATGAAAGCACATAAGATATACTACCCGGGAATCCAATAACCAGGAAATTGGGTTTTGAAAAAAGGTCATTGGGGAAAAGCTGTGTGCGGTATTTTGATTTCAGAAGAGCTTCCGCCTTGCCTTCCGGACAATTACTCAACAGCATTTTATTTCCTTCATTGTTTGTGACACAATACTCATACCCTAGCGGGATACCCCGATTTCTCAACTCAGTTGAAATAATGGTATCCAGCTCGCAATCAGTGAGACGTTCTTTGATGTTTGGTTCATTGCTTACAAATTCTCTGGCCCAGTCGGCCATCAGCTGATTCATCTTTTCCACCTTTGCTTTCAGTTTCTCTTCGCTGCGCCTGATGGTGATCTCAGCTGAATCATTGTAAATACGCGTCACTTCAGATGTGCGGACCCGGCGGGTGCTTGATGAATCTGAGTGAAAGAAATTTTTGTGATGGTATCTGAGAATGGTCTGATTACTTCCCGGGCGATGAAATTCTATGTTGATATCTGCATTGTCAAGGTCATCCAGCAACGGGGCAGGTCCATTGGGTGCAGCAGGATAATCAGGAAAATCGATATCGGTATCACTAAAGCTGATAGGGGAGATCAAATCAGAATCCTGAACAAGGATATTTGTTACGTGTGAAGGATCAGCATAGGCAACAAGCTTCTTATTCATGAGAGAAAATGTCTCATGCGTCTCGATCCTGTCAACAATAGAATTCATCGCCTGGCTAACCGTTTGTTCAAATTGCTGCTCCTTCAGGTGTATATCATGCGTGATCCAGTAAACCTGCAAACAGATAATTCCAATGAGTGCCACACTCATTAAAGTAATCACCCACCTGATACGGTATTTATTCATCAGGCATCAAAGTTAGCAGCACATTAACACTTCGAAAAAACTTTAACCCAACATTAACAGAGTTTAACCGCCTGTTAACCCCTATCGAAATATGATGGCTGTATCATTGTCGCTCCAAATAATTCATCTTATGAAAACAACATTACTTCAAACAAAGGAATTTCTTGCATGGA
>JAPLDB010000125.1 GCA_026391975.1 Bacteroidota bacterium | reverse complement strand
TACAATACGCCGGGCTCATATGATGTTACGCTCATTGCCACTGACGGAACAACGATCGATACATTGGTAATTCCAAATTACATATCCGTATATCCATATCCTGCTCCACAAGGAATTGCCCAAAGCGGAGATACACTGATCGCCAATCAGGGGGCAGTCTCTTATCAGTGGTATTACAATGGAACATTGATTCCTGGAGCTACCAACTATTTTTATGTTGCAAACCAAAGCGGCAACTTCAATGTTGTTGCCACGGATGTAAACAGCTGCGAAGTGGAGGCGGTGATATTTGATGTAGTGGCTGGGATAAAAACAGCAGTTGGCAGTGAACAATTCATAATCTACCCAAATCCTGTTGCAGAAAAGTTGACAGTAAGCTGTAAGAAGGTTGCAATAAATGCGATTTCCATTTACAATCAGCTAGGTCAATTATTATTGGGCCAAAGAAAGCCAATGGGATCTGTTGACGGAGTTCTTGAGGTAGATTTAACTGCACTTGCCAATGGTCTATATTGGCTTGAACTGGATTCAGGTGAGAAGATCATCAGAATTAAGTTTGTGAAGGAGTAACTATATTACCGATAACCTTTTTTTACGACTTCTATGTAATTTTCAATCTGCAAAAAGGCTGCAATCACTTAACATTTTTTAACCTATCAATTCATAGGTGATTCATGTTTATTTTGATAAAATTGTACCCGCTTACAGAGGCCTATGACATTTATGGTTAATCCATTTTCCATAAGATAAACCATTGATTCTTAAGACTTCTATTTCCATTACAACGATAAATTAATAGTTCAATACAAAACACTCATGGATATCAAAGAAATCAATGAAAAGATTCAGCGTGAAAGCGCCTTTGTGGACCTCCTTTCAATGGAACTCGGCAAGGTCATCGTTGGACAAAAGTACATGACTGAGCGGCTATTGATAGGCATGCTCAGCAACGGGCATGTACTGCTTGAAGGTGTTCCCGGACTGGCGAAAACGCTTGCCATCAAATCACTGGCATCAGCAGTCCATGCTAAATTTAACCGCATTCAGTTTACACCCGATCTGTTACCCGCTGACTTGCTGGGCACTATGATCTATAGTCAGAAGCGGGAAGAATTTACAGTACGCAAGGGACCGATCTTTTCAAACTTTATCCTTGCAGATGAAATCAACCGTGCTCCGGCAAAAGTGCAAAGCGCATTGCTCGAAGCCATGCAAGAGAAGCAAGTGACTATAGGTGATACAACATTTAAACTTGAAGAGCCCTTTCTAGTACTTGCGACTCAAAATCCCATCGAGCAGGAAGGCACCTACCCGTTACCTGAGGCCCAGGTAGATCGTTTCATGCTGAAGATTGTGATCGGTTACCCAAGTAAGGAAGAAGAGAAGATGATCATCCGACAAAACATTGCAGCTGAGTTTCCAAAAGCAAATGCAGTGATCAGTCCGGAAGACATTGTAAACGCACGCCAGGTGGTAAGAGAGGTTTACATGGATGAAAAGATTGAACGGTACATCGTCGATATTGTTTTCGCTTCTCGGAATCCATCAGAATATAAATTAAGCAAACTGGCTCAACTGATTTCATATGGCGGCTCACCAAGGGCAAGTATCAACCTTGCACTCGCTTCGAAAGCTTATGCATTTATTAAACGCAGAGGCTATGTAATACCTGAAGATGTTCGTGCAGTTTGTGCTGATGTAATGCGCCACCGCATCGGCCTTACTTATGAAGCGGAAGCAGAAAATGTAACTGCCGAAAATATCATCAGCGAAATATTAAATGCTGTTGAAGTTCCATAGTTGGCCCCACCCATCCTCCCCGAAGGGGAGGTGAAAGGATATTACATGAGTAGAATTTATCTTATCACAGTAAAAATTATCAATTGAATTTAATCCTCCATTTAGCGGGAGGCAGGAAGGGTCAATGGAAACTACCGAGTTATTAAAGAAAGTCCGGAAGATTGAAATAAAGACACGTGGGTTGTCAAGCCAGATTTTTTCCGGCGAATACCACAGTGCCTTTAAGGGACGCGGTATGGCTTTCAGCGAAGTGCGTGAATATATTCAGGGCGATGATATTCGTTCTATTGATTGGAATGTAACTGCACGATTCAATGCGCCTTATGTGAAAGTTTTCGAAGAAGAGCGGGAACTTACAGTCATTCTGCTTGTTGACGTAAGTGCATCCGGTGAATTCGGCACGCAGTCCCAGTTTAAAAAAGACCTCATCACAGAACTTTGCGCAGTACTTTCCTTTTCAGCCATTCAGAACAACGACAAGATCGGGATCATCTTTTTCAGCGATAAGATCGAACGCTTCATTCCTCCCAAGAAAGGAAAGACACACATCCTGAGGATCATCAGGGAATTGATTGAATTCAAACCAGAGAACAGCAAAACAAATATCAATGAGGCTTTGCGTTATGTTTCCAATGTGATCAAAAAGAAAAGCATCGTATTCATCATTTCCGACTTCATGGATAAAAATTTTGATGATGCATTGAAGCTCACCAATAAAAAACACGATCTCGTTGCCTTTAAAATCTACGATCCGGGAGAAAATGAATTGCCAGAAGTAGGATTGATCAGGCTGCAGGATGCTGAAACCGGAGCGATCATTGAAATCGACAGCAGCGACAAATCAGTACGGAAAGGGTTTGCTTTAATTGCAGCTCAAAGAGAAAAAATGCTGAGTGAATCCTTTGCAAAAAGCGGCGTTGACTGGATCAATCTTCGCACTGACCGCAACTATGTACAGCCATTGATGAAGTTGTTTAAAAAGAGAGGAAGGAAAGGATGATGGAAATGTACAGACTGTCAACACGATATTACGCCGAAATGGAGCGGAGTTTTAGGCAACTGGTCTTCTGCTTTATTCTTTTGTTATATGGCATGAATGCCACGGCCCAATCTCAAACCCGGGTAACAGCTTCTATTGACACCACCGTGATCAGGATCGGTGAGCAATTTCATCTCAACTTGTCTGCTACTGCGCCCGCTGATGCCCATATTACTTTCCCTGCAATCGCTGATTCAATTCGCAAACTTGATGTAGTTCAACGCTCAGCAATAGATACCACCAGACTACAGGATGGAAAACTGACAACATTACATCAGTCAATTACGCTTACCGGATTTGATTCAGGCTTTTTTGTTATCGAACCTTTCACATTCATCATACAACAAAAAGGATCTGCGACTGCTGACAGTTTTTTAACAGAGGCATTTCTGATGCAGATCCAAACTATTCCTGTCGACACAACAAAAGAAATAAAAGACATCAAGCCTCCCATTGATGTACCGTTTACATTCAAGGAAGCATTGCCTTACATCATCGGAGGAGTTGTGATTGCCGTGCTGGTATGGCTTCTCATCCGATGGCTGAAAAAACGGAAACGCAAACCTGAAGAAAAAGTAAAGAAAATCCCGGTGCGCCCGGCACATGAAATTGCAATTGAGAGCCTGGAGAATATCAGAGAGCAGAAACTTTGGCAACAGGGATTTTACAAAGAATACCATAGCGGAGTTTCAGATACGATAAGGGCATACATCGAAAACCGTTTTTCAATAACAGCAATGGAAATGCCGAGTGATGACACGCTTAGCCATTTCCGGAACAACCTCATAAATCAGGAAGCATATGAAAAGCTGAGATACATTCTTCAATTGGCCGACATGGTCAAGTTTGCCAAAGGTATCCCGGTCGGCACAGAAAATGAACTTTCCATGCAGCATGCATTCGACTTTATTGCCTTAACAAAACAAGTCACGAAAGAGGATTTCAATAACGGTGAGCTAACTGAAAAGAAGGAGGTTGCACAATGATCATTCCTGAAGTCACATTTGCACAAAAGTATTTCTTCCTTTTGCTCCTGGTTTTACCTGTTATGATCGGGATTTACATATTCCTGAACAGGAAACGCCAGACCAACCTTCGCTTTTCTTCTTTTGAAAATTTTACCGGATACAAACCGACGTTCCGGCAACGATTGAAGCACCTGCCATTTATTCTCTGGTGCATCGCTTGCACTGCTGTCATTATTGCACTTGCACGGCCACAATCCACTTCAGGAGGCCAAAACGTAACTACAGAGGGAATTGACATCGTGATGGCACTTGACCTCTCGGCTTCCATGCTGGCAGAAGACCTTAAACCAAATCGCATTGAGGCAGCGAAAAAAGTGGCAAGAGAATTTATTGATGGCAGACCCACAGACCGTATCGGACTTGTTGTGTTTTCAGGTGAAAGTTTCACCCAATGCCCGATCACTTCTGATCATTCAGTACTGAATAATTTAATTGGAGGATTGCAAAGCGGAATGCTTGCAGATGGCACAGCAATAGGAGAAGGTTTGGCCACTGCGGTAAACAGGATCAAGAGCAGCAAAGCAAAAAGCAAGGTGATCATATTACTTACAGACGGCGTTAACAATGTGGGTGAAGTATCTCCACAAACTGCCGGAGACATTGCCAAGACTTTCAACATCAGGGTTTATACCATCGGGGTGGGAACACAAGGCATGGCGCCATATCCTGTAAGGACTCCTTTTGGCGTGCAAACACAAATGGTTCCTGTAGATATTGATGAAGCCACGCTAAAAGCAATTTCAGCAGAAACAGGAGGCAAATACTTCAGGGCAACACGCACATCTGAACTAAAGGAAATATATTCCGAAATTGACAAGATGGAGAAAACCAAAATTGATGTAACGGAATTCAGAAATAAGTCAGAAGAGTTTTACCCTTTGATCATGCTTGCGCTACTTTGCCTTGCCATCGAACGCTTGCTTCGTTATACAATATTAAAAACACTGCCATGAGTATATTCCGGTTTGCACATCCTGAATACCTGTATGCCCTGGCAGTAGTGCCTGTTATCATTATTTTATTCATCGTAATGCGAATGATGAAACGGAGGGCAT
>JAPLDB010000071.1 GCA_026391975.1 Bacteroidota bacterium | reverse complement strand
GTAATAGATAACCCATCGTTATTGTTTGTTGTTAAGGTTCCGGGATTAAAACCTTGTGAGTTGGACAATGTGTCATGGTCTCTATTGGCAATCTCAACACCATTTGAATAAAAAAGAATTTGACCTGATGTATCACATATACTCGTGTTGAAATCGTAAAAGCCCATTGCATTTAGCGTGGATGTATCTGGAAAACCTGAGTTGAAATCTAGCTTATAGCAATTCCTGTAATGTGTTCCGCCTAAAATCCATTGGTTGTTTCTCTTTTGCGCATAAACACTCACTGCTAATTGAAAGCAGCAAAATAGGATTGATAATTTTGACTTCATGCGAATAAAAGGAAAATATTTTGCGGATAGAATTGCGGCGGAATTTTTTGTTGTGTAAATATAATAAGGAGAAATAGCGCACGATTATTCTTGATCCTCTGCTTCCTCTTGCTGTTCCTTGCTGCCGCTTTCTTTTCCACCAACAACAATTACAATCTCTCCCTTCACCGTCTTACTTTTGAAATAAGCAGCAAGTTCTTCCAGCGTACCCCGTTTGTTTTCTTCAAACATTTTCGTGAGTTCCCGGGAAACACTTGCCTGCCTTTCTTTTCCAAAGACTTCACCTAACTGTTCAAGCGTTTTTACAAGGCGGTAGGGTGATTCATAAAAAACCATCGTACGTTCTTCATCTTTCAGGGAATGCATTTTTGTCTGCCGGCCTTTTTTCTGCGGCAGAAAACCCTCAAAGCAAAACCGGTCGTTTGGCAAGCCGGAATTAACAAGGGCCGGGATGATGGCTGTAGCGCCGGGCAGACATTCAACAGGAATATTTCTTTTGATGCATTCGCGCACAATTAAAAAGCCGGGGTCAGAAATACCGGGTGTGCCGGCATCAGTGATCAGTGCAACGGAATTGGAGGATTCAATTTCTTCCACAATCCTTTCCAGCATCTTGTGTTCGTTGTGAGCATGGTAGCTGACCATCCTTTTCTGGATCTGAAAATGCTTCAGCAGCACTCCGCTTGTTCGTGTATCTTCGGCAAGAATAAAATCACACTCTTTCAAAAGTCGGATGGCGCGAAGTGTAATATCTTCGAGATTTCCGATGGGAGTAGGTATAAGGTATAGCTTTGCCATGGGGTCGAAGGTCGAAAGATATTTTAAAATACTTTTACATCATGAACAAACTCATCATTCTGCTGGTATTTCTTCCTTTGTTTTCCTTTTGTCAGGTGAAACCTGGCATCTGGCATGGCGAATTTCAACTGAACGATACTGTAGCGCTTCCATTTCAGTTTGAATCCGCGGGCAATACAATCGAATTCATCAATGCGCAGGAAAGGATTAAAGTTACAGAAATAACAGCATCGGGAGACTCGGTTTTTATAAAGATGCCTGTCTTCGACTCAGAGATCAGATGTCAATTGAAGGGCGATACAATGACAGGCAAATTTTTGAATCATGCCCGCACCAGCGACAATATAATCCCTTTTCAGGCCTTTGCCGGAAAATTGAATCCGCTCGTCAATTCTTTCGAACTGAAAAATTTCGAGGGACGATGGGAAGTAACCTTTGCGGGAGACGAACCTCCGATGAATAAAGCGGTGGGTGAATTCAGTCAGCAAGGCAATCACATCACGGGAACATTTCTTACTCCGACAGGAGACTACCGATACCTGGATGGATTTGCTGACGGTAATAAAATGTATTTGTCTTGTTTTGATGGAAGTCACTTGTTTTATTTTTCTGCAGACATCAATCCTGACGATGTGCTTGATGGTCATTTTTACAGCGGCAAACACTGGCACGACACATGGAAGGCGATCCGGAATGAAAATGCATCATTGCCTGATCCGGATTCCCTCACTTTTCTGAAAAAAGGTTTTGACAAAATCGCTTTTGCTTTTCCTGATGCTGACAGCAACATGGTTTCACTGACCGATAAAAAGTTTGAAGGAAAAGTTGTCGTTATCCAGGTGATGGGTACCTGGTGCCCGAATTGCATGGACGAAACAGAATTCCTCGCACCGTTCTATAAAAAGAATAGCGCGAAGGGCCTTGAAATTATCGGTCTCGACTATGAACGCATTCCAACACTTCAGACGGCAAAGAAAAATCTAAAACGCCTGCGTGAAAGGTATGGCATAGAATACATGCTTTTATTTGCCGGATCAACGGATAAAGAAAAGCGGGAAAAAACATTGCCCATGCTCAGCGCTATTCTAAGCTTTCCTACAACTATTATAATTGACAAAAAAGGTCATGTGAGAAACATCCACACCGGTTTTTCCGGTCCGGCTACAGGAATATATTTCGAGCAATGGAAAAACCATTTTACAGGATTGATTGATAAACTTTTGGCGGAATAAATTGAACTGAAATAAGTATTTTCAGGTCAAAGCCTTATTGCACTTGCATTTCAAGGGTTTTCTTTTTAGTTTGGCTCACTCAATAACTTAACAATATGAAACGTTCATTACTTACACTGCTGTTCGCAGCATTCATTTCAGGCAATTCATTTTCTCAATGCACAACAACAAATGCAACATCCTGCGTTTGTCCTCCCGGTGGAGGAACGAACTGCGACCTGCTTCCAGATGTGAAGGTATCTGTTGATGCGCTACAAAGCGGCTATACTGTATATACCCAATCCGGTAATGCAGCAAGCGGATCACAGGGAAGCAATGACGGTCGGCTGCGTTTAACTGGAACTACACCAAACATCGGCTATGGTCCGCTTGAAACACGGTCTATAAACAAATGGCTTTGCGGAACTGATACATTATTTTCTGATCCAGGCACCCTCTGTCCCGACGGAAGAGTTCCGAAACGATTTGTTGTTCAGCGGATCTACCACAAGAATGGAAATGCAATGTCATACACCGATGTGCCTTGCGGTACAATGACATATCACCCGTCACACGGACACATGCACGTTGACAACTGGGGAATTTATACACTTCGATTACTGAATCCGAATGATCCGGACCCTACACACTGGAGCATTGTGGGAACCGGAACCAAACTTGCATTTTGTTTGCTTGATATCGGATCGTGTGACAATGGCAGCGGAATTTATTGCAGAGACGATAACAATGTCCCGAAACTTTCTAACCAGATTCCCAATTATACAATCGGTGCAGGAGGATACGGTTGTTCTTCTACGCTGCAGGGAATTTCCAACGGCTGGTACGACAGTTACAGCTCAGGACTTGATGGCATGTGGATTGATGTTCCGCCTGGAACATGCAATGGAACATATTACATCGTTGTTCAGCTGGATCCGAATCAAAACATGACAGAGCTGAATGAGAACAACAATGTTGTCGCAGTGCCGATCACAATTTCCAATCAGTCAGCAGCGGGTTCACCTGTCACTAAAATTTCTGCGAACAAACCGGGAACTATTTTGACAGGAGACAATATCACTCTTACTGCTACTGCAGGTTCATCTTATCTCTGGGCCCCCGGCGGTGCAACAACACAAAGTATTACTGTGAGTGCGGCAGGATCATATACCTGTGCGGTTACAAACTATTGCGGAACAGCAACCTCAGCACCATTTGTAGTTACTGTTTTACCTGCGGCAAATGCACCGTCCACAACAGGAGCTGCAAGATGTGGAACCGGAACTGTGAATCTCACAGCAAGCAACGGAGGAACAGGAACAATGAAATGGTATAGCTCAGCGGTTGCAACAATCCCGCTGACTACGGGCACATCATATACTACGTCGTCAATCTCAACAACAACTACCTATTATGTAGAAAATGAAGTAACAACAACCGGTGCTACAACACATGTTGGTCCGGTTGACAATACAATCGGAAGTGGCGCTTACCAGACTACTACTCCTTCAACAACTTGGTATTCCCAGTTTGATGCAGTAAGTGATCTCACACTTGTTTCAGTAAAAGTTTTTGCATCAGTGGCAGGGAACAGAACTTTTATTTTACAGGACCGTGCATCAACGCAATTGAAATCACAAACGATCAACGTGCCTTCTACAGGAGCCAATGTAATTACACTGAACTGGTTTGTTCCTGCCGGTCCGGGATATAAGCTCATGGTGAGCGGAACGCCGAATCTGTATTACAATACATCAGGCGTTTCTTATCCATATTCTGCTCCGGGCATTTGTAACATCTTTGGTTCTTATTCAGGACATACGAATTACACTTTCTTTTACGACATGGTTGTAAAATCACCTGATCTTGTTGCAAAGAGTGGGCGCATTCCTGTTGTTGCAACGATCAACCCGGTTCCTTCAGTTTCATTCACCGGATTAAATTCTTCTTACCCATCAAATTCTTCTGCTGTAACATTAACAGGCAGTCCTGCAGGAGGAACGTTTTCAGGCCCCGGCATGAATAGCAATCAGTTCAATCCTGCCACTGCAGGAGTGGGAGGTCCGTACAGCATTGTATATTCATATACAAATGCTCAGGGATGCACAGGAACACAAACACAACAAGTAAGCGTTACGACACCAACAGTAAATTGCCTTATCCCGAATAACCTCTCAGCATCAAACATCCAGAATACTTCAGTGCAGGTAAACTGGGCAGGAGCTTCGGCTGATAGTTTCCTGGTTCGTTATGCCGTACACAATACAACCAATTTCAGCTGGAAAAAAATCAACGGTCAGCCCAATGTTGTTTCAACAGCGCTCACCGGGTTAACTCCCGGAACACAATATGACTGGTGGGTGAGAAGCCTGTGTGTGAGTATTGCATCATCAAATTACCAGGCAGTGCCTTCAACATTTACCACATTGAATACGGTAGCACAATGCATCACACCATACAACCTGAATGCAACTTCGATTACGAATACGTCTGCTTTGGTGAGCTGGACAAACATGGTATCTGCTGACACTTTCCGTGTCCGCTATTCAATAAATGGCACCACGAATTTCATCTGGAAAGATGTGAATGGTGCTGGTGGTAACAGCACTACTTTATCAGGACTGACACCGGCAACAACGTACCAGTTTCAGGTGAGTTCAAAATGTGCTGGTGTCAGCAGTGCTTATAGTCCCTCTTTTGTATTCTCCACATTAAATACCACAGCTGCTTGTATTGTGCCCTATGTTCTTTCAACAACGAACATTACCAATGCTTCGGCTGTAGTGAACTGGACAAATCTCGTTGTTGCTGACACATTCCGTGTTCGATATTCAGTAAACGGCACCACAAATTATTTATGGAAAGACGTAAGCGGATCCGGCGGTACGACCAATGCAGCACTTACGGGGCTGGCGGCCTCTACCGTTTATCAGTGGCAGGCACGGAGTGTATGTACCAGCATGGGATCGTCAAGCAGTTATTCTTCACCAGTGATTTTTACAACGCTTGCAGCACGTATCGCTTCAGAAAATCCGGCCGGACTGCTTCATGATGTAATTATTTACCCGAACCCGGCACGTTCAAGTGCTACCTTGCAGTTTAATTCAGACAAGGACGCCGATGCGACGCTAGCCCTGTTTGATATTGCCGGAAGAGAAGCGCAATACGGTTCTTTTCACATGGTTGAAGGAAAGAATGGGGTAGAGCTGAATCTTTCAAATCTGACGCCGGGAATTTACCTTGTCGTCGTGAAGAGCAGCGACAATTCCACCGCCAGGGTCAATCTGATCGTAGAATGACCAATGCCTGTTGTACTCAAATAAAATTATATACTTTCGCTTCTCACAATTTGTAACAGCGAATAGAGAAAACCAAAAAGGAAAATTATGGCAACTAAAAAACTCAATACTGTATTTATTGTAGAAGACAATGCAGTTCAGCGGTCTATGCTTACAGACCACCTTTCAAAATATCCACAGCTGAAAGTCAAAGAATTTTCAAGCGGCGATGCCTGTCTGAAAGAACTGATCTCGGGAAATGTAGCGGAGCCTGAACTGGTGCTGATGGATTATTTCCTGGAAAGCTCTTTTGGCGCTTCGAAAGACGGTCTGGAGACACTATCCAAGCTGAAGGAAATTTACCCGGAGATGGATGTGATCATGCTTACTTCTGTGGAGAATGAAAAGATTGTGGATCTGGCTAAGAAAAAAGGCGCATTGGATTATGTAGTTAAAAGCGCAGGGAGTTTTGATAAGCTCGACTCAATATTAAAGAATCATTTTACGATGTAGAATTGTTTAACCAAGAATACTAAACAAAAACCCTGATGCAGCAATGTGTCAGGGTTTTTGGTTTTAGAAATAGAAGGCAGATCCCAAATTAAGATTTCGCGTAACTACCGAACCCCTATGGAATCTTCCGTATAGATATTCTAGCTACATTTGAGTTTCCAATTTTATGAAGGTATCGGAAATAATTAAAATCATTGAACGCGATGGCTGGGTGATGGTGAGGCAGAAAGGAAGCCACAGGCAGTTCAGGCATGCCAGGAAAAAAGGGTTAGTCACAATTGCAGCACACCGGATGAGCGATGATATTGCAACCGGAACTTTAAAGAGCATTATCAAGCAAGCACAAATAGAATTATGAGAAAATATTTAATCATTCTTGAAAAGTCCAAAACGGGTTATTCGGCTTACGTACCCGATCTTCCCGGTTGTGCAGCTACCGGAACTACTAAATCGCAAGTAGAAAAGTTGATTTACGATGCTATCGAATTTCATCTTGAAGGACTAAAAGAATTTAAGCAACCCATTCCCAAAAGCGAAACCGAAGCATATAGTGTGTTGGTGCCGGTGCGCTGAATCGTTACGCATAATTGTTTTAAAACACCGAAGAGGTTTGGGCAATGTAGAATTATTCTTTTGATGTCAGGTCTTAGCGCGAAAGCAGGTGTGTGGCTTGACCTGACAATTCTTTGTACCTCGTCAGGTGAACCACGCGTGGCAAACGCAAAACACCTGACGGCATATGGGATCAATGCACCTCCGTCTTTTTATACTCCTCCGCAAGTTTTTTCTGGATGTCGCCGGGTACGGGAGCATACTCGGCAAATTTACCTGAGTAATTTCCGCGGCCCTGTGTGATGGAGCGAAGTGAAGTAGAGTAGCGGTCGAGTTCTGCGAGCGGAGTGCGGGCTTTGATAATCTGGTAGCCGCCTTTGCTGTCTACGCCCATGATAATGCTTCGCCTGCCTTGCAGGTCGGTAACAACATCGCCCATGAGTTCTTCAGGAACGTTGACTTCAATTTCATAGATCGGTTCAAGAATTTTCGGGTCGGCCAAATGGAATGCTTCTTTGAAAGCCATCATGCCGGCAATTTTGAAACTAATGTCATTGCTGTCAACAGCATGCATTTTTCCATCGTAAACTATTACACGGACATCACGCACAAATGAACCGGTGATCGGTCCTTCATGCATTTTTTCCATCACACCTTTTTGAATTGACGGGATGAACCGTGCATCAATCACGCCGCCTACAATGCAGTTGTAAAAAACAAGTTTGCCACCCCATTGCAATTCGAATACTTCTTTATTCCTGACACTTACCCCGGTGGGCTCTGGCATGCCATCATGATAAGGTTCAACTTTCATGTACACTTCTCCGAATTGACCTGCGCCACCACTTTGTTTCTTGTGTTTGTAACTGGCTTGTGAAGGCTTTTGTATGGTTTCGCGGTAAGGAATACGCGGTTTTTCAAATTCAATTTCCAAGTGGTATGTTTTTTCCAGACGCCATTTGGTAATGGCCATGTGCAGTTCACCCTGACAGCCGATGATGAGCTGTTTGAGCTCGCGTGCAAACTCATAGGTAAGGGTAGGATCTTCCTGATGAATTTCGCTGAGTACAAAACCAAGCTTTTCATCGTCTGCCTTATTTTTTGCAATGATGGCACTACGGAGTCGTGCATCCGGAAAATGAATGGGATCGAGTTCAAACTCTTTACCAATGGCACAAAGGGTGTGATTGGTTTGGGTATCTTTTAACTTCAGAGTGGCGCCAATATCGCCTGCAACCAGTTTTCCAATCGGGTTTCTGTTTTTCCCGTCCATAATGAACAACTGGTTGAGCCGTTCAGTATGTCCTGTTTTGGTGTTCACGAGATCCATACCATTTGCAACTTCTCCGCTCATCACTTTAAAGAAAGTGAGTTTGCCGAGATGTGGTTCGATCAGTGTTTTGAAAACAAATATTACTGCAGGGCCTTTCGGATCGCATTTGAGTTCGCTGCCATCCACAAGTTTTTCAGGAAGGAGTTCTGTAGCACTTGGCGCCACATTATCTATGAATCCCATGAGACGACCACTGCCCATGTCTTTTTTTGCAGATAGGCAGAACACGGGATATACGTCATGATGCAACATTCCCAGTTTCAGTCCTTCCCTCAGTTCGTCTTCATCCAGTGATCCTTTCTCGAAAAATTTTTCCATGAGTTTCTCATCATTCTCCGCTGCTTTTTCCACGAGTGTATTGTGGAGCATGTCAGCTTTTGCCTTTTCATCAGGAGGAATTGGCAGCTTTTGCGGCTTGCCTCCTGTGGCAGGAAATTTATACATCGTCATTTTGAGCAGGTCAATGATGGAATCAAATCCATCCCCCTGGTTGACGGGGTATTGCATCAGTGTGATCGCTTTTCCAAAACGATTGCGAGCCTGGTCAACAGTATTGTCAAAATCACTTTTATTATGGTCGAGGTGATTCACTGCGAAGATGATCGGTTTCTGAAATTTCTCAACGTAATTCCAGATAAGTTCCGTCCCTACCTCTACACCATTTTCACCATTCAACAACATTACGGCTGTGTCTGCTACCCGCAGGGAAGAAATTAATTCCCCTATGAAATCATCCAGCCCGGGAGTGTCAATAATATTGATTTTGTAATCGCGCCATTCCGTATGCATGCTGGTCGCATACACAGAATTTCCACGGTCATGTTCAATTTCGTGGTAATCAGAAACAGTATTTTTTTCTTCTACTGTTCCCCTACGGTTGATCAGTCCGGCTTCGAACAACATGGCTTCTGCGAGCGTGGTCTTGCCGGACTTGCTCGCCCCTACCAGCACAACATTTTTAATGTGCTTGTCATCGTATACTTTCATAAGTTATAAATTTAAGAGTTTCAATTAAATTTTTTCCTTCGAAGATGAATCACAGTAAATATCCTTTCCGAAAGGTAGGAAAGAAATAAATACAAGTCAAAACTTAGGTCGTTAAGGTATTGTCCCGGCCCGAAACCCGCATATGACTTAAATCATAGCCGTTTGGGATAATTGTCAGGTATCCATTTTGGGCATACCGGATAAACCGGAAGCAACCATTGTGGTAATCCTACATCAATTTTTCATTTTCTGGTTTGGCACATTCCAAAAAAATCCTGTAGGTTTGAAAAAAAATTATTATGAAAAAAATATTCCTGATCGCACTTATCGGATTCTTGGCATCCAATACCGGATTCGCACAGAAAAAGAAAAAATATGAAAAGATTTTTTACAGCGAAGTGACCAAGGATATGGGTCCGGTTACTGTGACTATTTCAAACGGTGTAGCTACAGATGCATACATCAAATTTAAGTTTACGGTCAGGAACAATACAGGCGATTATATTCTCCTCAAAACTGACGACATCATATTCAATGCGAACGGAAAAGAGATAAAGAATACCGAAAAGGATCTTCTCATTGGCCCGAATGATGATGACTACAGGGTTATTGACATGAAGGGCGGGGACCTGCAGGTGGAGAATTTTTCACTTGAAGTGAAAGGACTTTCAAAAGTTCCTGCCAAGGCAAAATCAGAAGATGCTGAAAACTTTAAATTGCCTGTTGCAAAGAATGAATTTGATGCAGGGCCATTTCATGTACTTCAGTTAAAGAATGAGAAGAAGACAGATCTCGTTGCGGTGAAATTTACAGCTACCTACAATGGAAGCAAGATTGGAATTGTAAATCCGGGATCTGCATCTTTGCTAACACCCAAAGGAACTGAGTTTGCAAACATGGGAACCAAGGGACAACGCAAACCATTTCTTCTGAAAAAAGGTCAGGAGGACAATTTCACTTTGTACTGGAGAGACATTCCCGTTTCAAATGGTGACATGCAATTTGCCAATGTAGAAGTGATCTGGAACGATACTTATGTTGAAGCTAATCCGGAATTGATTCCTGCTACTACTATTGATGTGGCGATGGATCACGGACTGACGGATGCAAAAGGGAGATAGCATGTAATCCCGATAGCTATCGGGATTACTTATTACATCACTTAACCGCGCTTACGTGACCGATGTACGTTTTCTTCTCACCAAAAATAGTGGTGAGACGCACCCTCCACACGTAAACATCATTTTGTAATTTTTTGTCAGTCAGGTTGGCATCTAATATCCCATCCCATTGACAGGCGCTTGGCATTCCATCCTGCTGATAGCGGTCCCAGCCAGTATTCAATCCTTCTTCATGACAGGTCCAGAGTAAAACACCCCAGCGGTCATAGATCGAAATTGTATATTCCTGAATACCTCTTCCTTTTCCATAAAACAGGTCATTGATATGATCTCCATTGGGCGTAAAAGAATTGGGAATGAAAAATGAAAAATCGGGAGTTACTTCAACCTTTCTGGAAATTGAATCGCGGCAACCATGTTCTGTTTGTACATACACAGTTACCAAATAAGAATAATAAGTATTGTTGTCGATGGCGGATCCGTATGAATGTCTTGGATTACTCACGTTGCTTTCTAACGGTGACCCATCACCAAAGTCCCATTGCCATTCAGTTACATTGCCTGTCCAGAGATCGCGGAAATCAAAAGCCGGCGTAAGCAAACTTGTTGAAGTATCAGGAACGATGCTGAAATCGGCTCCCGGCAATTCATAAACGTTTACATACTGCGGTTTCATTATTGTGTCTTTGCATCCAAAGCTGGTGGTGGAAATAAGGGTTACATTGTATGTCCCCGGAATTGAATAGCACACCCCCGGATTTGTTGAAGATGAAACAGGTGGATTACCTCCTGCAAAAGTCCAGTCCCATTCTGAGATATTTCCATCAAAGGTAGACGACAGATCACTGAATGAAGCGCAGAAAGGCGTGCATCCTTCTGCTGAATCAGAAAACTCAGGAACTGGAAGACTGTAAACACGCGCAGGGATCGTGATGGTATCCTTGCAATTGTGTGTAGTTGAAATCACCAGCTGAACATCAAAATAACCGTAGCTCGAATAATGGTGATCAGGGTTTTGTTGCCATGAATGATTTGTGCTGTCACCAAAGTTCCAGTTCCATGCATGAAGCGGATCAGCTGCTTCAGCGGGATTGCTTAGGTCTGTGAAATGGGTGATGGTATTTAGACATCCCACAGTACTCGTAAATGCTGCCTGAGGCAGTTGCCAGAAATTCACCTGTCGGTCAATGCTGTCCCTACATCCGTTATCAGTAGTTACAATTAAATGAACAGGTAGAAATACACCGCCGGGAGAAAAAGTGTGGCAAGGGTCTTCAAAATCAGAATAGTTGTCGATGCCTGAGGCGGCATCACCAAATTCCCAATTCCATGAAACCACCTGGCCTGATGTAACAGTTGAGAGATCGTTGAAACAGGTTGCGTCTCCCACACAAACTTTATTGGCACTGAATTCTGCAATAGGAAGGGTATAAAAATCAATGGCGTGGGCAATCACATTTGAACATCCGAAATCGGAAGTAACCTGTAAAATAACCGGGCTGAATATTTCACCGGGTGTAAAAACATGACAAGGATATTGTAGTGTTGAAGAGTTTTCTGCTCCCGAAAGTGTGTCACCAAAATTCCACGACCATGAAGTATTGTTACCTGAGGAAACTGTAGATAAGTCAGTGAAGCATGTTGTATCTCCGACGCAAACCTTCACTGCGCTGAATTGCGCGAGAGGCTGGGGATAAACAACCAGGTCATGTGTTACAGTATCTCTGCAATTGAATATGCTGACTACCACGAGGGTTGCAGTATATGAACCACTGCTTAAATATGAATGAGTAGGACTCTGTAATAATGATTGGTTTCCATCTCCAAAATCCCAATACCAGTTTGCAGGCGGGCCGGAAGAAAGGTCATTGAAAAGAACAGGAATGTTTTCACAAACATTGGCAGCGCTAAATGCAGCAACAGGAAGCGGATGAACCTGCACGGTATCTGTAATAGTGGAGGAGCATCCTCCCTGCGACGTCACGGTTAGGGAAACAATGAATGCATTTGACGAGGAATAAAGATGGGTTGGATCCTGCAATGAAGATTGCTGGCCGTCACCAAAACTCCATTGCCATGAAACAATGGGATCATTGCCAACGGGAGAAGAGTGATCTGTAAATGAAATGGCATTACCCAGGCAGACCCCGGCTGCTGTAAATGCGGCAGTTGGCGAAGCACTCGTTGGAATTCCTGAATAGGTAACAGTGTCAATACATCCCGAAGCTGCCGTTACGATGAGCGTGGCAGTAAAACTACCACCGACGTATTCGACAGTTGGATTTTGCAATGTTGAAGAAGAAGGGTTTCCACCGGGAAAACTCCAGTGCCATGCGATTATAGGCGCCCCGCTTGAAGTGGTGCTGATGTCATGAAAATTAACAGCGCCACAAAGGGAGGTATAGGTAAAGTCAGGATTGATTCCCTGTGGTTGCGGAACGAATATCTCGTAAAAGTTACATCCGGTTGGCGGTTGTACTGCGACCACAAATGTATCTCCGGGTTGTGGGTATACGACAATGTTTTGTGTAGTCTGACCACCGGGATACCAGTGATAAGTATAGTTGATGGAAGGATCATCAGGTGCGCGCAGTGTATCAGCAACGCCATAACAATCAGTTGAAGAACTGCCCTGAAGGATTCCGCAATTAAAATCCCAGTACGATTGTGCAAAGTGGGCGCCCCAGATACAGTCGGCATTGGTGATTACAAGCGTAACCGTTTGACCTACATAAGATGAGAGGTTGACGCCAACAGTTGTCCATGGTTTATACTTTGCTCCGCATACACCCTGGTAAAAACCCGGAAGCGACTGGCCATTCGGTTCACTGGCTTCGTAATGAAAGAAGGCGCAAGGAATCGTATCGCCGGCAGGATTCAACATAACAAATTCTGCATAAGGACGCTCTCCGTCAGGGTGTCCGGCATCTTCAAGCACGAGTGCATAGGCATAAATAAAATTGGTGTCCGTAACAGCAACAGTAAGCGGATACACCAGTTGCTCGGCAACGGAACCGGCAGTTTGTGGTTCGCCAAGCTCTATTGAAGTATTTCCAAATCCCGGAGCAACCAACTGAAGCGGAGGATCGCCGAAATTAAATCCGGGAGTACACAAATCATTTCCGCCGCCTGAATTGAGGTTGAAGTTGGGTGCTGCTGGTGACCCCAAAGGACCCCAAACGGGAGGGTTCATACTTGAATTCCCGCCTATAGCGCCCTGCCATGCGCCCCAGCCGTTTTCTGCACTCATGGCATCGCAAACAGCACAGGTGCTTGGGTTTCCCGGACCATTTCTTGCGGTCTGAGCGCGGCTCCATTCCACATGCATTCCTTTGTCCCACATCTGCCTGTGTTGTTCAACCAGCTTATTCACAACTGGTTGCGGTAAACCATCAGCAGTCATGTTTTCCCGCAATGTTTTTTCATCGAAATGGGTTGCACGTTGCTTAATAAAAGTAATCGGTTTGTCTTTGTAATTAACCTGCTGAGCCATACCAGTAGCGGCACACAGCATAAATGCAGTGAAAAAGACAGAATATATATTAAAAGGTAGTTTCAATTATTGATGTGCAAGTATTTCAAAACAGAAGTAGCACTTTCATCATCAAAGAAAAAAACAAATGCAACAAAGTCTAAGGTCAGAAAAAATCTGTCCTGATTGTTGAGGTGTTGCGGTTGGTTAAATCCCGACGAGTTAAGTTAGACTACTAAGAAATACAATTTTAGGAAGTCTGCAAAATATAGTTTGAAGTTGTGTTAAATCTGGACTGAGTTAAATGCAATAAATCATTTTCTATCTTTACTCGCAGTATGGACCCCGAACAAGACCCTAATGCAAAAACAAAGGTGAACAATTATGTTCGTTATTCGTCAATGGTGTTCCAGATGGCAGCATTGATAGGTCTTGGCGTGTGGGGTGGAAGGCAGGTCGACCATTATCTCGGACTAAAATTTCCTGCTTTTACACTTGTGTTTTTGTTTGTGGGGATTTTTGTGGGAATGTACTGGTCATTAAAGGATCTATTAAAAAAGAAGGATTGATTTTCTCATTTTGGCGCCTTCTCCGAATCTCTTTATAATTTAGCCGGCCATTCAAAAATGAAAAATTTCCTCATCAATTTAGTGCTTTTCTCTCTGGCCATTGGCATTGCAGATTTTTGCTGGAACAAATTCGTTCCTGCAAATCCAGTTTACCATCCTGAAGCCATTATCCTCCTTTTTTTCCTGATTACTGCATTATTCCATTATATCATAACCAAGAACAAAGACGCCCGGCCACAGGTCATAGTCAGGTATTATATGAGTGGAACGGTATTGAGGCTGTTTATATATATCATCATTTTGCTTTTATACAGGTTTATTGACAAGCCAACGATGGTTCCGTTTGCCATTGCTTTTATTTTGCATTACTTTTTCTTTACTGCATTTGAGGTGATTTCGCTATTGAAGCAGTTTCGAGGTCAATAAATTAGCCCCACCGACGTATGAATTTCGTAATTCGTCATATTAGTAGTATTTCATTCGTCCCGATTTATCGGGATTCGATGAGGTTACAATTTCAAAAAAAAATAGCCATTTGGAGATTGTCATTTCCTAAGAATGCTTAGTTTTGCGGCCTCAAAAATTCAAAACTTACAAGTCGGTTCATTTTCAATGAGTTATACTTAAAATGGTTGAAGCAGTAAATAAGAAAGTAGGCAGTAAGCATCCCGATAGCTATCGGGAGGCAGCAGGAAAAACGTTCCTGGTTCAATTGGGAATCGTATTCCTATTTGTGCTGTCGGGCTTTTTCGCTTTTGCTAATGAAGAAGTAGCCGTTGATTCAGCAGCAACGCATACTGAAGCGACAGAAGAGCATGCTGAAAAAAGTGAAAAATTCAGTCCGGGTAAACTCATCATTGGCCATATTGCTGATGCTCACGATTGGCACATTTACGGAAGCGAAGAACACCCTGTTTCTATTCCTTTGCCGATCATCATTTATAATAAGGACAAAGGTTTCACATCATTCATGTCAAGCCGTTTTGAGCACGGTCATGCAACTTACGAGGGATACAAATTAGAGGAAGGCAAAATTATTTCTGAAGAGGGTTCTGCATTTTATGACTTCTCCATAACAAAAAACGTTCTTGCTATTTTCATTGCAGCAGGACTTATGCTTTTTATCTTTATCGGAGTAGCGAAAACATATGCACGCACACCGGACCAGGCACCAAGCGGATTTCAGAATGCCATTGAGCCGATGATTCTTTTTGTGCGGGACGACATTGCCAAATCGGCCATTGGTGAAAAGCATTACGCGAAGTTCATGCCTTACCTGCTCACGATATTCTTTTTTATCTGGATTAGTAATATCATGGGACTGATACCGGTTTTCCCTGGCGGAGCCAATGTAACCGGAAATATTGCAGTGCCGTTGGTATTGGCAACATGCACCTTGCTTATCACTTTATTTTACGGCAACAAGAATTACTGGACGCATATCCTTGCAATGCCTGGCGTACCTAAAGCCATATTGATCATTTTAACGCCGTTGGAAGTTTTAGGAATATTCTTAAAGCCTTTCGTGTTGATGATCCGACTCTTTGCAAACATCATGGCAGGGCATATTGTAGTATTGGTTTTTTTCTGTCTCATCTTTGTTGCAGGAGCAGCATCAACAGGCGCAGGATTCGGAGCAGCAGTGCCGGCTATTGCATTTACAATATTCATCAACGGAATTGAATTGCTTGTGGGCTTTCTTCAGGCATTTGTATTTACTTTCCTCTCGGCCGTTTATTTTGGAATGGCTACAGCAGAACCGGAACATCATTAATTATTCTAATAACTCTTAATTATAACAACTATGACTTCTTTATCAATTCTTCTCGATGCATCAGTAGCACAGGCAGGTGCAGTAATCGGCGCAGGTCTGGCAGCAGTAGGTGCAGGTATCGGTATCGGAAATATCGGCAAAAGCGCACTTGAATCAATGGCTCGTCAGCCTGAAATGAAAGCCGACCTGGTATCAAACATGTTCGTTGCTGCGGCCCTTGTAGAAGGTGTTGCACTTGCAACTGTCGCACTTGCGTTTATCGTAGGTTTGGCTTAATTCGGATTGAGATCAATCGAAAGCATGTCTGTCAGCCGAAAATTGACAGTGCGCAATATGCATCCCGACAATTGTCAGGAGGCAAATTGCCGGCTATT
Source organism: Bacteroidota bacterium (assembly GCA_026391975.1). Taxonomy (GTDB): domain Bacteria; phylum Bacteroidota; class Bacteroidia; order AKYH767-A; family 2013-40CM-41-45; genus JAPLDB01. Next base: position 23,535 of record JAPLDB010000071.1, on the reverse strand, counting down.
TGACGCTACAAAAATGCTTGTAAAATAAAAATCAAACCTCATGAAATTAGTAACACCTGACATTGGTTTGTTGTTCTGGATGATCGTATCATTCGTAATCGTGCTATTCCTGTTGAGGAAGTTTGCATGGAAACCCATTCTTGCATCGCTAAAGGCGCGTGAAGAATCCATATCCGATGCACTCAACACAGCAAAGAAGGCAAAGGAAGAGATGACATTGCTGAAGTCGGACAATGAAAAGCTTATTCAGCAGGCGCGTGCAGAGCGTGACCTGTTGCTGAAGGAAGCCCGTGACACGAAAGATGCCATCATTGCTGAATCGAAAGTGAAAGCACAGGCTGAGGCGAACAAGATCATGGCCGGTGCCCGCGAGACGATCAACACCGAAAAGAATGCTGCCATCGCCGACCTGAAAAATCAGGTTGCAAGCATGAGTATTGAAATTGCAGAAAAGATCCTTCGCCAGGAATTGAGCAAGGACGAGAAGCAAAAATCTCTGATGGAGAATCTGATGAAAGACATTTCGTTGAATTAAAATACAATGGAACAGTGATGATCATGATTGTTTATGATAAAAGATCAGCGTAAATCATAAGAACCATAAAAAATCAGCGTTCTATCTTTGAACTAAAATGTTAGAAACAAAAGTTGCCAAACGATACGCCAAGTCACTGCTCGACCTTGCTAAGGAGAGAGGAGAGATGGAAGCAATTAACAATGACATGAAGCTGCTTGCAGAAGTATGCGAAGAAAGTCATGACCTGAGGGTATTGCTTGGAAGTCCTATTATCAACGGCGACAAGAAGCTGGTGGTTTTGAAAAAAGTTTTCGAAGGAAAGGTTGCTGCACTTACCATGAGTTTCTTCCGGATCATCACACAAAAAGGACGCGAAGGACAACTTGAAGGAATTGCAAAAGAATACATCCGCGCCCTTAAGGAATACAAGGGAATTCAAACGGCAATTGTAACATCAGCCATCGGACTTGACGAGAAACTAAGAAGTGATGTTTACAGGATTATTAAAGAAAGCCTGAAGAGCGAAATTGAACTGATCGAGAAAGTGGACAAAAACATCATCGGCGGATTTATTCTTCGTGTAGGCGACAAACAATACGATGCAAGTATCTCCCGCGATCTCAGGTTGATGAAGCAGGAGATGATTGATACATCTTATGTGAGAAAGAATTAAAGCCAATTTGCAAATGGCAGTGGGCAGTTTGCAAGGAAAGAAAGTTGGCAAATAGCAATTGGCAGTTTGCAAAAAGGAAAGAAAGAATTGAAGAATCATTACCAATAAAAATAAAATGATTTTGGCTGTTGAGTTTGCCAATTGCCAACTGACAGTTTGATTAATAGTTTTACTAATACTCAATTGAAAATAACATGGCTGAAGTAAGACCAGATGAAGTTTCCGCAATACTGCGCCAGCAGCTTGCCGGCTTCAAAACTGAAAACGAACTAGAAGAAGTTGGTACCGTACTCCAGGTGGGTGATGGTATCGCACGTATTTATGGCTTGACAAAAGTTCAGTCGGGAGAGCTCATTGAATTTGAAACGGGTCTGCAAGGCATCGTGTTGAATCTTGAAGAAGACAACGTTGGTGCTGTGTTGCTCGGTAAGTCTAACGATATTAAAGAAGGTGACGTTGTAAAGCGTACCGGAAAAATCGGTTCCATTAAAGTAGGCGAAGGAATGCTGGGCCGTGTTGTAGACACACTCGGAACTCCAATCGACGGCAAAGGACCAATCACCGGAGAGCTATACGAAATGCCACTGGAGCGTAAAGCGCCCGGTGTAATTTACCGTCAGCCGGTGAATGAGCCGCTGCAAACAGGATTGAAAGCGATTGATGCGATGATTCCGATTGGCCGCGGACAACGTGAGCTTGTAATCGGTGACCGCCAGACTGGAAAGACAGCGGTGTGTATTGATACCATCATCAACCAAAAAGAATTTTTTGAAAAAGGCGAACCGGTTTTCTGTATTTATGTAGCAATCGGACAAAAAGGTTCTACCGTTGCACAGATCGTAAAAACGCTGACTGAAAACGGAGCGATGCCATATACAGTAATTGTATCTGCTACTGCTTCTGATCCTGCGCCGATGCAGTTCTTCGCACCAATGGCAGGTGCTGCTATCGGAGAATTTTTCCGCGATACCGGCCGTCCTGCACTGATCGTGTATGATGATCTTTCAAAGCAGGCCGTTGCATACCGTGAGGTATCTCTCCTCCTCCGCCGACCACCGGGACGTGAGGCTTATCCCGGAGACGTATTTTATCTTCACTCCAGATTGCTTGAGCGTGCGGCAAAAGTGAACAACACTGATGAAATTGCGCGTCAGATGAATGATCTTCCTGAATCCATCAAACACATGGTGAAAGGCGGCGGATCATTGACGGCTCTTCCAATTATTGAAACACAAGCAGGTGACGTATCAGCATACATTCCGACAAACGTAATTTCCATTACAGACGGACAGATCTTCCTTGAGTCGAATCTCTTCAACTCGGGAGTGCGGCCTGCTATCAACGTAGGTATTTCTGTATCACGTGTGGGTGGAAATGCACAGATCAAATCGATGAAAAAGATCGCAGGTACTTTGAAACTCGATCAGGCACAGTACCGCGAGCTTGAAGCGTTTTCAAAATTCGGTTCAGACCTTGATGCTTCAACAAAATCAATCCTTGAGAAAGGAGCACGCAATGTGGAAATCCTGAAACAGGGACAGTACTCTCCGATTCCTGTTGAGAAACAGATCGCAATCATTTACCTTGGAACAAAAGGTTTGTTGCGCGATGTTCCGGTAAAACGTATCGGTGAATTTGAAACCGAATATGTTGCATTGCTTGATGCACAACATCGTCCTACACTTGATGCTTTGAGAAAAGGAACGCTGGATGATACTATTACAGGAGTGCTGGAGAAAGTGGCGAAGGAATTAACCCCGAAATACAAGAATTGATGCACAATTCACAATGCAGAATACAGAATGAGCAATTGAGCAGTCGGATAGACTAAGTATAATATAAAAAACGTAATATATAAATTGATAATTTTTGAGAAATAGCTGAAAATTGCGGATACAAAATAAATGCACAATGCAACGATTCACGTTGCATGAATAATAGCAGGAATTTTTGTATTCAATGAAAAGAGCAGAAGATAATATTATCGTAACCATAACATTTGAGTTTGCATGTGATGTTATCGATGTTTATTTAAGATTGTCAGCTTTGAGGCATTTCAGAATTGCAGATCAGTTGTGTGGAAGCGGGACTTCGATTGGGGCGAATGTTAGAGAAGCACAGCGGGCGGTTAGTAAGGCAGATTTCATTAACAAAATGGGAATTGCATTAAAAGAAGCCGAAGAAACAGGATTTTGGTTTGAAGTTATTGAAAGAAAATTATTCAATATAGATAATAAATTAAAAGACGATTTGAGATCAATTATCAGGATTCTGATAACAATAATTAAGAGCTCAAAGGGAAACAAATAAAACACTCGACGCAAAACCAATCTTGAATTTTGCATTGTGAATTTTGAATTTTTAAAATGGCCAATTTAAAAGAAGTCCGGATCCGCATCGCATCGGTAATCAGCACCCAGCAGATTACGAAAGCGATGAAGATGGTGAGTGCAGCCAAGCTGAGGCGCGCGCAGGATGCCATTGTGCAGATGCGTCCGTATGCAGCGAAGTTGCGCGAGATGATGGAAAACATTTCTGATTCTTTAGACAGCAGTACAGGTGGTGTTTTTGCAACTGCACGTCCGGTGAATAAAGTGCTAATCATTGCTGTGAACTCCAACCGCGGATTGTGCGGCGGATTCAATACAAACGTCAACCGTGCGGTGAACAAGCTTGTCCGCGAAGATTATGCAGCACAGGTGAAAGAAGGAAATGTAAAGGTGCTTGCGATCGGAAAAAAAGCGGCAGATTTTTTCAACAAGCAGCCGAATGTATATGCCGGAAATCACAATGATGTTTATTTAAAGCTGAGCTTCGACGCTGTTTCTGCAATTGCAGATAAGGTGATGAAGGAATTTGCTGATGGTAATTACGATAAAGTAGAAGTGGTGTACAATCAGTTTAAAAATGCCGCAGTTCAGTATGTAATTACAGAACAGGTATTGCCAATGGCCCCCCATGGTCCCCTGACCCCCAAAGGGGGAACTCCTAACGCGCAAGAGAAGGGAATGAAGGCCGATTATATTTTCGAACCCAATAAAGAAGAACTCGTTCTTGACCTCATCCCCAAATCAATAAAGATCCAGTTGTACAAAGCGATCCTCGACTCTCATGCATCTGAACACGGAGCGCGCATGACAGCGATGAACAAAGCTACTGACAATGCCGGGGATATTTTGAAAGCATTGCGTCTTGAATACAACAAGCGCAGACAGGCAGCGATCACGGGAGAGATACTTGAGATCGTGGCGGGTGCGGAAGCGCTGAACGGGTAGAGCAGCCGGCCCCCTGGCCCCCGAAGGGGGAATTAAATCCGAAAGCAGCCGTCATAGGTCATTGGGAGCAGCCGAAAGCAGCCGTCACTGGGTCATAGGTCAATAAGTCATTAGGAACAGCCCCCAAGCGTAGTCATTTCGAGGAACGGCCTGTCCCGCTTTTCGCGGGAAAGCAATCTCCCAAGGGGAACTCCGAATCCCCTTTCTAATAATCTTCCAAAGCCAGCATTGGTATAAATAAACAGCCGCCTTTTTCAGTGATGAGAGAGGCGGTTTTGTTTTTTCTTTTTAAAATTATTTTCTCCAATAGCAGCAATAAGACTTTTACCCAACCGTTTGAGCTGTTGGCGGAAATGGAACCAATTTATTGAATAATTATTAATACATTTGGGTTGAACTAGACATGCAAAAAATAATCATAATATTTTTTTTGATTTTTTTATTCACCATTCAGGGTAAAGCACAATGGTACCCATATACAGAATATGCTTCCTGTAATGATTCGATTGGGCGGCTATCCATTTTTTGTGATCCTGCTGATTATGCAGTCTGGTGGTCAACAGGCGATACATCATATGTCATTTCTGTTCCACCGGGAAATTATACAGCGTACATATTCAATAATACCGACAGCACTTTAAGTTCCTTGCCATTGACAATGTGGCATGACACCTGGGATTTACACATCAGTGGGTTTTCGTCTTTGTATATTACTGCAGAGTTGCCTGCATGCAATAACATTTATACTCATCCCAGTTGTTATCCGAATTCATGGAGTCCCGCATATATTACAATATGGGAGGACAGCATTCCGGTTGACACAATCATGAATATTAATTGTACTTATTCAGGCTATTTCTGGTGTTGCATTCAGCCGGGGCATACATACGATGTCAGCATAACTGATCCCGGTTGCGGATGCTTCCATGCAACGTGGATGTACACTCCTTCTCGTTCTTTGAATGTTCCATTTACTAATATTGATTCTGTTCCCACTAAAAGATTTTCAATCTCCCCCAATCCCTTCCACACATCAGCCACATTAACAGTCAATAGGCAGTTGACTCCCGATAGCTATCAGGATGGCAGTTTGCAATTAAGAATATTTAATACCATGGGTGCTCTCGTCCGCCATGAAAAAATCCCAAACATTAATTCGTACATCTTACATCGCGGCATCTTGAGCGAAGGCTTGTATTTCTACGAACTACTTACTCCAGATTACGAACTCATCGGAAGCGGAAAATTTGTAGTCGAGTAACACATTTGTAATTAGTATTTTCGTATGAGTTATTCGTTCCCGATAGCTATCGGGATCGGCGAGATAATTAATTTCCATCGGCCCCCATTCCCCACTTCACATCAACGTCCCAGTTCGCCCGTACCGTTAAACTTTCTTTGTAATAAAAAACACGCTCGGGTTGTTTGTGTTGTAAATAATTTCCCGTATCCCATTCATTGTTGTTGTTAAGGTCTTCAATGATTTTGAGGCGGTAACTTTTCGGATCAAGAAAATCATAATTGATGGTGGTGTCAGAATGAATGATTGATTGGCGGTAGATCGTTTCCTTTTCATCGATTAGTTGCAAAATGAAATTATTTTTTGCGGCAGATGCCTTCAGTACGATTGCCATGGTACCATAATCCGCCACAGACCGAGTAAGGAAATTCAGTTTTAGTGTATCGTTTCGCCATCCGAAAATGTCTTTGAATGAAGAGCCGGGAATAAAAACCGTGTAATGTGTTTTGTCTTTTTTGGGAAAATCAATGATGAGGTTCCTTTTTAGCGAATCAGAAAAAAATATTTTCGGATTTGGAACAGGAAGCGAATCTTCAGTTACAACGATTTTTGAAAGATCAAAGCTGTCAACAGGATGATTTAATATCAATTGCAGCGGCTTGTTGAGTTCCAGAGAAGGTTCTGATTTGGAATTGAACTGTGTTGAGAGGGTGGGGAGTGATTTTGACTTTGCTTTCGGGTCAAACTGTTTCAGCCGGATAGTTATGGTATCGATGCCGAGTTCATGTTGTAAAATAAAATTCAGCGAGTCGCTTTGAATATTCCTGTACCAGAAGGTAAGGGTGTCTTTTTTACCGGAGAATGACATGGAATGTATTTTCATTGCAGATGTGTCGGAAAGAAAAATGATTTTCTCATTGCGAATCGGAAGGGCATAAATGATCGTGGCCCGGCCCGGCTCATCACTGCCCGATTTTAGCAACTGCTGCTTCCTGGTTTCTTTAAACAAGCCCAGGGTTCTTTTTGACTTTCCCGCCTCCACCGGCTCAGGATCAAATGCAATGACTTCATCGTTGTTGTCAAAAAGATAATTGCTGTTGTTGTCTTTCAATGCAAAAATCCTGTAGTTACCGGGAGATACATTTTTTACTTCAAAGGAACCGTCGGCCGTAGTTTTTGCAAAATAATCCGGCAGCGTTTTCAGTGGAATTGAATCATCGGTGCCGCGGTATAGCATCACAAAGATTCCTTTTTCAGTCTTTTTATCGTAGCTGTTCTCCACTTTTCCGGTAATCTTTAAAGAATCAATGATATCTCCGGTTGAAAAAACATATTGAAAATCTTCCAGGGCATTTCCTTCTCTGATATCTGTAATTGCACTTCCGAAATTCATCGTATAAGTGGTGTTTCGAAGTAAGGTGTCTTCAATGTGAATCTCCAGCGTTTTCTTTTTCACTTTTATATCAGGCTGGTATTTAAGCGGGGGAGATACCACGAACTGAGTGCCCAACTCTTTCAATGCAATAAATTCATCAAAGGATATCCTGATGTCGCGGCCCGAAAAACGGGTTGAATAATTTTCAGGAGCAGAGATTTTAACGGTGGGAGCGGTTTCATCTTTTTCTCCACCCGTGGGTGCAACCTGTATGGCGCAGGAAGAGACAATGAACAACAAACAGAAAGGGAAAAAACGAAAACAGTTGCGCATCAAATCAGTTTTTCAATAATAGAGGTTACTTGCATAAGGTAATGCGCATCGGTTTCATCAAAGTCGGAAAGCTTATCACTGTCAACATCCAGCACGCCGGCAACATTATGATCTTTGAAAAAAGGCAATACGATTTCTGATTTGGACGAGCTGCTGCATGCTATATGTCCGGGAAATTCATCTACGTTTTTTACAATGATCGTTTCTTCGCGCTGCCAGCTTGCACCACAAACACCTTTTCCTTTCGCAATCCTCGTGCATGCAACAGGCCCCTGAAAGGGACCGAGCACCAGTTCATTGTTTTTTACAAGGTAAACTCCCACCCAGAAAAAACCCATCCCATATTTCAAAGCAGATATGATGTTGGCAAGATTGGCAATGAGGTCAGGCTCTCCTTCCACCAGCGCTTTGATCTGCGGAATGAGCAGTTCATAGCGTTCTTTTTTGCTTGTGATTGTTTCAGGAATGAGAATACCCTCGCTCATTGGAAAATTTTTGTAAAGATGTGGAAAAGTACAGAGTAATAAGTAATCTGTATTAAGAAAAGTGCACGATCCGTAATGTGTCATCGAACCAGTCTTAATACTTAATACTTAATACTATGTACTTGATCTTCTTCAGGCATATGCAATCGCAGCAATACTCACCTTTGTTCCCGGAACATCAAGCAACGCTTCGGCACAGGCGACTAGGGTGGAACCTGTAGTGATCACATCGTCAACGAGCAGGATGTGTTTGCCTTTTAATTGTTCGGGTTTTGTAACAGAGAAAACATTGTTCACATTTTCAAACCGCTCAAAACGGTGCTTGCGCGTTTGGGTTTGTGTTTCTTTTTTCCGCTTCAGTGATTTGACATCATATGGCACTTTTAGCGATTGACTCAGCCCCTCTGCAAAGCATTCGCTTTGGTTGTATCCGCGCTTTCGTAATTTTTTCGGATGCAATGGAACAGGTATGATGACGTCAACAGTAGAAAATACGGCTGATTTTTTCAGATCGTATCCGTATAGCTCGCCAAGAAAAACACCGATGTCTTTTCTCTTTCTGTATTTTAACTGGTGGATGAGATGCTGCACTTTTTCTCCTTTGGTGAAAAGGAAGTATGCGGCAGCTGCCTCCACTTTTACTTTCCCCCAAAAATGCTTGATGATGGGATTTACCTCCTCAAGATGAAAATTGGTTTTCGGCAGGTGAAAACGGCAAGAAGTACAAAGGCACTTTTCTCCCGTATTCAATGGCTTGTCGCATGAAACACAGAGTTCAGGGTAGACAAGCCATAGCAGGTCATCGAGCCATGCCACGACCTGATGCACCGGTGATTTGATACTGCCGATCATGGCACCTGAAAAAAATTAAAACTTCCTTTTTGTTTCGTCTGCTTCCTGCACCTGCAGCGGTTTTCCTTTGATCACAAAACCATTCAGTGCTGCAATGGCTTTTTCGCCTTCTTCTTTCTTGCTCATTTCAATAAAGCCAAAGCCTTTCGATTCCCATGTAATTTTGTCGTAAACAATTTTTGTGTTGAGGACTTTACCATGCATGGCAAATAAACTCTCCAGCGCAACTTCATTAATGGAACCTTCGATGTTCCTTACAAATAATTTCATTCGTGTTTGATTTATCCGGTTTGGAGGGCAAAAGTACTTTGTTCGTTTTAAATGGGGTGATTTTATTTCATGGATATTTTATTGGATCAGAGATGAGAAAAACCGGAAGACTTTAACCGCTGAAGGACAGGGAACATTGAGATAGTGAATTTTCTCTGTGAACCTCAGTGTAACTCTGTGGTTTGCGGCTATTTTTTTTGAATCATGTGTTGGTTTTATAAACGCAGGTTATTTGCTATGCTCATGATCTGCATTGGAACCTAAAGTCAACATGTCTCCCCACGCCCTTCTTGCCTTAGCGTAGCTTGCGCCACCAAAATATCATATGCGTAAGGTTGGCGAAGCAAGGCGGTCGTTCGGTCTTTTTTTTTTCTATACATCTTCGGTATGCCTGAATCAGATTAACTTCGTTGATCTGCATTGGAACCTAAAGTCAGAATGAAATCCCAATGTCTGGCTTCGCCATCCAGGGTCTTTTTTCTTTCCCTGCAGCTTCGAGCAAACTCGAGCTTACTTCGAAATAAAAAATCCCTTCTTGATTTCGGCGGGACGGGATCGGGGTTCAGGGCAGGTTGGCTTCGCCGATCTGCAATTGAACCTAAAGTCAGAATGAAATCCCTGGCGTCCTTCGTCCGCCGGGGCTTTTTTATTTGTCCGCGCCTTCAAGCAAGCTTGAGTCGCTGCCAAATAAAAAATCCCTTCCCGCTTTCAGCGGGAGGGATTTCTATTCATTGAGGTTCCGAGCAGATTCGAACTGCTGTAGAAGGTTTTGCAGACCTCTGCCTAGCCACTCGGCCACGGAACCTTTTAAGGGCTGCAATTATAGTGAATTTCGACCAAACAGCCGCGTTTCTGTAAGGAATTGAGCGATGATTTTCAGGTGCCGGCCATAACCGTCACGCTTACCTCTTTTACATCACCATTCATTGGAGGGTTGATCTTTGTAACCTTTACCTCAACGTGCTGAATGGCAGGAATTTGTTTTATGAGTCCGCCGGCAATGAGCGCTGCTGCATGTTCTATAAGCTTTGAACGGATCGCCATTTGTGCCTTTACTATATTATACACTGTAACGTAGTCCACCGTTTGGGTTAGGTCGTCTTCAACCTGAGCACGCAAAAAGTCGGTTTCAATTTTTACGTCAACAACATATTGTCCGCCAATGATTGCTTCTTCTTCAAGGCAGCCATGATAGGCGTAAAGTTTTATTCCGGTAACGTTGATGATTCCCACCTGAAAGTTAGAAGTTTGGAGTTAGAAGTTCGAAGTTCATTATTTGACGTGATTCAGTGCAGCATTTATCCTTGCAACTACTTCTTCCTTTCCAAGCAACTCAGCCATAGGGAATAGATCTACCCCGGCTGATTGACCGCTCAGAAATACCCTGAAAAGCTGGATCACATCGCCCGGCTTCAGGTTGTTTGCTGCTGCAGTTTCTTTAAAAGTAATTTCAATTTCAGGCGCTGTAAAAGATGACATGCCGGCAAATACTCCGGATACGTTTTGAAAGAAAATAGTCAGTTCTGGTTTCCACTTTTTCTGAATGGCTTGTTCATCGTACTGTGTGGGTGCGAGAAAGAGATACTTTCCTTTTTCTATAAATTCATTTTCAAATTGGGTGCGGACTTTCAGCAACTGAACACATTTAGTAAGAAATGATTCACTTACTCTTCTGTCATTATCTGCAAACTGAAACTGATCTTTCAAAGATGATTTCAATCGTGATGCAAGTTCTGTCTCAGGCTGGCGGTGCAACCACTGTTCATTGAACCATTTTGTTTTTTCAGGATCGAAGCGTGCACCGGCTTTGTGTACGTGAGCGAAAGAAAATTTCTGAATCAGGTCATCCATGGTAAAAACTTCTTGCTCTGTGCCGGGATTCCATCCGAGGAAAGCAAGCATATTTACAAAGGCTTCAGGATAATATCCTTTCTCACGATAGCCGCTGGAAATTTCTCCTGTCTTTGGATCTTTCCACTCCAATGGAAAAACAGGGAATCCCAACTTGTCTCCATCACGCTTGCTTAGTTTTCCATTCCCATCGGGCTTCAGCAATAAAGGCAGATGCGCATATTGTGGCATAAGATCTTCCCAGCCAAGGAATTTATAAATCAAAATATGTGCAGGCGCAGAAGGCAGCCATTCTTCCCCACGGATGGCATGGGTGATTTCCATGAGGTAATCATCCACAATGTGGGCAAGGTGATAGGTAGGCATGCCATCACTCTTCAGCAATACTTTGTCATCAACCAGACTGGAATTAAAAGAAACTTCACCTCGTATGATATCTGTGAACTTTACCTCTGTGTTTTCCGGAACTTTCAAACGGATAACGTAGTGATCGCCTGATGCAATTTTCTTTTCGGTTTCTTCTTTAGAAATCGTGAGCGAATTATTCAATTTCATCCGTGAAGTGGAGTCATATGAGAAGGCACCCTTCGCTGCTTCAGCTTGCTTGCGTATGGCATCGAGTTCTGCAGAAGTATCAAAAGCATAATATGCATGTCCGCTTGCGGTCAGTTGCTCTGCATACTTTCTGTACATTTCCTTGCGCTCACTTTGGCGGTACGGAGCGAATTTGCCGCCGACAGAAACGCCTTCGTCAATTTTTATTCCGCTCCAGTTGAGTGATTCAATAATGTATTCTTCAGCTCCTGGAACAAATCGTGTCTGATCAGTATCCTCAATGCGCAATAAAAAATCTCCGCCCTTTTGCTTTGCAAAGAGGTAGGCATACAATGCCGTGCGCACGCCACCCATGTGGAGGGGGCCTGTGGGACTTGGGGCAAAACGTGTTCTTGTCTTACGGTTCATTTTAATTTAGGTCGGACAAAGAAAGGAAATATTGGAAATTAATGTATCTGCATTATTTATCGGGCATTCAAGCCTGATAAAAATTAGGATAAAAAACTAAATATACCTTCTGCAGTCAGTGAGCTGGTTTAATTTTGTGATTAGACCTTAAATATTAATACTTTTGATACCTGCAAAGGTATTTTAATTCAAGTAAGAGGGTTTAGTAATCAGAAATAACTTCGGAAGATCAGGCATGATAAAAAAAAATGCGAATTATTTGTTTCGTTCGATCATGAACATTGGGCAGGAAAAAAAATGCCCCTTTTGCGGAGGAACTGATCTTGTAAAAACAGACAGCAAATATTTGTTCACATCACTGCAGCGATGTCGGAATTGTAAATTGGAGCATCGACATCCTAAGGATGATAAGGAATGGCTAAGGCGATTTTATCAAACAGAATATGCCATTGATACGCACATGATGACCAAATTGCCATCTGATGCAGAGATTGTAAAACTTAAAGAAAATAATTTTTCTTCTTTAAGGTCTTATCAGAATTACCTGGACGCATTGTTTAAAGAAGACTCCGGAATAAAGGTTGTTGATTATGGCTGCAGCTGGGGCTACAATGTCTATAAATTAGCAAAATCAGGAAACCAGGTGGTTGGCTTTGAAATATCTGTTCCAAGAGCAGAATTCGGGAAAGAAAAATTAGGTGTAGCAATCTATTCTGATACGGAGTTCCTTCCTGTAGAAAATGATTTAGTTCTTAGTTCGCATGTTATTGAACATTTGGATAACATTAATGATTTCATTTCGGTTTCTTGCAGGCTTTTGAAAAAGGATGGGATCTTTATGGCTTTTTGCCCTAATGGAAGTGATCCGTATAAAAAACGTGAGCCGGATATCTGGCATGTAAGCTGGGGAGCTGTACACCCCAATTCGCTCACTGTTGAATTCGCACAATATGCTTTTCGGAATAATCCTTATCTTATACTGACGGGTGACTGGATTTTTTGATGCTGATAAATTGGCTGAATGGGATGGCCTTAGTCAGATAACCAGCCCTTACCAGGAAGGAAAGGAACTTCTAATAATTTCAAAACCAAATATTAAAATTTTATAAAAATGGAGCTCATTAATTTCAGCAGCCTTCTTGAAAGGCAATCGTCTATTAAGGAAGAGTATCAATCGAAAAAACCTTTTCGGTATGTTGTATTTGAGAATTTTTTCACTCCGGCAAAGGCCGAGCTAATTCATCAAAATTACCCTTCCATAGAAGACGGCAAGTGGGATGGAACGACTTATCTTGACCAAAAAAATAAGTTTCAGAAGACGAAGTTTGAAAAAGACTCAGTAATGGACAAGGTTTTTTCAGAATTAAACTCAGATGAGTTCTTAAAATGGCTTCAGGAGGTGACTGAAATGGAAGATAAATTGGTTGGAGATGACGAACTATTTGGTGGGGGCCTCCATCAATCTTTAGCCGGTGCTTTCTTAAATGTTCACGTTGATTATAATTTCCACCCCAAAACAAAAATGCATCGAAGGCTGAATGTATTGGTTTATATGAATAAGGATTGGAAAGACGAATATGAAGGACATTTGGAATTGTGGGACCTAAGCAAGGATGAAAAAATATTGCTGGGTCGATATGCACCAACGTTTAACAGGTGCGTTATTTTTGAAACCAATGAAATATCATTTCATGGACATCCCAAGCCACTCAAGACACCAAAGGAGATTAACAGAAAGTCCATCGCCACCTACTATTATACACCTACAAGGCCCAAGAATGAAATTGCAGGCGATCACAATACCATTTATGTTAATACAGAGGGAGTAGGAGGGCAGGTTAAAAGATTTACTTCCGGGGTAAAAGCATTTTTAGAACGCATCAATAAGAAAGAAAAGGCTTCCTAAGGATAAAGGTATTTTTCCCGGTACACCTTACTAAATCGAACCGTTAAAGAGGAAGAACTAGTTGTTCGAATACATTTTCGGATCAACAGTGTCAGCATACATCTCATCCACCGGTGGGTTGCCGTATCTGCATTGCTCAGTTAATTCAGTACCATTTTTAGTGATGTAATATTGACCTTTCTTCCGGGCTCCTTTGTATTCAATCAGGTTGAATTGTTTCAGCACTGCCACATAGCGTGCACCGGTCACGCCGTTAACCCCTGTTTTTTGAAAAAGGGTTTCGGCATTGAGCGATTTATCTTCATAAAGATGAATGAGCATCCTGGATTGCTTGCGCAGATTGGGTTCATTCTTACCATTTTGTCCGGGGTAATTTTTCCAGAAATCATAAAGCTTTTCAGCATCAATACCTGAATGATTTTCGTGATCGTTTTTTGCCAGACCAGGGCTTTCACTTCCGCCCGATAATATGTTTGTGCGCTGTTGAAGCAGGTCATTCCGAAGATGCAGTTCATCAATCCTGCGGTTCAGCTTGTCGATGGCGCCCGTGATGTCCTTTTCGGCAACTGCCTTGCCTGAAGAAACGGTTGTAGTATAATTATTAAACCTTAGACCATCATTTATCTTCAGCATATTATCATTGATGAGCTGGGATTCCTCAATGCGCAAATGCATGCTGTCTATAATTTGCTGCATGTCATCAATCCTCTTCAGGAGTTTGCCGTTTCGAACCATGAGGTGGTTGAATTGCTGGAATAATTGTTCGTTTTCAGAGGTCAGCTCATTAATCACAATTTGCTGGTTTTCAACTTTTAGTTTCAGGGCTTCAATATCCATATTGATTGTATTTTGGTGATAAAAATAGAGGATTCAAACATCATTAGTGGCCTTGTTAATAACTTTTGATGTTGAAAAACTAATTTCCCCTGATTAAAAATCCAAGGCTGAAGCCAATAGTGCTTTCTAAATAACTGCTATAAAAATATTCGCGTTTATCTGAAGATATTACAAGGGTCCTTTCATAATAAGCATCGACAAAGATCTCGCAATCCCGACCAACATATTTTTCAAAACCCATGGTGAAATTGTACTTGAGAATGTATGCATCAACCGTAAATGATACGGGTTCATGCCAGTCATCGAATCCATTATACTTCGTATGACAATACCAGTTGAGAATGCCGCAAGCAAGGAACATTCCATCCCTGTCATATTTTATTTTTAGCGGCAGGCCAAGGTTGTATCCGCCTTTTTTATCGTAATAATTTTGACCAGGGCTTTCGAATGGAATATAACCTCCAGCATTAATTCCTGATTCAAGATTGAATGATGAATGATGTATGTTCCTGGTGATAGGCACACCGAATAGCAGATGTCCGGCAAAACCATTCTCGTTTTGCGCATACATTTCAAAAAGGGAAATTTTCAATCCCCCTTTCCATTTGCTGTTGTACAGGGAATCGATTTCGCTGTGTGCATCGAAGCGAATAAAGCAAAGAAGAAGGGTAATGAGACGATTCTTCATTCCGGTTTAAACGTAATTATGTCAGAAAAATTTGCACACAAACACCTACTTTCGCGCAATGCTTTTACTATCTCCCAAGAATTTTCCCAACTATGAACTGATCGACTGCGGCAATTTTGAAAAGCTGGAGCGCTTTGGAAAATACATCACGATCAGACCCGAGCCACAAGCTGTCTGGGATAAAATGCTGGAAGAAAAAGAATGGTTAAAAAAGGCCCATGTAAAATTTGTGGCCGGTTCAAGTTCCAGTGGTGACTGGAAGCAATTGAAGGAAATGCCGGACCGGTGGAATATCGAATATAAAATATCGAATACCGAAAACCGAATTATCAAATTCAGATTAGCATTGACTTCATTCAAACACGTAGGTATATTTCCTGAACAGGCATCGAACTGGAATTACATTGCTGAAAGTGTTTCGATGATGAAAACATCTCCGCCAAAGGTTTTGAATCTGTTTGCATATACAGGTGGTGCTTCTCTTGCCGCCAAAGCCGCAGGAGCCGACATCACACACCTGGACTCTATCAAGCAGGTGGTGTCCTGGGCAAGGGAGAATATGGAATTGAGCGGTCTTAAAGATATCCGCTGGATCGTGGAAGACGCCCTCACTTTTGTTAAGCGCGAAGTGAAGCGCGGAAAAAAATACCAGGGGATCATACTCGATCCTCCGGCTTACGGACACGGCACGGAAGGCCAGAAATGGAAGCTTGAAGAAATGATCAATGAAATGATGAAGCTGGTGATGGAGTTGCTCGACGAGAAAGAACATTTTTTAATTCTCAATACTTACTCACTCGGATTTTCTTCCCTGATCATTGAAAATCTTTTAAAGGGAGCGCCCGACCTTGAAACCGGTGAGTTGTTTTTGAATGCTACTTCCGGTTGTAAACTTCCGCTTGGCGTATTTGGGAGGTACAGGAAAACTGTCCCGATAGATCGGGATGAAGATGGAGCAGCCGATTTGAAGGTTTGAAGATTGAGCAGCCAATTTGAGAATCAGGCAGCCGATTAATGATCATAAACGGAAGAACCTTACCTCAAACCCGAAATTTTTAACTTTTAACTTCTAACTTTTGAATTCTGACTTATCATATGCCCTTACTCGAAAAACAACTCTATTTAAAAAAATCCGGATTACCCAATGCAGGGAAAGGGCTTTTTACCAAAAAGGAAATACCAAAAGGAACGGTGATTGTCGAATACAAAGGCCGTGTATATACCTGGAATGAAATCAAGCATGAAGACGGAACCAATGGCTATTTGTATTACATCAATTCGAAACATGTGATCAATGCAAAGCCGTACGTTAAAACATTTGGCCGATATGCCAACGACGCCAGAGGCTGGAGCCGCGCAGAAGGGCTTCGCAACAATGCCGAATACATTGAAAAGAACAAACGCTGCTACATAAAATCCACCCGGAAGATTTTAAAAGGAGAGGAAATTTTTGTCGGTTATGGCAGGGAGTATTGGGAGATGATGAAGAAGCTGAACCACGGAAAAAAGAAAGCGTGAAATAGAGCCTACTCTTTTATCACTTTCAGCCACGTCGCTTTCCCGTCATGCATCACGGCCTCCACGAAATAAATTCCTGCAGGTTGATTGCTCAGGTTTATGGTGCCGTGAACAACCTTTTCGGAAAACCTCACCCCAAGCGGGTTATAAACTCTAACATTCGAAAATTTTTCAGAATTCAAAATTGTAAAAACTCCATTTGATGGGTTCGGAGAAATCGTCAGCATATTTGCTTCGCCCGAAGGGCTGATTGTTGAATTGATCAGTGTTGAATCGGTTGTCACATACACGGCATATGAAAATATGGCGGTTGAGCTGATCGGACACCCATTGTCAGTAACAGAAGCGGTGAAGATATATGGTTGTGGTCGCGCATCATTCCATTGCGGAGTCCAGCAGAATGTTCCGGCAGGATGCAAAGAATTGGATGACGTAAACGAACCCAGCGGGATTCCCTGGTTCCAGGTGATAAAAAGTGAATCACCTGCATCAAGGTCGTTGGAAAGAATATCAAAACAAAGTTCATAGCCAGGGAATGCATTCACTGTATGCATTATTCCACCGTTAATTCCTGACAGGCCGGGACTATTATTTGGATAAGGAAGAATGAAGAGAATAATGTCCCTGGTAACACTGCCGATTAGCTGACCGTTTCTGTATTCAAGTATTTCATACACAATAACGCCGACCTGTGCGATGGTAGGATGCATGAAAAAATCACCAGTGGAAGAATCCAGCGTGATGGGATGAAGTGATTCAAACGGTTGCTGTGATGATAAAGGGGGAAAATAATTAATCAGTGTATTCAGACCCATTCTGGGGGCGACGAGCAAATAGACCAGCGAATCTCCATCGGGATCAACAGCGCCATTGTTAAAATGAAAATCCTGGTTGGGATATCCAATAAAGAAAGGATTATTTTGAAACTGAGGAGAAGAATTGTCGTCTATTGAATTATCCAATCTGGCCTCTACAACCAAACCTGTTGCCGGGCTCTGCAGGGTAGTGATGGCAGAGTTCCTGCAACAATCATAAACACTCAGACTCCAATCCGGGCATTGGCCTAATACGACATCAACTTCATACTCCCAAAGCTCCATACCTAATTCGCTTCCGCCGTTGCAATTTATATCATGACCATAACAGGCATGGGTTAATTGAAGACCGGTATGCGTAACAGGGACCATCGTATAAGTATTGGTGTAGCCACAGTTTACAGAAGTTACAGTCAATGTCAAGGTGTTCAGCATGATACCCGAACAGTCTCTGTAAAAATTACAATGTACCCTGTAATTGGGTCCATTCAGATGGATGTAACTGATGTCAAACCCGCCCTGACGGCAAGCGTTGGCGGAGTGTAAGCCCACGCTGGACATGAAAATAAAAAGGAGAAAGGTGATTAATTTTGATTTCATCTTGAAAAAGTTAAACGGTTAGTATATAGTAAACGCTGAACAAGTCAGCAGGTCAGCCAGAACGAAATCGAGTACTAAGGTATATAAAAATAATCCTGATCGCCAAATGGAAGCCGGTTCCTGCTTTCGTAACATTTAACGCTTAAAACAACTTTTCCCTCTTGTACGTTTAGTACCTTTGTGGTCCGCCTAAAGCCTTATCACGCAAAGGCGCAGAGCCCGCAAAGCAGGAAAAAATTGATGGAATTGTAAAGTCGGATACCGGTTTCGTAATTAGTATATTCGTAAATATCAGTATTTAGTAAATAGGGTTTCACGCAAAGGCGCAAATACGCAAAGCAGAAAAAAGTTGATGGAATTGTAAAATGGGATACCGGTTTCGTAATTAGTATCTTCGTATGTATTTGATTCGTAATTCGATGGGATAACAAAGTAGATGGATAACTACCAGATCTTAATATCAAAGCTTGACGCTTTCATCCGCAAGTACTACAAGAATCAGCTGATTCGCGGAGGGATCTATGCGTTTACACTTGGGCTGGCTTTCTACCTGATCGTTACAATGCTTGAGTCTGCAGGGCATTTTAACACAACCATGCGCACAGTATTGTTCTATTCATTTGTTGCAGGTATTCTATTTATCATCTGGAGGTTTGTTGCAATCCCCCTTTTTCATCTCTACCGTATCGGAAAAATTATTTCACATGAACAGGCGGCACGGATCGTTGGGGAGCATTTTTCAGAAGTGAAGGATAAGTTGTTAAACGTACTTCAACTTAAAGAACAGCTGGCTGTTGACTCCGGACCAAGCTCAACAAACTCCGAACTTCTTCTTGCATCAATCAACCAGAAGGCTGCTGAATTAAAACCGGTTCCATTTGTATCAGCGGTAAACTTCTCGGAGAATAAAAAATATTTGCGCTATGCGGCAATACCTTTGCTGATCCTTGTGGTTGTGCTTTTTACAGCGCCAAGCCTTATTAAAGACAGTACACGGCGGCTCATCGATCACACAACCTATTTTACCAAACCGGCGCCTTTTCTGTTTGAACTGCAAAATAAAAGTCTGATGACATTACAGCAGCAGGATTTCACTTTAGATGTGAAAATCAAAGGACAGGAAGTCCCGCTGGAAGCATTCATTGAGATCGACGGCAACCAGTACAAGCTGGAAAAGGAAAACCTGACAACCTTTCATTACACGTTTAAGAACATTCAGAAAAGTACTGATTTCAAATTTTTTGCAGACGGTTTTTATTCAAATGAGTTTTCGCTGGAGGCATTGCCTAATCCTGAGCTCATGAATTTCGAGATCGCACTTGATTATCCTGCCTACCTCAAAAAGCCGAATGAAAAATTACTTAATACAGGCGATCTCCTCATCCCGGCAGGAACTAAAGCGACATGGAAATTTAATACGCGTAATACAGAGTCAATCAGGTTATCTTTTGAAGACACAGTGATTGCGCCGAAGGAATCCGGGGAGAATGCCTTTACATTATCAAAACGGTTTATCAAAAACGACTCTTATACCGTAATGGCTGCAAATCATTTGGTGCAGAGCGCAGTGGTTCAATATGCAATCTCTGTGATCCCTGATCTCTATCCAAGCATCAGCCTGGAGCAGCAACAGGATTCTTTTTCCACGAAACGTATCTACTTCAAGGGACTGGTAAAAGATGATTATGGTTTTACAAAATTATCTTTCAATTATCATTTCCTGAAATCCGGCGATAGTACACAATCAAAAAAGGGAAAGCAATTTAACGAACAACTCAGCGTAAACCGGAATTCAACCACTGATCAGTTCTTTCATTACTGGGATGTTACCGATATCAATGTTCAGGCGGGGGATGAGATCGAGTACTATTTTGAAGTGACAGACAATGATGGCATTAATGGTCCGAAGTCGACCCGTTCTCAGTCACAGATCTTCAAAGCGCCAACATTAAAAGAGATAGCAGAGAACGCCGATAAGAAAAATGACAATCTCAAGAGCGACCTGAAGGAAAGCATTGCCGAAGCAAAACAGCTTCAAAAAGAGCTGACCGATTTCAACAACAAGCTCATGGATAAAAAGGAACTGGCCTGGGATGACAAGAAGAAGGCAAATGAGCTCCTTAATAAACAACAGGACCTGCAACGAAAACTGGAAGACCTGAAAAAGAACAACAAGCAGAACAACGAAGAGAAAAGCGAATACAAGCCGGTTGATCCGAAGTTGCTTGAAAAGCAAAAACAGCTTCAGGACTTACTTGAAAAGATGATGACGCCTGAGATGAAAAAACTGCTTGAGGAGTTGCAAAAAATGATGGAGCAGGCCAACAAGGAAGATGTGCAGGACCAGCTAAAGCAGATGAAGCTCGACAACAAAGACATGGAGAAGGAAATGGAACGGGCGCTGGAATTATTCAAGCAACTGGAGTTTCAGCAGAAGTTGCAGGACAACATCGACAAACTGAAGGACCTTGCCCAGAAGCAGGACGACCTCTCTAAAAAATCAGAGGATAAAAATTCCGACAGCAAGGACCTGAAAGACAAGCAGGACGACATGAACAAGCAGTTCGATGAGTTTAAAAAAGACATGGACGAACTGCAAAAGAAGAACGATGCACTGGAGGAGAAGAACAACATGGAGAAGACAGACCAGCAGGAGGAGAGCATTTCACAGGATCAGAAAGAAAGTTCGGAGCAGCTTGCAGGCGACAAGAAAGGCAAAGCTTCCAAGAGCCAGAAGAGCGCTGCACAGAAGATGGATGACATGGCTAAAAAGATGGAACAGATGCAGTCTGCCATGGAAGCCGAACAGCAGGAAGAAGACATGGATGCATTGCGCGCACTCCTTGAAAATCTGCTACATCTTTCCTTTGATCAGGAAAAGCTGATGGAAGAGCTGAAAACAATGGACGTAAACAATCCGCAGTACCTGAAAGCTTCTCAGCAGCAACGCAAGCTGAAAGACGATGCAAAAATGATCGAGGATTCGCTTTTTGCCCTTAGCAAACGCGTAGCTGCCATTGCAAGTAAAGTAAATCAGGAGATCAGCGCCATCAACATGAATATGGATGAAGCGCTTGACAATCTTGAAGACAGGATGGTTCCTCAATCACGCAGCCGTCAGCAATTTGCCATGACCAGCATCAACAACCTGACCCTTATGCTGAGCGAAGCGCTGGAACAGATGCAGCAGCAGGCACAACAAAGCAAACCCGGAAGCGGCAGTTGCAAAAAGCCGGGTGGCATGGGAAAAAAACCATCGCTTTCAGAGATGAAAAAGGCCCAGGAGGAGCTGAACAAAAACATGAAGAAAGCCAAGGAAGCCATGCAAAAGGGCGGCAATACACCGGGTAAGCGGGGCAAGCCGGGAGAAGGTATGGGCATGAGTGAACAACTATCAAAAATGGCTGCACAGCAGCAGTTTATCCGCGAACAGTTGCAAAAGCTGAACATGGAGGAGAACAAAGACGGGCGCAATTCACTTGGTAACCTCCAGGAAATCCAGAAACAGATGGAGGAAACGGAAAGCGATATCGTAAACAGGAACATCACGGAACAAACCCTCAACCGCCAGCAGGAAATCTTGACCCGACTCCTCGAAAGCGAGCGCGCAGAGCGGGAACGCGACCAGGATGAGCAGCGGAAAAGTGAGGAAGCAAAAAATTACCAGAAGCGTAACCCTCCTGCATTTGAAGAGTATAAGAAATTAAAGCTGAAGGAGATGGAATTGCTTCGCACTGTTCCACCTGAATTAAACAGCTACTACAAACAAAAAGTCAACGATTATTTTCAAGCTATCGAGAATCAATGATGTACGTAGAAGGAGACACCCAAACATTAGAACTTAACTCGCAGCCCGATTCTCTCGGCGCAGTTGAACGCATGATCGATGAAGTTCGTACCAAGTACAACATCAGCGAAGATACTTTCGGAAACATGCTCGTGGCCATAACCGAAGCCGTTACCAATGCCATCTACCACGGCAATGGAGGCGATGCTTCAAAAAAAGTACACGTTAAGTACGCCCTCAGCAATCACCACCTCAGCTTTACCATCACCGACCAGGGCCCCGGTTTTGATTTTTATAACCTGCCCGATCCAACCGCTCCCGAAAACATCGAGAAGGAATGCGGCCGCGGTATTTTCCTGATGAAACACCTTACCGACCAGTTGATCTTTTCAGACAATGGAAGGGTAGTGGAGCTCAACTTCAAGCTGGTTAATTGAGAAACTAAAATATTAAATTACTGAAAGGGAAGAAGCGATTCTTCCTTTTTTGTTTGGGGCCCACCCAAATAGTTTTGTCATTGCGAAGCCTCCCTTTTTGGAGTAGTCACTGCGAGGAACGAAGCAGTCCCCTAAAATGAAATACTGAATTATTTATTGCGGACCTCGGAGAGCGATTTCTATGCCTTCATGGTTTCCATTTTTCCATTAAAACACCAAAGCATACACCACCATGAAAAAAAGAAAGATTCATCCTGTCATGGTACGTTTTTTCAGTTGTCAAATGCGAGGAGTCGCTAAATCGACTTTCCTTAATTTCAATATTATTGTGTGCATTATAATATGCAAAACGTAATCCCAGGAAAAACCTCCTGCCAAAAGTTTTCACAAACTCAAGCGACAGGTTCATATTAAAACTGCTGAATTCCGGACAAAGTATATAAGTAACACGGTCATCATCTTCATTTGAAAAATACCGTGTGACAGATTCTCTTTTACCACTGTAGGTAAATAATTTTCCGCCCAAATTATCTCCGGCATCTGAAGTGCCGCATGTCGCAAACAACTTCAAACTAAATTGTTTTGGCAGTAAATATTCATAATAGAGTCCCCCATATATTCCGACTGTTTCAATTGATTCGTTTTTACTGAGAGAATCAGTGAACCCGTCCAGGTCGTCAAATTTGTTGTGGAAGTATCCTGAGAATGATTTTTCATCAAATTTCAAAACATCAAATTGCAGGTTGATCACAAATCCCAAATGGATTTTGTTTAGCAGGAATGTAAAAGCTGGAACTACACTATAGCTGAAGGAACCCTTCAGCTTTGCAAGATCAGCTGTAGGAATCAATTCATTGAAAGATAAATTGAAAGATGTATTTACATTGCGTTGCGGCCCGGGTTTTATTGAATCGAGACCGGAAGAATCTGCTATCTGTGCTTCAGACCTCAACATAGCGGTCAAACAGAAAAGAACCCACAAGCACCTGAGCATTTTACAATTCATAAAATGCAATAATGCTTTTATGAGATAAGGCAAACCTACTCAAAATACCACGACGCTAGATGAGGAAAACCCCGGAGAGGTTCTTTATGATTAAAGAAGGAGTAATA
>JAPLDB010000209.1 GCA_026391975.1 Bacteroidota bacterium | reverse complement strand
CCATTGACTAAATTTGCCGCATCTATAGAAACATTTGACGCAGCGTTTGGAGTTTTTACCTTATAAACTTCCCTACCTGTCAAATCACTAATTATTATCTCATCTCCTGCCTGAAATTTTATTCCGGAAATCGTAAACCCGATTGTCAACGGATTAGGAAAAATAACCATTTCGTTTAATGGATATTGCAACTCAGTTAATCCAGTTGTTAAGTCTAGTTTTCCAATATAAAAATCCCTGAAGCCTTTAGAATAAAGCATACTGCTTCCCAAATCGAGCGTGTCATTAAAAAGGCCTGATGCATACAAAAAATTATTTCCGCTAAGTGCAAGGTGTTGTCCTTCATCATTGCTGTTGCCACCTTCGCCTATGGCCCATCCTACATTTCCGGCTCCATCCAGTTTTGCAATGTAAACGTCTGAAAGATTTCCATTGGTATTATTTACTAAAATACCCCCGATGGAAATTTGAGAGCTGTAGAAATTTCCCGTGATATAAATATGTCCTGTAGCATCACATACGATATCATGTACAGCATCATCAGAGACTCCGCCAAAACATTTCGCCCAGACAACGTTACCGGCAGCATCATATTTAACAACGAACCCATCATTGTTACCACCTAAAAACTGCAACGTATCGTTTCCAAAAACAATTGAATTATTGGAAAATTCTCCTGCCATGTACGCGTTGCCTGAAGCATCAGTTGCAACTTTGTAAGAAAAATTAAATAATCCACCACTCGATTTCCTCGCCCATTGTACCGTTCCTGATGAGTCGTACTTAACTATATATGCACTATATTCTGTATTGGGATTGCTTAAGGTCACATTTCCAAATGTAATATCTGTTGCACTGAAATAACCTGTCATAAACACATTTCCATTTGCATCGGTAGCCACGCTGAATCCATCTCCACTCCCAGGTCCAGTTCCTCCGGTGCATGTGCGTGCCCAAATTATATTTCCTGCTGTATCAAATTTTGCAACAAACATATTGTTAAAAAATCCGCCATTGCTTAAGGTAACGCCACCTAGAGTCATTGATGCACCCACAAAATAACCGGAAGCGAAAATATGGCCGTCGCCATCAGAGGTAATACCGAAACCGTAAGCGAGATAAGTTTCAGTGGATTTCCTGGCCCAAATAACATTACCAAGAGTATTGTACTTTACAATAAATATACAATTCGTGTCAATACCACAGGTTAATGTATCACTATCAAAAATTATTTGCGGACCGGCAAAAGTGCCCGTAATATAAACGTTGCCATCATTATCAGCGGCAATAGCGTAACTTTTATTATAGCCGGCTCCACCGGCACTTTTAGCCCATATGACGCTTCCCAATGAATTGTACTTCGCAACAAAAATATTAACATCCGCAAAAGGAGTTCCGGCATTAAGCAAGGTGTTGCTTCCAATTACAATACTGTCACCACTAAAATCCCCTGTTACAAAAACATTTCCCTGGGTGTCACTACAAATGCTATTTGCATTGTCAGCGCCATTACCACCGCCACCATTAGCCCATAGCCACGCGGGATTCTGAGCCTGAACATTATTAATTTGCAATATGATGCCAATAATGATAATAGGGAAGATTTTTTCATGAAACAATTTTATTTATTGATTTGAATGTGTCAAAGATGAAAAATGAAATCGAATATGCAAGGCCTTGTTAATTAATTTCTCCTAAATAAGTTATCTTACGATACAGGAAAACTCATCATGCTAAAATTCCAAAAGCACCCCTGCGAGCAATGCCAAAATGATAAATCTAAATTCTCAAAGAATTAATTGCTCCAGCGGCTTATCAAAATCAAAGTTGTTACCTGTGCTTAGGCGAATTAAAGATGCATATGCAATAATACATCAATATTATATCTTTACTTTTTATAGCAAGAGCAAAGATACTTTTTGAATATAATTTTTAATTTCAAATATCTCTCT
>JAPLDB010000113.1:4897-10469 GCA_026391975.1 Bacteroidota bacterium | reverse complement strand
ATTGTTTGCTTTTTTTGATTTTAGGCATCCCTTCCTTCATTTATGCTCAAAAACCTTCACGAATCGAGCTGCTACATGCTGATGTAAGTGAATTCGACAATTCAATCAATGCAGGGGCAGACCGCCTGATTGGCAATGTTGCTTTCAGGCATGAGAATGCAATATTGACTTGTGATAGCGCATACCTCTATAAGGAACAAAACAATCTTGAAGCTTTCGGGCATGTGCGCATTAATCAGGGCGACACTACCACCATGACAGGTAAACACCTGATCTACCTTGGTGATACGCGGCTTGCTCAAATGTTTGAAGATGTGGAAATGAAAGATCGTCAGATGACGCTAAATACACAGCGGCTCGATTACAACATGGAAACAGATGTTGCCTATTATACCGACAGCGCACATATTGTGGATGAGGGAGATATTCTAACCAGCAAATTCGGATACTATTACAGCAACACCAGCGATTTGTTTTTCAAGCAGGATGTATTGCTCATCAATCCAAAATTCAGGATGACATGTGATACCCTGAAGTACAACACAATTTCCAAGACAGCATACTTTATGGGTCCTACCTATATCCACAGTGATGAAAACCTCATCTATTGTGAAAGCGGGTGGTACAACACAGAGAAGCAGACTTCACTATTCACCGGAAATTCTTACCTTCAATCTAAAGAACAAACATTGCGTGGTGACACGGTAAAGTACGACAGGATCCTTGCAATTGGCATTGGCTTAGGAAATGTTTCAGTCTATGATTCGACAAACAAAGTCATCATCAGCGGTGATTATGCCGAGCACCATGAAAAGGAAGATTCTTCATTTGTAACCGGACGTGCAACAATGATCCAGGTATTTGAAAACGATTCTTTGTTCATGCATGGAGATACATTAAAGGCAGTTGCCAATTCCAAAGATCAAAGTGTAGACACGAGCGGCAACAGGAAAAGAAATCTGTTCGCCTATCACCATGTAAAAATGTTCAGGAGCGATTTGCAGGGAAAATGTGATTCTCTGGTTTATTCTTATGCTGATTCAACAATCAGGATGTATACTGAACCTGTACTCTGGAGCGGCCTCAACCAGTTGACTGCAGATTCAATAACCATTCAAACTGCCAATTCAAAAATCGATAAAATGTATCTTGTCAATTCTTCACTCATAGTTTCACGTGCCGACAGCTTGCAAGAAGGCGAATTGGATTCACTGCGCTTCAATCAGATTCGTGGAAAAAACATGACCGGCTATTTCGCTGACAACAAGCTCTACCAGATTCTTGTAAACGGAAACGGCCAGACAATTTACTACGGAAAAAATAAGAACGAGAAAAATTTCGGCGTCAACCGTGCTGATTGCAGCGACCTCATCATCCGTGTTAATGAGAACAAGGTACAGCAAATCAGTTTACTCAATGAGCCGGACGGGACTTTGTATCCCATCAATGAGCTGTCAACAAAAGAACTTCGCCTGAAAGGTTTTTTATGGAAAGAATCAGAGAGACCAAAAACGAAAGATGAAATTTATGTGCGTACTGTAGAGTTGCCCTGATTGCGCAATTTGAAAAACAAAAATTTTCCATTCTATGATCATTGACCTTCGTTCCGATACAGTAACACGCCCCTCCCCTGCTATGCTTGAAGCCATGATGAAGGCAACTGTTGGGGATGATGTATTTGAAGAGGATCCAACTGTTCGGGCACTTGAAGAAAAAGGTGCTGCTTTGTTTGGCAAGGAGTCGGCGCTTTTCTGTCCTTCAGGAACGATGTGCAACCAGATCGCAATTAAGATCCTGACGAGGCCTTTGGATGAGATCATCTGTGATAAGAAAGCACACATTTATCTTTCTGAAGCAGGAGGATGGGCTTATCACAGTGGTTGCTCAATCCGTTTGATCGATGGTGACAGGGGCAGAATAACCGCTGTTGATGTGCTATCAAACATCAATGCTGAAGACGTACACAACCCGGTTTCCAGAATTGTAGCAATTGAAAACACGCACAACAAAGGCGGCGGAAGTTGTTATTCACTTTCAGTGATGAAGGATATTTCAGATGTGTGCAGGAAAAATAACTTAAGTCTTCATTTAGACGGAGCGCGCATAATGAATGCATTGACTGTGACTAATGATTCGCCTTCAGAAACCGGAAAATTATTTGACACAATTTCATTTTGCCTGAGCAAAGGCCTTGGTGCCCCAATTGGTTCTTTGCTGATTTCATCGAAGGAAAACATCAAATACGCAAGACATGTTCGCAAGGCATTGGGCGGCGGAATGCGCCAGGCAGGTTACCTGGCAGCTGCCGGAATATTTGCACTTGATAACAATATTGAGCGACTGAAGGATGACCACAACAGAGCAAGGGTCCTAGGAAAAACAATTTCAACACTGAATTATATAAAAGAACTGCTCCCTGTCGAAACAAATATTGTCATCTTCACCCTCAATGATTATGTGGTTGCTGAAAAGTTCATCGAATATCTATCCGGTCAAGGCATCAAGGCACTGATCTTCGGAAAAAACACAATACGTTTTGTCACACACCTTGATATAGACGATGCAATGATTGAAAAAACGATCAGGGCATTGAAGCAATTCCACTAATTACCACCCCATCCTCTTTTTTAATTCTGTTATGTGTGCCAGATGATGCCTGCTATGCCATTCATACAATGCGAGGTTTACTTCAAGAGACCTTGTAACTTTATTTTCAGGATGATAAAATGTCCTTTTGAAGTCAGCGGCATTCATATTTCGAAGCACAGTTACCCATCTCTTATGAATTGCATCGAGCACATCCAGTGAATTTTCAATCGGAGCACTCTTACCGTCAGGAAGTTCAGCCCAGCGCTCTTCCATATAAGGGCGAATGGTAGGGTTGTCCTCGGTAAGCGCAAGTTTAAATCTTACATAAGCATTCACATGGCTATCGGGCAAATGATGAACAACCTGCCTGATTGTCCATCCTCCTTCCCGATAAGGTGTATCAAGTTGAAGCTCATTAAGGGGTTTTACTGCATCACGAATATGCTGAGCCAAATTTTCAATTGTACGTATCCAACGATTAATATCATCGGGAGAAACAACAGCAGGTGTTGAAAATTTTCCTACAGGATAGCGAAGGTGGTCAAGATCACTCATGGGCTTTAATTGACTATTGGGTATTAACGATTAACTTTTTGCTTTCTTTGCGTACGAAGATAGAGGATAGATTCATTTTTATTTATTAATACTAAAAAAATATGCAGAAAATATTCTGGTCACTGGTTTCACTGCTCATTTTTACTTCCTGCAATTCCAAAAGGAAAGTCGATCTTATTCTTTTCAATGGCACCATTTACACCGTAAATGAATCGTTTACTATCGCCGAAGCAGTCGCTGTGCGGGGCGGAATGATCAAAGCAATTGGTACCACTGATGACATCTTATCTGATTATGATGCTGTAAATAAAATAGACCTTAAAGGGAAGCCATTGTATCCAGGGTTTATTGATGCACATTGTCATTTTTATGGATATGGAATTGATATGCTGAAATGTAATTTGTACGGCACAACCTCATTCGAGGAAGTACTCCACAAGGTTTCTGAATTTGCAGCAACCAATAAATTTGAATGGCTTCTTGGCCGTGGCTGGGATCAAAATGACTGGGAAGTAAAGGAATATCCTACCAAAGAAAAACTTGACTCGCTGTTTCCTCATATTCCTGTATATCTCATGCGCATTGACGGACATGCCGTGCTGTGCAATACTGAAGCACTGAATCGTGCAAAAATTTCCACTGCGACAAAAGTGAATGGAGGAGAAATTCTGCAAAAAGACGGAAAACTTACAGGCATTCTCATCGACAACGCTGTTGATATTGTCAAGAATGTAATCCCTGAGTTTTCGGAGGCGCAGCGCGCACAGGCATTGCTGGATGCGCAGAAAAATTGCTTTGCCGTCGGGCTAACTACTGTCGATGATGCAGGACTCGGAAAGGACACGATTCAGTTAATTGATAAACTACAGAAAGAAGGCACACTCAAAATGAGGGTCTATGCCATGATTGCCGATGACGAGCGAACATTAAAATATTTTTTTCATCACGGGCCGTATAAAACAGACCGTCTGAATGTACGTTCGGTCAAGATGTATGCTGATGGAGCATTGGGTTCGCGCGGCGCTTGCTTGCTGAAACCATACACTGATCAGCCCGGCCATTATGGTTTCCTGCTGCATGACATTGCTTTTTTCGACAAGATCTGTGAAGAGGCTCATGATAACGGTTTTCAGGTTTGCACGCATGCCATCGGAGATTCTGCAGTTAGAACCATGCTTAAAATATATGGCGAACACCTGGGAACTGAAAATGACAGGCGCTGGAGGATAGAGCATTGTCAGGTAGTGGATGTCAAGGACATCAATAACTTCAGTAAATACAGCATTATCCCTTCGGTTCAGCCAACGCATGCAACAAGCGATATGTACTGGGCTGCTGATCGACTTGGAACAGACCGGATTAAAACTGCTTACGCATACAATGACCTGATGGACAATTCAGCAAATAAAATTGCGTTTGGAACTGACTTCCCGGTTGAAGATATCAATCCGCTATACACATTTTATGCAGCAACTGAAAGGCAGGATCTTAAGTCGTTTCCTAAAAACGGATTTCAGCCGGACAATAGAATCAAGAAAAAAGATGCCCTTCGTGCAATGACAATCTGGGCTGCGCGCTCTAACTTCGAAGAGGAAGAAAAAGGTAGCATTGAAGAAGGGAAATTTGCTGACTTCGTTCTGCTTGATCAGGATATAATTAAAATAGAAGGTTCAAAAATTCCCAAAGTCAAGGTGTTGGCAACCTTCCTTAATGGAGAGAAAGTTTATGGTGAATAGAACTATTCATCAGTGCTTACCGGGAACCCTGCAACATTCAGGCAATTTGTTAAATGCTTTTACCACAGCTTTCATTGTATCAGCATCGTAGCCTACTTTGGTTATTGCAATGCGGATCTTATCGGGATCGGTTTTTTCAGCATTGTAAACAACGGTAACTTCTTTTGTTCCAAGATCCACGTTGCTTGATTTTACACCTTTCTCAAATGAAAGGTCGTGTTCAATACGATTTTTGCAATCATCACAAATCGCTGAAGTTTTAATTCTTACTGTGTCTGTTTGCGCTTTTGCAACGAGTGATATTGCAAGTACAATGATGAATAGAATTCCTTTTTTCATTTTTATTTCTGTTTAAAATTACTTTATCAACTAATACTGAATCTTAAGCCCATATAAATTCTTCTTCCGTCAACAGGTCCCCATACCTGTGTTGCATCAAACTCATTACTGAATGGTTTGTCTGCATTGACAATAGGGTGTTTCTGACGGTAGTCCAGGATGTTCTCTGCTCCACAATACAATTCGAACCTCTTAAACACCTTTGTCACCTGTGCATTCATAAAGAAGAAATCGGGTGAATACTCTGGAAGTTTTCCATAGCGTTCGTCCACGATCGTATTTACAAGCCGTTTTTTCCCCTCCCATACAACAGTATAATCAAAACGCCAATGGTGGTTGTTTGTTTCAAAACC
>JAPLDB010000113.1:2892-4822 GCA_026391975.1 Bacteroidota bacterium | reverse complement strand
ACGAGCGGTTTTTCTTCGGTAATGCCATTATAAGTTGCTTCAACATCATCACGTTTATATGCAACTCTGATATTGAGGACTTCCCATAATTCCTGGTTTACCATTGCCTGAAAGCTGGTAGCCGTTGATTTTCCATTGAAAAAGTAAAAATGAATAACCGTGGCATCAGTATACTGATCAACAATTAACTGGTTGAGAAAATCAGTCCGGTAAAAGTCAATACTTGCCGTCCCTTCATGGGTAGCAATTTTATACCGTTGTGTCAGATTCAACCCATAGTTCCATGCTTCTTCAGGTTTTATTTTTTCGTCGAATGAAAGTAGCTTGGAACTTGCAAGCACAGAAATATTATCTGCTATGGCATATGGAACTCTGAAACTCTTGCCTCCGCTCCACCGCAGGATAAGGTCATCAGTGAAGTTGTATTTTCCATGCATGCGGGGTGTGAATATGAAACCATGGTCATTGTGGTAATCGCCACGGACACCGGCCACAAGTTTAAATTTCTCGAGGTATGAATAAGTATATTCTCCGAATGCACCGGGGACTTGTTGTTCTCTATAGGAAGGCAGGCTGTTGTATTCGTCTGCCAGCAAGTCATACTGATATCCGATTCCGAGTTTATACTGGTGGTTTGTATTTCCGATAATGCTCTGAAAAATACTCTGGTAGTATATTGTTTTCTCCACGGCATTGTAATCCTTTAGTCCGATTGAAGACTTCAGGTCATGGTAAGTAACCTGCACTATGTTTCCGATGCTCTGATAAGGTTTTTCGGGGAAAACCAATCCAAGTTTTCCGAAGATCTCTGCACGATCGTTAGAAATATCGCTGATAAAATATTTTGAAGGACTGTCGTCGTTTTCGGGATGGATCTGACCGCCATGCCTTTCATCATGTGTGTACTTCAGGCCAAACTGGCTTTCAAGTTTCCTTCCGCTATGGTAATTCCATCGGTTATAAAGATTGATCTGCTTTGCATGTGGCATGTCATGAAATCCGTCATTGTTGCGATCAATTGTGCGATCCATATAGCTTCCATGTGCCATGAGGATGGAGCTCCATTTCTTTCCGAACTTGTGTTTATAGAAAGTATTGATCTCAGCGTTGGTATTCTCTTCCCCGAAAAGATTGAGATAGAATCTCGGTGTCTTTTTTTCCTCAGGTTTTTTAAATTCAATATTGATCTGTCCCGTCGTTGATTCGAATCCGTTGGCAACGCTACCTGATCCTTTGGTGATCTGTATGCTCTCCATCCATGGTCCGGGAATGAATGTGAGTCCGTAAATACCTGCGATGCCTCTCATGTTAGGGATATTTTCAGTGAGGAGTTGTGAATAGATTCCACTCAATCCAAGGAGCTGGATTTCCTTGGCACCTGTAACAGCATCTTTATAAGAAACATTGATGGTAGGATTTGTTTCGAATGCTTCGGAGAGGTTGCAACAGGCCGCTTTTAAAATCTCACCTTCATTCAACTTCTCAGTATTCAAAGGATTGAGCATTGAAATAGCTGTATTTCCCTGCCTTGCCTGTACATTCACTTCCTTCAGCTCAACAGATTTCTTAAGGGTTACCTTCAGGAATGATGGCTGAGCAATTTGAATGGTATCATTTTGATAACCGATAAAGCTGATGACTAGTTTGCGTGAAAGTTCATTCACGGGAACAGAAAAATTTCCTTCAACATCGGTATTTGCGCCGATGGTGGTATTCAGCCAATACACATTGGCCCCGGCAATGGGCATTTCCATTTTCATGGATTCATCCCATTCGACTACTTTTCCCTTCAGCTCCTGACTGAAAGAAGATTTTGCTGACAAACAAATTGGAAGCGCAATTACGAGAAAGCGAAATAATTTAAGCAACATAAATAGATCTGATTTAAAATTAAAAAATTCAATAAACCTGAAAAGTCTATTGAAAAATC
>JAPLDB010000113.1:0-2884 GCA_026391975.1 Bacteroidota bacterium | reverse complement strand
TTATAGAGAATGTTTCATTAGACTGAGCTATAGTATTTTGAAACTGGATTTGCTCAACAGGAAGATATGTTAATCCTTGCTTTAAAGAAATTTTGCCAAGAGTTAAAAGTTCCAGTTTGTGATAGCTGATATTCAGTTCGCAGCAATTTTTCTTCAACTGACCCTGAGAAGCAGGTAAAGACTCACATTTACTTGCCAGGTCGCTGCAGCATCCATGACTTTCAAATAAAGTAATGTCTGCCTTTTTGCTTTCATGGCAAATATGGGAAGCAATTACGACACCTGTAGAGGCAAACAGCACTGATGCCGCCAATAAAAAGGACAGGAAATAGGTAAACCACTTTTTCATTTGCAGTGCAAAGATAAACAACTGAATGGGATATAAGTGAAAAGACCTTATCAAACTGCTTTGATGATTCAGCTAACCGTGTATATTTGCAGCCCCAAAAAATAAACCACAAAAATGGCGAGGTAGCTCAGGTGGTTAGAGCGCAGGATTCATAACCCTGAGGTGGAGGGTTCGATTCCCTCTCTCGCTACATCAAAATCAGAAAATCCTGACGAAACGGTTAGGATTTTCGATTTAGAGGTAAATCCCCCGACAACTCTGCTAATTTATAATTAGTACTTCTTCCACCATGTGGTTCTTTTTCCAAAATACCAAGGTTTATTAAGTTAAGTATATCCCTCAGCGCTGTATCCTGTGAACACTTCGTGATCCTTGCCCATTTGGAAGTGGTTAACGTTCCATAAAAATTATCGAGCAACATGTTCAGCATTAATTTCTGACGCTCATTGAGCGTACTGTTCCTCAACGATTCCCAATGGCGGGCTTTTTTGATTACGCCTGATAAGGTTTCGTCAGCTGCATTCACTGCTTCATCCAAACGAGAGAGAAACCAAGCTATCCATCCGGTAATATCCATTGACCCTTTCTGAGTTTTTTCCAGAACGTTGTAATATTCATTTCGTCTTACCCTGATTTGCGAAGACATGCTGTAGAACCGTTGAGATAATCCGTCAGCCCGTGCAAGTTGCATATCCGTGATGACGCGCGTGATCCGACCATTGCCATCTTCAAACGGGTGTATGGTTACAAACCACAAGTGTGCGATTGCAGCTTTGACAACAGGATCGATATTTGATTTACCATTAAACCATTTCAGGAATTTTTTCATTTCAACAGGCAAACCCTTCGATTCCGGTGCCGTAAAATGCACTTTCTGTTTTCCTATAGCGCCAGAAACAACCTGCATAGGATCATCCGGTTTATTAGTCCGCCATTTTCCAACTTCTATTCTGTGCATACCACTTCTTCCGGATGGAAATAAGGCAGAATGCCAGCCGAATAATCGCTCTTCGGTTAGTGGTTCACTAAAATTTTGTGTTGCATCTATTGCCATCTCAACAACACCATCCACGTTGCGGTCAGAAGCAATCAGCCCTCCAATGTACATTCCTAACCTGCGCGCGATTGATGAACGAACCTGATCCTGATCCAGCAGCACACCTTCAATCTCACCGGATTTAAGAACCTCCTGTGTTAATATCTTAAGCGAAGCTTCTTCCCGCAAACTAAAGCCAAGGCTTTCCATCCTGCCAATTAGCCTGCCTTGCCTGCGTGAAATTGCCGAAAGAATCTGATGGAAATATTCTTTGTCCCATGTAAAATCAGGCCAGTTTTTTAATTGATAGATGTACATTTTCTCCGCAAATTATGCGGCTAATATAACTATTTTTACACAATTTGTCAATTAATCTCCGCAATTTATGCGGTTATTAAGCTCTGTAATCTCCGCATTTCAATGAAATTTTCAATTATTTAGGCATTTGGTGCAAACCGGATTATAAAAAAATATTGTCCGGTCCTAATTTCAATGAGTGACCCTTTTCTTCATGCACACACTCGTCACCACCTTCTCATACTGCCCATAATTCGGAATCAGCTCAAAGCCGCTTGTTTTATATAAGCTGATTGCTTCGGGTTGTTTTTTTCCGGTTTCAAGAATGCAAAATGAATATCCAAGTTCAGCAGTCCACTTTTCAAGTTCCGTTAAAACGGCACGTGCAACACCTTTCCCCCTGAATTCCGGTTTCACAAACATTCTTTTTACTTCCATGGTTTCATCATCATATTGCTTGATGGCTCCGCAGCCTGCAGGCAGATTATCAAAATAAGCAACGACAACATGTTTAATGGAATCCAGTTTATTGTACTGCGAAAAAAAGGAATGGTCTTTTCCGTCGCGGATGGCGAGGTCGGCATCGAGGAGTTTTACGAGGTGGCGAAAATCAAAGTCATCGGAAGAAGTTCGTTTAATAGATACCATTGGCAGCAAAAATAAAAATCATTCATGAGATAAAAATAATAACCGGATTAAGACGGAAGCGTTAACTTAATAAATTGAACCACAGAGATACAGGAATTATGTTTTCCTGAACCTCTGTTATCCGTGGTTATTTTGGGTTTAGTCTCAGCAGCCTTTAACCACTGAGGAAACGGATCCCGACATAAGTCGGGACACGGAGAATATACTATTCGGTTAATATTAACTATGAGGCATTTCGCCGGAAAATTCCTTCGCGACACTTTGCATTGCACAAAACAACAAAGAAATATCTCCGTGCAACTCCTATTCTCAGTGGTTAATGGCTGTTTTTAAATCCCTCCAGAATCAATTCTTAAATAAATACCAAACCTTCTGTTGTTTTAAATTATAAACCACTGAGACACGGAGAGCCACAGAGGTTTTTCCGGGTGTTTTTCAATGTCAACATATTTTTTATAATACCGGAATTGAACTCAAATCAGGATAATGAACAATAGCCATTAACCTAAGGAAACATAAGGCACCTAAAAATGAAATCTATAGTTTACCAATTG
>JAPLDB010000197.1 GCA_026391975.1 Bacteroidota bacterium | reverse complement strand
TGTGTAAAATAATTTGACATAAATAAAAATTACAAAACCTTTTGCTCCTGGTTCAATGCCTGTATTTTATTAAACCTGCTTTTAATGTCTTCATTAAAAAAATCAAACAGTTCACGTTTTTCAATGATAAATGTTGTACCTTTTCTTTTTTCCTCGGTCAGAAAATAATGCTGATTGATATGAGCTAAAGATCCGGTAAACTTTGGCGACAAATACATGCCGTATTTCTTGAAAAACTGCACTTTATACAATACCTGATTTAACACATGACTGTAGAAGTTTTCATTTTCATCACCTTCAAGAGGATAATTACGATGAAGATTCTCACCCGAAAATTTTTCCTGTCGAAAAATTTCAGGCAACTCATTGAGGTTAAAAATCTTCTTTGCAATTCCCTCAATTGCTCCGATTCGTTTGTAATCAACCCAATGCACATCTTGTGGATTAGAATTCAAAGCGGCAAGGTTCATCGCATACCAATACAAGGCATTCTGGTCAACCCTGTCTTCAATTTGGCTTAGAATCCAGTCAAAATTCTCAAACATTTCCTTCTTCCTGACCTCCTCAATAAAGCTCTCCCAGTTGACCTGATAATCCCAGCCAACGCTCCAGAAATCCCATTCGGTCCGCATTACAGAAAGAAGCACTTCATATAGGTCGCGTATAATGATAAGGCAATGATCAGGTTTAAGCACTTCATTGATCGCTCCTATTCTTCCATTCCCCCTGATAAACTTTGTAACGATACTTCCATCATGATCAGCAAGATTCTTCAGGAACTTCCTGTGAGCGCCTGTAAACTCCCCAGTCTCTTTAGCAAAATGAGGCGAATGTGTGTGATGATAAAAACCTTCAAAATTGACAGCCTTCGTTTTGCGGCTCAACCAAAAATAGGGTTCATAATTTATCCAAACATTTTCTTCATTTAGCGCAAGCAGATAAGCAAGATAAAGCTGAATGGCTTTTGTACCCGAACGACCAACGCCGTAAATTAATATATGCATCTATGGATTATTGAGAAAAGTTAAAAATATTTAGAAAATCTTCAGCGAATTGGCCCAAGCGCTTTTTGTGATTCTCCTCAGGCAACAAAGGAATGAATTCATTATTAAGAAATTCTTCAATCAATTTTGCCAGTTCGTCAGCGCTATCCGGCGAAAAAAAATAACCCCGGTCATCCATTTGTTCCCGGTGAACAGGAATGTCACTTAGTATTACGGGCCGGACCAAAGTCTTAGCATCTTCTACCACAGTTCCCCAACCTTCAAATTTGCTGGGTTGTATCACAGCGAGAGAATTCTGCATTAGTCCCAACTGGTCATCCCTTGAAATAAATCCAAGGAATTGTGTCATATCCTCCAGCCCGTTTTTCTCAACAAATTCTTTCAAACTGCCAAAGTATCCCGGATTCCTGTGATCAGACTCCTTCCCGGTGAAAATAACAGTGACCTTTCTTCCACGCACTTTAAGAATCTTCAATGATTCCAGAATAACGAGATGATTTTTATGCTGCCAGAATTGATTTGATACAATGAAGTAAGGTTCAGTAAATTTATATTTCAAATGCAGCTTATCCAAAGAAGTTATTTTACTCATGTCGATTACAGAAACAAACTGAAGCACGACAATGGAAGCTTTGGTATCGGGATAAAATCTTTTCAGCTGGTTCATTGAATCGTAGCTGGAG
>JAPLDB010000120.1 GCA_026391975.1 Bacteroidota bacterium | reverse complement strand
CATAAACTTCTCCATGAAAGAAAATTTGTACTTGAACCCCTTCATGAAATACTTCCCGATAAAAACCATCCCGTATTGCAAAAGAACATTTCAAGTTTGCTAAGTGACATGACCAACGGAGGAATTACTGAAAAATTTAAAATGATCTCAGCCGGATGAGCAGACTGAAGTACGATTATATTGTAATTGAGGGAAACATTGGTACTGGCAAAACTTCCCTGGCGTCAAAGATCGCCCGCGATTTTGATACCAGGCTGATACTTGAACGATTTGCCGACAATCCCTTTCTTCCAAAGTTTTATGAGAATCAATCAAGGTATGCTTTTCCACTTGAGTTGTCTTTCCTTGCCGACCGCTATTCCCAACTAAAGAATGACCTGACCAATCCGGAGTTATTTCATCAGCAAACGGTCTCAGATTACCTGCTGAATAAATCACTGATCTTTGCCAGCATTACGCTTAAAGATCATGAACTGGAATTATACCAGAAGCTGTTTAACATTATCAATCCAAATTTACCGAAGCCGGAACTATTGGTCTACCTTCACAAAGACGTTCCGAAGCTTAAACAAAACATCAGAAAAAGGGGCCGGGAATACGAAGCCAATATCAAAGACGACTACCTTGAAAAACTGGAAAAAGGGTATTGGGATTTTTTTAAGGCACAGCCCGGCATGAAAATATTAATCGTTGATTCCAACCAACTTGATTTCGTTAACAACGATAAAGATTACCGAAAAATAATTGATCTCCTGGAGAAAGAATATCCCCACGGACTTCACCGATTTTAGGAGGAATACGCTCTTTGTAAGTGTAAA
The DNA here is from genome assembly GCA_026391975.1 of Bacteroidota bacterium. Taxonomy (GTDB): domain Bacteria; phylum Bacteroidota; class Bacteroidia; order AKYH767-A; family 2013-40CM-41-45; genus JAPLDB01. The sequence goes on along the minus strand of JAPLDB010000120.1, from coordinate 11,683 downwards.
AACGTATAACAAAGGCTTATTGCAACCCAAAATGATTTGCAACGTAATGCAAGTTTACTATTTTTGCACGACTTATACTCAAATAAAACAACCAACCTATGAGATTATCTACGCTTGCCTTTACATTCCTGCTATGTATTTGTGCAACAGATTTGCTGGCACAGACAGAAACCACTACCCAGGCAACTTCAACTGTTTCAGGAGTTGACCGTCTTCCAAAAAGAAACGATTATAACACCTGGGAAGTTGGTGTTCATTTTGGCATTACCTATCCGAATACTGACATCGCTGCCAGTGATTTAAATGCCGATAATCTGAAAAGTCAGCTTGGATTTGGTGTTCATGTATCAAAATTCTTCTCTCATAGTTTTGCCTTGCAGGGCCAGTTTATTCATGCAACGCTGAAAGGTGTTTCTGATAAAGACCCATATTACGGTTACACTACGGACATCAATTATGAATTTTCACTCAATGCAGTAGGGCATATTGGAAATATTGGATTCTTAAAGCGCACACCAAACCTTGGCCTCTATGCATATGTCGGAATCGGCCTTATGAATTTCTCTCCAACAAATACGTGGGGAAAAGGTGATACAACTTTGACCAAAAACCGGATTGTTCAGCCAAACGGCTCATACGGGGAAATAGATTATAATCCTACTTCTGAATTGGTCGTACCCATTGGTGTTGGTATAAAGTACCGTTTTGCAAAGAAATTTTCTCTCCATGCTGAATATTCCTTAAGAACGACCCGGTCAGATAAACTGGATGGTTTTTACAGAATCCTTTCCAACGACGATGATTACAGTTACATTAACGTTGGAGTAACATACCATATTGGTAAGAAAGACAAGACCATTGAGTGGGTTAATCCTTTGCAGACAATCTATACTGATCTTTATGACACCAAAGACAAAGTGGATATGATGAGTGGTGATAAGGACAAAGATGGCGTTGCTGATATGTTCGACCGCGATGCTGCTACTCCTGAGGGCGTGAAAGTTTACGGTGACGGAACATCCGTTGATACTGATGGTGATGGTGTTCCTGATTACCTCGATGCTGAACCATTCTCTGCCAAAGGTGCAAAAGTTGATGCACAGGGCCGCGAGCTGGATGCTGATACTGATGGAATTCCAGACAGCCGCGACATGGAACCAAATACTCCGAAAGGAACCCTGGTAACAGGAACAGGAATTACCATTCCTACAACAGGTCTGGGATCCAGTTCATCTGCAGTGATGACGGGCTACATTCCATCTGTATTCTTTGATGTGAACAGCGCCAATGTGACTCCTAAATATTATGAGATGCTTGCAGACATCGCATTGGTTTTGAAAAACAATCCAAGCATTAAATTTGAAGTGGTTGGAAATTGCGATACACGTGCTACCGAAGGCTACAACAAGACTCTTGGGGAGAAAAGAGCTGAAGCTGTTAAGAACCACCTGGTGAAACGCTATGCAATTGATGAATCAAGGCTCAGCGTAGTAACAAGAGGTAAAGATAGTCCTATCACTTCAGACCATGTCATGAACCGCAGGGTTGATTTCAAAGTGACTCAATAACATTATTAATTCTTTATAAAGAATCCCGTCTCGCCTCAGGCCAGACGGGATTTTTTATTTCCTCAGTTTCCGGGAGATATCATGAATGACGATGCCGGCGCACACTGAAACATTCAGCGAGTGTTTCGTTCCGTACTGATGTATCTCAATAGCACGGTCGACCATTTCCATGGCGTCCTCGCTTACGCCGAACATTTCATGACCGAAAATAATCGCCAGCTTTTTCTCTTTATCGGGAGAAAAATTTTCCAGCTCCTCCCCTCCTTCTGCCTGCTCCACTGCTACCAGTTGATAATCCTGTCTTTTCAATTCTTCAAGTGCATCGCGCGTCGTTTTGAAATATTTCCAGGCAACAGATTCAGTTGCGCCCAATGCCGTTTTTTCTATTTCCCGGTGAGGCGGCGTGGCTGTAATCCCGCACAAATAAATCGCTTCGCACAGAAAAGCATCAGCCGTACGGAAAACGCTGCCTACATTGTGCAGGCTGCGCACATTATCGAGTACGACTATCATTGGGATCTTGGAAGCAGATTTGAATTCATCAACATTCTTCCTGCCTAACTCATCATTACTTATCTTGCGCATCTTTGGGAAATATTCTGCAAATAAAGAAAAGAACACTCAGGTAATTACTATATTCGTTATCAGATGGAATCAGTTGAAAGTCCGATGCAGGTAAAAGAAGTGGAAACTCCACTGATGAAGCAGTATTATGGTATTAAGGCAAAATACCCTGATGCATTGCTGCTTTTCCGCGTCGGCGATTTTTATGAAACCTTTGGTGAAGATGCCATACGTGCAGCTGCCGTTTTGGGAATTGTACTCACACGCAGGGCCAATGGGAAAGGTACATTCATTGAACTTGCCGGATTTCCCTATCACTCATTAGACAGTTATTTACCTAAACTGGTACGCTCAGGTCTCCGGGTTGCCATCTGCGACCAGCTTGAAGACCCAAAACTGACCAAGAAAATTGTAAAACGAGGAGTTACTGAACTGATAACACCGGGTGTATCCTACAACGATAAGATCCTTGAACACAAGAAAAATAATTTCCTCGCCTCCTTGTATGATGACGGAAAAAAGTGTGGCGTGGCATTCATTGATATTTCTACAGGCGAATTTTTTGTTTCCGAAGGATCAAAAGAGCAGGCAGAAAAACTGATACAAAATTTTCAACCCAGCGAAATTGTTTATCAAAAAAACAGGAAAAAAGAATTCAACGAACAGTTCGCAAAAAGCTATTACAGCTTTGCAATGGATGAATGGATCTTCCAGACAGACTATGCCAGCGAGTTGCTGTGTAAACATTTTGAAGTCTCATCCCTGAAAGGTTTCGGCATTGATGGCCTTGATGCCGCCATCATCGCCGCCGGTGCAGCATTCCATTATGTGAGTGATACACGACAGGACCAGCTCAAGCATATCTCCGGAATTTCAAGGGTGACAGAAGAAAATTATGTGTGGCTCGACCGTTTTACGATCCGGAACCTTGAGCTCGTATATTCAACAAATGAAAATGCAGTCACGCTGCTGGATGTCATTGACAGTACCATCACTCCCATGGGAAGCAGGTTGCTGAAGCGATGGTTATTGATGCCCCTGAAAGATGTCCATGCCATTGAAGAACGCCAGGAAGCGGTTAATTATTTATTACATCAGCAGGAAATCAGAAATATTCTCAACCAGCAACTTAAACTGGTTGGCGATCTTGAAAGACTGATTTCCAAAGTGGCTCTCGGAAAGGCAGGGCCTCGCGATATCCAGCAATTACAACGTTCACTGGAAGTGATATCAAAACTGAAAGAGGAATGCAGTCAGTGTGAGAATCCATCCATAAAGGTTATTGCAGATCAGCTGAATCCATGCATTGTGCTGCGCGACAAAATCCTGAAAGAGCTGCATGAAGATCCGCCTGCCATGGTAATCAAAGGCATGGTGATGAGAAGTGGTGTATCACCGGAACTGGATGAACTCCGCGAAATCGCATACCATGGAAAAGATTATTTATTGCAGATACAAAAGCGCGAAGCAGAGATCACAGGCATCACCTCGCTGAAGGTGGGCTTCAATAATGTTTATGGATATTACATTGAAGTAACCAACGTCCACAAGAACAAGGTTCCCGCCGAATGGGTGCGCAGACAAACACTGACGCATGCAGAAAGGTATATCACTGAAGAACTAAAGATCTACGAAGAAAAAATTCTGGGCGCAGAAGAAAAGATCCTCGCTCTTGAAACAAAGTTGTTTGCGGATTTGGTGCAGTCATGCTTTGAATACATCAAGCCTGTTCAGTTGAATGCATCCGTTCTGGCAAGACTGGATTGCCTCTCCTCATTTGCACAGGTCGCGCAGGAAAACGAATACGTTCGTCCACATGTGAATGACCGATTTGTAATTGATATTAAAAACGGTCGTCACCCGGTTATTGAAAAGCGGCTTCCTGCCGGAGAAAAATACATTGCCAACAACGTTTACCTGGACAATGAAACACAACAGATCCTGATGATCACCGGGCCAAACATGTCAGGTAAATCAGCGATCCTCAGGCAGACAGCTTTGATCGTACTGCTTGCCCAAACAGGAAGTTTCGTTCCAGCCACAGCTGCGGAGATTGGCATCACAGACAAAATATTTTCCCGCGTAGGCGCTTCAGATAATATTTCTTCCGGCGAATCCACCTTCATGGTTGAGATGAATGAAACGGCAAGCATCCTCCACAATTGATCCGACAGAAGCCTGATCCTCCTCGATGAAATAGGTCGCGGAACATCAACCTATGACGGCATCAGCATTGCATGGGCAATAACAGAATACATACATGAACATGCGCATAAAGCCAAAACGCTTTTTGCCACGCATTACCATGAGCTAAATGAAATGGAAGAGACAATGCCAAGGATCAAAAACTTCCATGTCACGATAAAAGAAATTGACAACAAGGTTTTATTCCTGCGCAAACTTGCCAAAGGCGGCAGCGAACACAGCTTTGGAATTCATGTGGCTAAAATGGCCGGCATACCTTCTAAAGTGGTGAACAGGGCCGATGAAATCCTTAAGCAGCTGGAGCAAATCAGAAAAGCGCACAATCAGCATTCTGCAAAAAAGATTTCAAAAGATGAAATGCAATTGAGTTTTTTCAAACTTGATGATCCTGTGCTGGAGCAGATCAGGGAAGAATTGATCAAGGTAGATGTGAATAACCTTACGCCTGTTGAAGCGCTGAACAAGTTGAATGAGATCAGGAAGATAATTGGCAAATAGTTAATGGATGAGATGTGAGATTATTGACGATAGATTATTGTCAAAATTTTCATTTCTCTTATTCAATGAACCCTCTATAATCTCTCCCAAAAAAGGACAGGCATACCCTGTCGGTTCAGAACAAATCCGATATCTTAAAATAACTGCTGTCAGGATAAAACATAAAAAAGCAGGAAGCATCCTTTATAGAATTGACAATCGGGCTGCATTGATCTTCCGGCACTGCAGGACATCCCTGGCTTCTTCCCAGTCTCCCAAACAGATCAATGAATTCCTTACTTACATATGGTGCACCATGCATGACAATGCCACGTTGTTCAGCATCATCATTTATTCCCTTTTCCAAACCCTTTAGTTTCATGGACAAACCATGTGCGCCATTATATGTGCCTTCGGTCAGGTAAAACCCAAGGCTGGACTGAAATGATTCTGGCTTGTTAGAAAAATTCTGTGCAAATTCTTCACCTGAATTGCGGCCATGAGCAACATAGGTATTAAACAATACTTTTCCGGCAGCCAAATCTATTACGTAAAGTCTTTTGGACTTTGAAGATTGCGACATGTCTGCAATTGAAAGTAAATTGGACTTACCGATGCAATGTTTTTCATCAAGAATTTTCCAGCCTGATAACGCTTTGAAAAACACTTCACTTCTTAACCCGATATCGGAAAGTTGCAATTGATCATACAACCGCGAATCTTTATCCAACACCTTTTCGGCGTGACTGTCAAATTTTGAAAAACCCATTGTAGTTGCAAGCAGGACGACAAGCGGCAGCACGTAGTTTCTCTTCTTCGAAAAAAAAGTCTTCATTAAAATAGTATGTTTAAATTGAAAATCCCCTCTCAATCCAATATATAAAAGTAATCAATTAAAACCGGAATTCTACTGATCTCCGTCATAAAACAATAGCCTTTTCATTTTCGCATCATGATGATAAATATCATCCCTGAAATTTAGTGCCCCTGCGCGGTCAACCCAGGCCGTGAAATATGCGATGAATACCGGAATTTTATTTTTCAATTTTACAAAAGCCTGTTTTCCACCGCTTAAACACGTATTTATTTTATCCTTTGTCCAGGCAGTGTCACCCTTAAGCAGGATTGCAGCAAGTTTGTAAGGTTCTTCAAGCCGGATGCATCCATGGCTGAAGGTGCGGGTGGATTCATCAAACAATGATTTTTCAGGTGTATCATGCATATAGATGTCATAAGGATTGGGAAACAAAAACTTCACCATTCCCAGGGAATTATTTTTTCCCGGGCGCTGACGTATGATATAGGGAAAATGGGTGGTGTATTTTTTCCAGTCAATAGATGATGCGACAATGGCATGGCCTGAAATATCAACCACTTCCATATTGTGTTTCAACAAATAGTCATCGCTTTTTTTAATTTGAGGGAGCATTTCATTCAACACGATATTCTCCGGAACATTCCAGTAGGGGTTGAACACAATGTATTCAAGATCGGCGTTAAAAATCACTGTATTGCTGGCAGCATTTTGCTTACCGACAATGACGTTGCAACTCCATTCAAGCGAATCATTGTGGTAAAAGAACAATTTAAATGCAGGAATATTCACCACCACGTACTCACCTTTTTGTCCGGTAGGCACCCAGCGGCACCGTTCCATGTTGATCAGCAGTTGCTGAATCCTGTCATGCAGCGAAACCCGCAATGCACGAAAAGTATTCTCCGAAAAAATGCCATCATCCTTTAACCCATGCCGTTTTTGAAATTTTCTCAACGCCTCTTCTAAAGCATTGTCGAATAAAGGAGTTCCATCATTGTTTTCTAAATCACCGAAAAGATAAAGTTGTTTCTTCACGGCAGGCACAGATGCTGAAGTATCTCCCCTTCTTAGCGCAGAAATTTTATCAGGCCATGATATCAGGCTTCCCTCTTTTTCCAGGGTGTTATATCTGAGCAGAAATTTCCGAAGCAAGCCGTATTGCCTGTAAAGTGGTCTGAAGGAATCTATTTTTTGAGGATCACTCTTTAAAACAGCTTCCAGTACCTCTTCATAATTTAATCCCGGTCTCTCAATAAACCAACCGATGCTTTCAAGTTCATCAGCATCCCGTCCATGCCAGTTTCTTCTTGCGTAATCGAAAAAATTAACTGTCAGGATAAATTCCAGTGAAGCAGCTGACCGGTCATTAATGCTGATTAAATTTCCTTCCTTTGAAAGACTGTCGAACAAGGATTGCAGTTGCTCAGGATACAGGATACAATCGTCATGGTAAATCCTTTTTTCATGGGTGAGAAGGTTCACAAAATTTTTTCCATATTCATTAATCCCTGAATCGTTTATCCATGCAAATGCATTACTTCTCTTATTGTAAAATGACAACAGTTCCTTACGGTAATTCTCAGTAATCGGATATTTCTGAAAAAAATCATTCACTTCCGTGTCAACGAAAAAAAGAATTGCACTGTCCCTGCTTGCAATTTCATTCGCCGGAATCTTATTCTTTGCCTTGCTCCTTTCCTGCTGATCTGAAAATTGACATGCCGAACAAAAAACGGTAACTGGAAATAAAAACAAGTAAAATATTTTTGTCATAGGAGAAAAATCCGGTACAAGATAGGAACACTATCAATGCTCATTACGCGCTGTTAAATCATTCATCACATTGCCGGATTAACCTTCAATTAATCTATTATCAAGATAGCCTGTTTCAAACTGCCATGATGCAATTGCTCAACCAGTTAAGCAATCTTCAGAATTCTAATGCTCCATTCTCATGACAAGCATCATGGCGAGGTTGGACATATATCATGCTTGATTGACATATGTGAGGTCTAAATTGCAAAAAAATAATCCTCAATAAAAAGAACCGTTCAACTTTAAAAACCACTGAATGAAAATTGAAAAACCCATCGTGGCTACCAATGGAACGCTGAGCAATCCGGTGAATAAAATAATTGAGTGCATTTATTCAAGGAGGGCTGTACGGAAATACCTGAAGCAGCCTGTCGATAAAATGATCATTGAACAGGTTGTTGATGCCGGAAGAATGGCGCCATCAGCAATGAACCGGCAAACATTGAATTTTCATGTGCTCACGAATACGGCATTGATAAAATCCTTTTCAAAACAAATTGGAAAAGCAGCCATTAAGGGAATCACAAAAATGAAGGCAATAGAAATCGGGAAGTCGCTTATTTCTGCACTTTTGCATCCGCATGACCTGAGTTTCTTTAAAGAAGATGATTTTGTATTCCATGGGGCACCGGTAGTGATATTCATCAGTGCTCCGATTGATAGCGAATGGGCGGGACTTGATTCAGGCGCCTGCGCACAAAACATGATGCTGGCTGCAAAATCTTTAGGGCTTGATACATGTCCCGTTGGCTTTGCAAAATTTGTTGGAGATACTAAAATGTATTCCATGTTAAACATTGCGAAAAAGGAACATGTTGTTCTTGCTGTGATCCTTGGATATGGAGATGAAATCCCTGAGGTGCATTTGCGAAAAAAAGACAACCTGTTTTTTATTGAGCAAGAATGAAAATTGAAAAATGAAAACAATCAACCAAAAGGAAATTCCAAAAGTACCACCGGAGCGGCCGGTACCGGCGCCTGCAAAACCACCATTGATTATTCCTGAAACGCCACATACCCTTCCGGAGATTTTACCCAATCCGGATATACCTACAACAAAACCGCTACCAAAGGAAAATCCCAAAAACAAGGGGGCTTTTTTTAAGTAAACACCTATATTCTTCAATTCTCGTCTGATCCCGGATCCGGGAATATAAAATTTACCCGTACAATTGTCAAATGATCAACTACCAGTCAGCGGAAGACGCGCTCAAATATGTCAAAAGCAATGAGCGAATTTTCATCCATGGCGGAGCTGCAACACCAGTAGTACTCGTTACTGCCTTAACCCAAAGACACGAAGAACTGAAACAAGTTGAAATTGTTCACCTGCATACAGAAGGTGAACCCACGTATGCAAAACCCGAATACAGAAATTCATTTTTTGTAAATAGCTTTTTCATTGGAGGGAATCTCAGGGAGTTTGTGGACCATACAAATGTTCAGTATGTCCCCGTTTTCCTTAGCGAGATTCCTTCATTATTTCGCAAAGGGGCGATGCCGATCGATATTGCATTGATCCAGGTATCACCTCCTGATCAGCATGGATTTTGTTCTCTTGGAATTTCAATTGATGTGGCGAAAGCTGCTACAGATGTAGCTAAGAAAATCATCGCCCTGGTGAACCCGAATATGCCGCGGTCGCATGGTGATGGTCAGATTCACTATACCCGTTTTACTGCTGCTGTTTATACTGAAGACAAGATATTTGAAGTGCAGGAAACAGAAGCAACTGAAACTGAAATAGCAATCGGAAAAAACTGTGCATCCATAGTTGAAGACGGGGCCACTTTACAACTCGGGATCGGTGGCATACCCAATGCTGTATTGCAAAGCCTGGCCAATCACAAAGATTTAGGAATACACACTGAAATGTTTTCCAACGGAATTCTTCCGCTTGTAGAAAAAGGGATTATCAACGGAAGATTTAAAAAGAAGCATCCGGGAAAAATTGTTTCCGGATTTGCAATGGGTACAAGGAAATTGTATGATTTCATTCATGACAACCCCATGGTTGCAATGCTTGATATTGCCTATGTAAATGACACCTCTGTGATCCGCAAAAATGACAAAGTAACTGCCATCAACGGTGCGGTTGAAATTGATTTAACCGGACAGGTTTGTTCGGATTCAATCGGGCACCACATCATCAGCGGTGTCGGGGGACAGATGGACTTTATCCGTGGCGCTTCCTTGAGTGAAGGAGGCAAACCAATCATTGCCATCTCATCTACGACTACGAAGGGGATTTCCAAAATAGTTCCTTTTCTTAAACCCGGCGCCGGTGTTGTAACCACACGGGCACATGTGCACTATGTAGTCACTGAATTTGGCATCGCGAATCTTTATGGTAAAAACATTTCACAACGCGCAAAAGCACTGATCAACATTGCACATCCTGATCACCGTGCAGACCTCGAAAAGAAAGCGTTTGAACTATACGGTTGATTTCGATTTTACAAAGCAATGCTTCCTGATTCGTATTCTGCCTTAACCTCTTTGGATAACTTCAGTTGTTTTTCCACAAAACCGAACACTTCATTCTTCAATTGCCTTGTTTTGCCAACAAAAGAGTTCAGCATTTCCCAATGCCGTTTATGCGCTTCTTCCACCCTTTTCCTTCTCATTTTAAAAATATCCATGTCAAGGGTTGATAATTCATGTTCGTGCTGAATGAATTTGGAACGAAGTTCACCTATCGTTTCTTGCTGCACTGATTTTAATTTTTCTTCCAGCGTTTTCAACTCAGCCATTTTGGGGGCAGACGTGATCCTTAGAAAAGCTTTGTCTATTAGCTTTCCCAGAAAGATGAGTTCGGTATTATAAAACTCAATATCAGACTGCCACTGAACCACTTCGTCATGCAAATGTTCCGGGGCTGGATTTAACAGGTACTTGCCTGTTGCGGGATTAAGTAAGTGAGTCATGGGTTTGATAATTTAAACTATTTATTCTTTGCAATGTAATGCTGACGCTGCTTCCTGTAAAATAACAAGTGTCATTGTTGGAGATGATGAATATCATAGAATTCGCACGGTTAAAGCATCATGTGCTCAAACCGTGAACCAAAATCAATAAATCAAAAATGAAACACTGATAAACAGAGTGTCACAGAGGGCAGCCGTGGATTTCCTGCTTGAATTTCATGTGGTCACGCGACTCCAAATAAATGTCTGGAATGATTCAGATATTTGTGCCCGCCATGCAAAGCAATTCCGAAATCACATCAGTTCAGCACCGCCACTTTATCATCCACAAACCTTTTGGCTATTTATGTCAGTTTGTGTGTGAACTGAAAAAGAAAAAATTGTTGGGCGAACTTTATGATTTCCCTGAAGGAACGATGGCCATTGGGCGACTGGATGAAGACAGTGAAGGCCTCCTCCTTCTTACGACTGATGGGCGGGTGAGCGAACTCATTCGCAGCCGGAAAACAGAGAAAGAATACCTGGTGCAGGTAGACGGTTTAATTTCCGACGAAGCAATTGAACAACTGGAGCAAGGTGTAGAAATCGGAATAAGGAATATTAAGTATCAGACAATGCCTTGCAAAGTAAGCCGGCTGGAAAATGCACCTGCTTTTGCCCCGCGCACGAAAAGAATACGTGACGACAGGCATGGTCCTACTGGCTGGATCTCCATCACGCTTACGGAAGGTAAACTAAGGCAAATCAGAAAAATGACGGCCGCTGTTGGATTTCCAACGCTGCGACTGGTGCGCATAAGGGTTGGATCAATTTATCTGAACGATTTAAAACCGGGATGTGTTGAAGAGGTTGTAGGCTTTGAGGAAGTTGTGGAATGAATGGTTCAGGATTTTATTCTACGGAAGTATTTGGTATTTAGGTAATGGCGTAGCAACATGCTACACCCGGCAATGCTTACAATATTCTTCCTATTTTTACAAATCATTTTGACTCAAAAAGACAATCAAACAGTGAACTGTAGCGCACTACCGCTTATTCTATTCTGTTTAGTTATTATTCAAAGCTGCAATCAGAAAGAACCATGTAGTGAAAAAAATAAGGAATATCATTATCTTTCATCAGAAAATAAAAACTGGCTGGAGTTTTCACAACGGGACACTCTGATATATGATGATTCACTGGGGAATATTAAGTTCTTTGGAAAATCTTTGAATGAAACTGGGTTTAATAGAACTTGCGATTATTATAATGAGTATTGGACAGTAGTTTACTCCAATGACTCTTGCCCTTTCAAGTTTAGTTTTTCAATT
>JAPLDB010000155.1 GCA_026391975.1 Bacteroidota bacterium | reverse complement strand
TGTAAGATATGAGATATGAGATATGATCCCGTCCCGATCCGTCGGGAGTGAGATGTGAGATTGAGATTGAGATTGAGATTGAGATTGAAACAGCTAAAGCTTAAAATGGTTTCGCACTACCAATTGAAAATAAGCTATGATGTTGAACGAAAAGAAAATCTGTCGTGAAAACAGGTGTCTGCTTGATTCAAATGCAAGCGAAAAACTGAAAGTATCAGAATTTTTATACTATTTTTTGGTAGAGTCCACCGGTGCTCCGGGGCTATAAAGCGGTGGGTTTGCAGGAGCAGCAGGTCCTTTTCCTTTATCGGCACCTTTGTCAGTTGCTTTGTCTCCCGCCTTTTTAGCATCTGCTGCCTTCTTTGCCTCGTCTTTCTTTTTCTGATCAGCAGCAATGGTTGCTACATCATCCCCTTCTTTATAAGAAGCTTCATTAACGACAGCGCCTTTTCGGTTATAGGTTTTCCAGACGCCATCTTTCTTACCGTTCTTAAAACCACCATCCTGACGAATACTGCCATCCTCAAAATACTTTGTCCATTTGCCATCGCGTTTGCCATTTACATATTGGCCTTCGGAAGCAACCTGTCCGGAGAAAAAATACCTGTTGTATGCCCCGTCTTTTATGCCTCCAAGATATTCTTGTTCTTCCTTCACTTTTCCAAAGGAATAATACTTCTTCTCCATTCCTTCCTTCTTGTCATTGACCCAATCTGTTTCAGCAATTTTATCTCCGAAAGAATTAAAAATTACCCATGTACCTTGTTTCCGGCCCAACTCATCAGTCTTGTTGCGGTGTTTCTTGTCCTTACCGGATGCATACTGAGGTTTAACTTCACTTTGGGCGAACAGCACAGCAGGCGTGGCGAAAAGAAAAATCAACAAAATAACTGCTCTGAACTTTTTAATCCGAGTCATAGGTGAATATGTTTAATTGCGAAGCGGTTTTCCCGTGGTTAGTATACTCTGAATTCGCTCCAGAGTTTTACGCTCACCGCACAAAGATAAGAAAGCTTCGCGCTCCAATTCTAGTAAATATTTCTCACTTACCAAAGTCGGGGCTGACAAATCACCTCCACACATTACAAAAGCAAGCTTTTCTGAAATTAACTGATCGTGTTCGGAGATGTAATTTCCTGACTTCATGATAGAAGCCCCGGCATAGATCATCCCAAGGGCACTTTTCCCAAGGACCTTGATGTCGCGTCTTTCAACCGGCCTTACGTAACCGGCATCAGCCATTTCAAGCACCGCTCTTTTTGCCTCACTTATTTGACGTGATAGATTCAATACAACCTCATCATGCCCTGATTTTAAGATCTTTAAATCAAATGCCTCATGTGCTGATGTAGATACTTTTGCCATGCCAATTGTGAGAAAATACTCCCGTAAGACCTGCTCATCGATATTATTCGGGGTGAAAGAATCGCTGGCCCTGAGGGCAAATTCCTTGCTTCCCCCGCCACCTGGAATTAAGCCGACACCAAATTCAACCATTCCAATGTATGTTTCTGCTGCCGCCACAATTTTGTCTGCGTGCAAAGACATTTCACAACCGCCTCCAAGAGACAATCCCCTTGGCGCCACAACAACAGGTATGGATGAATAACGGACACGCATATTCATATTTTGAAATACCCGGATTGCCATGTCAATTTCATCCCATTCCTGGTCGGTCGCCATCATAAAGATCATTGCCAGGTTGGCGCCGGCCGAAAAATTCTGTGCTTCATTGCCGATGACCAATCCGCGAAAGTCTTTCTCAGCTGTTTCGATAGCCATATTCATCCCTTCTACAATCTCACCTCCGATGGTGTTCATCTTTGTCCTGAATTCGAGATTCAATACTCCGTCACCGATGTCAATCAGGCTGCAGCCTGAATTTTTCCAAACGGTTTTGTTTCTTGACACATCCAGGTAAATTTTTTGCTCTGAACCCGGAACAGTTTGGTATGTCTTTGCGGAGATATTGTAGTACGTACGGGCTCCATTTGCCGATGATAAAAATGTGGTTTTTCCGGAAGCAATAAAATCATACACCCATTGGGCAGGCTTCAATCCAGCGGCTTCCATCTTTTTTACAGTATCAGTCACGCCCAATGCATCCCAGATCGCAAAAGGCCCCATTTCCCAGCCAAATCCGGCACACAATGCATCATCAATAAGATATACATGATCTGCAATCTCCGGGATACGGTTACTCACATATTGAAAGAGATTATAAAAGGAAGTCCTGTAGAATTCCCCGGCCTTATCCTGCCCGTTGACAAGCAACTTCAGCCGATCAGGTAAATTGTCAACAGCCTTTGCCTGTTCCAGGGTGGCAAACTTCACTTTTCCCTTGGGTTTGTATTCAAGCGTTTTCAGGTCAAGGGAAAGTATTTCACTCTTGACGCCGCTTTTCTCCTTTTTATAAAAACCCTGACCCGTTTTATCTCCCAGCCAGTTGTTATCCGCTATTATCTTTACATAATCCGGAAGCATAAAGCTATTCCTTGCTTCATCTTCCGGACACCGGGCATATAAATCGTTTGCAACTTTTACGAGCGTATCCAAACCCACAACATCACAAGTTCTGAAGGTAGCAGATTTCGGACGGCCAAGTATCGGACCGGTAAGTTTATCCACTTCATCAACTGTAAGTCCCATTTTCTCTATAAGATGAAAAAGGCTCATGATGCTGAATACACCGATCCTGTTTGCAATAAATGCAGGGGTGTCTTTACAAGGAACAGTTTCCTTTCCGAGAAATTTATCACCGTATCCCATCAGGAATTCGATCACAGCTGGATCTGTCTTGGGGCCGGGAATTATCTCAAGCAAGCGCAGGTATCGGGGAGGGTTGAAAAAATGCGTGCCACAAAAATGTTTCTGAAAATCTTCGCTCCTACCGTCACTCATCAGGTGTATCGGTATTCCGCTGGTATTGCTGGTGATGAGGGTTCCGGGCTTTCTGTATTTTTCAACTTCTTCAAAAACTTTTTTCTTGATCTCAAGATTTTCGACAACCACTTCGATGATCCAGTCACATGAAGCAATGTCTTTCATGTGATCAGAAAAATTTCCTGTTTTTATCCTCGAAGCAAATGATCGCTTGTATATGGATGACGGATTTGCCTTCAGTGTAGACTGTAAAGCGCTGTCTACGATCCTGTTTTTAAAAAGTGGTGAATCTGTTGTGATCCCTCTCTTTTTTTCTTCTTCAGAAAGTTCTTTGGGAACAATATCCAGCAACAGAACATTGACGCCAATATTTGCAAAGTGGCATGCAATGCGGCTGCCCATGATACCTGAGCCGAGGACTGCAACGTGTGTTATATTTCGTTTCATAGTGAAAATGTTAATAGATAATAGATATGAGATGTGAGATGTGAGATATCAGCCAAAAAATCTCAGGTATTTCTCAATACTCAATACTCAATACTCATTACTCATTACTCATTACTCAATACTCAATACCCAATACTCATCTTAACGCATTCTGTAAACCGTAATTCATTTTTTGAATCTCTTCAATTAAACAGAGCAAAGGTTTCATTATTTCATCATTCATCAAACCAAGTTTATTTGAAATGATTACCTGGGTTTGAAGCTCATAAGCTGATCCATTCGATATTGCAAGAAAGCGAACGAATTCCTTCCTCGAATTCCGTCCTGCGCCTTCTGCAATGTTTGATGCAATTGATACTACCGCTCTTCTGATCTGTGAAGTAAGTCCGTAAGTCTCTTCACGTGGAAACTTTTCCGTTGCCTCATAAACCTTAACTGCAAGGTCAACAGCTTTTTGCCAGATTTTTAACTTATTAAGTTTATGCATAAGTTTTTTCATGCAAGAACCGAAAAAGATTGTTCAGGCAAATTCCATCGGCTATGTATTTTATTTAATCCCTCTTTTATTCTTTTCATAGTGGAAACATGATGTGCGTATTGAGATGTTAGATAATAGCCGGAATGAACCAGCGTTTTCTCAATACTCAATACTCAATACTCAATTCTATTCCCCGTACATTTTTTCTATTGCATCCTTATTCCTCTCAGCAATCACTTTACGTTTCAAACTTAGTTTCTGCGTTAGGTCGCCACTGTTTGGGGTCCATTCAACCGGAAGCAGGATGAATTTTTTAATTTGTTCCGTTTGTCCGAAGTTTTCATTAAATCCATTCACTTCACTTTGAATTCTTGCAATTACATCAGGATTCCTTATGACTGATTCATTCGATTCATAAGGAATACTTTTTATTTCACACCATGATTTCAGATGCGCGAATGAAGGCACTATCAAAGCAGATGCGAACTTCATATTTTCGCCGACTACCATCATTTGTTCAATGAAGGGAGACTCCTTAAATTTATTCTCAAGCGCCTGCGGTGCGATGTATTTACCTCCTGATGTTTTAAATATCTCCTTCTTCCTGTCTGTAATTTTCAAGAATCGTCCATTTTCCATCACGCCAATATCACCGGTATGAAAAAAACCATCGGCATCGATCACTTCAGCGGTGAGGTCGGGTCGTTTGTAGTATCCCTTCATGACATTAGGACCTTTACAAAGAATTTCTCCATCCTCTGCAATTTTCACTTCTACACCTTCAATTACAGGTCCTACTGTTCCAATCCGCACAGCATTTTTCCTGTTGGTATTGTTAACTGCAATTACAGGTGATGTTTCCGTAAGTCCGTATCCTTCAAGAACAACAATCTTTGCAGCCCAGAATACACGTGCCAGTCTTGGCTGAAGAGCCGCTCCCCCACTCACTATCGCCTTTACATTACCACCAAGTGCTTCGCGCCATTTATTAAAGATGAGTTTATTAGCCAGCCACAATTGCATTTCATAATACAATCCATTGGCTCCGTCAAGTTCATATTTCAATCCGAGGTCCAGTGCCCAGAAGAATAGCGCTCGTTTAACTCCCTTCAGTTCTTTGCCCTTGGCAACTATCTTATCATAAACTTTTTCAAGCAACCGTGGAACAGCAGAAAAAGCATCCGGCTTTACTTCCTTCATGTTGTCAACGATCGTTTCCATGCTTTGAGCATAGTAAATCGAAATGCCACAATACATATAAACATATGTAAGCATTCGTTCATACACATGACACAATGGAAGAAAACTCAGCGCTTTTGCTTTGTAGCCGGCCGGCATTAACGTGCGCGTACCCCATACATTGCTCACCAGGTTGTTGTGCGTAAGCATTACCCCTTTGGGATTTCCGGTGGTTCCTGATGTATAAATCAATGTTGCAATGTCATCCGGAAGAATAGATTTTTTCACTTCTTCAAGCTGCTTGTCCTTTTGGTTTAGCTCCCCTTTCAGAATAAAATCGCCCCAGAAAGTAACCCCTTCAATTTTTTCAAATGAAATGATATCCTTTACTTCGGAAAGCTGGGACCGAATTGATTTTACTTTTTCATAAAGTAAAGCATCAGAAACAAAAATTAATTTTGCTCCGCAGTCATTCAATATAAATTGCGTTTCCTGTGCGCTCAGGGTTGTGTACAACGGAACGTTAATGATTCCGGCCTGTAACATTCCCATGTCGAGGATATTCCATTCAGGCCTGTTGTTGGAGATGATCGCAACTTTATCATCCTTTTGCAACCCAAGGGCCCACAATGCATAGCTTACGCGAGAGGCCCTTACCCAGAATTCAAATGAAGAAGTAGGCTTCCACTCTCCGTTCACTTTGGCGTTCAAGGCATTCTCAAGCGGCAGGGAATTTTTCTGCTTGTCGAGGATGTCAAAAATGCGGGTGATGTCTTGCATGGGGGGAGAAGAGAGAGATTAGATATTAGTATTGAGTATAGAGATGTGAGATGTGAGATGTGAGAAGTGAGATGTGAGATGTTAGATGTGAGATATGAGATGTGAGATGTGAGACAAACAGCCGAATAATGTTCAATGTATCAGAGCTGCAGAATACACAATACGCTCAATTGATTTTCCCCAAAGTAACTCAATTAAAACAGAGATAGAAATGACTTATCAGACTGTTATTAATAGAATTTTGTTGATAACAGTAACTTTCGACAGGCTATATGCACCTATAGAAACAGGAAT
>JAPLDB010000218.1 GCA_026391975.1 Bacteroidota bacterium | reverse complement strand
TAATTCATAATATAAAATTCCTGCTTCAGCTTTATCCAAAATAAGCAAGATGGAATTTTTACCGGAGTTCAATTGTTGTTCCTGAACATTTCTACCTGAAATATCTCTGATTAGGATTGTTCCTTTTGTTCCCTCAGGAAGCGTGTAATCAAAATTTATAATTCCTGTAGTAGGATTCGGATACAATCTGCCAAGTAATTTTCGTTCTTGTGTATGTTGAACTACCTGCGCCTTACGCATGGTAATTCCATCACAGACATGGCTGTAGTCAGCAATCACCGAATCAATTTTTATCAGAATATTCTGCGCGGTGAATACAGCATTTCCTGAGTGATAAGGACACTGACCCGCGATGTACCGTACGGTAGCAATTTGCACTGCACTCATATCAACACCTACTGCAATGGTGTTTAAAATAATATCGTTTATAACTTTAAGGTTATACTCTGCTGTTTTCTCAGGTTGTATTGCACTATTCGCGACAGCCATTTCATTCATCATTACAGTATTTACCGAATCTACGTTAAGACTTGTATCCACTGCCATTGTTTGCAAAGTATCGCTTGTTCCAATAATAGTATCATTCAATTCGGTAAAATCTTTTATCGGTGTCTGCTCAATTTGCGTCTTGGCATCATGTAACGTAGAGTTTGCTAATAACTGCGGTTTTTCTAAGAGCAGTTCATACAAATATTTTTTTGATAGCCATTTCAACCCCTCATAGTCGGTATCAGTTATTGTATCGTTTGCAATGCGCAATGCTTCGCCCGTATCATCTTTGAGATTTCTTACATCGGGTATTACATCGCAAATATCAACTGGCTCTGGATTAACTAAATTACTAAAAGTACAAATCAGATATGGAAAAACGTTCACTCCATTATTAACTGGATCATAGTATAAAGGCATTGCCTTATTGATAAACTCTGTATAACCGCCATTTATTGGATTATTTGAAGAGAAAGAATATGTATTATATGTAGCACTCCCATTCCATTTATTATCCGAAGGAATACCATTCCCAAACCAGCCACCGGCAGGAAATCCCTGCGTACCCAGCCCTGCCGGAAAATTAAGAAGATAAAGTTCTTTATCGCAATCAGTCATATCGTTACCATAAACATTGGGTCCGTTATTATTTCCTTCCCAAAGCAAACCGTTGCCTAAGGTACGCACATTGTTGCAAAATTCATTCACTTTGTTGCAATTAAAAATGTGTATGCCTGTTGTGTAAAGGTCGGAAGCATCGGCACCGGTAACATCATTACGGAGCAGTTCAAGCCCATCGCTGCCTTCGCAATAAATTCCTTTATTGGTGTAGGTATGATTGTTTGGCGGTAGTGTTATGGAATTCATGTGCAGGTATGCAAAATCACTCATGCTGCATACAATGCCGTAGCCGTAATTTATGATTACATTGTCCTCTATGTATATGGTTCGTTGGTTGTTCTGGTTACTGCCGAGGTAAATACCGTAAATGTTGTTAGGGGCTGCGCCATACACATCGTTCCTGATATTATTAAACGATATTGTTTGATCTGTATTTGTGTTAAACAAACTGAACACGCCACATACAAGCGGATCGTAAATACGGTTATGGGTTATTGTTGCCGGCATTAAGGTACTGAGCAGCCCTACAGAAGTACCGTTGCGGTGAAAAGTGTTGTCGTCAACATAGGTAGTTACATAATTGTAAGCATATACTCCATTTCGGCAGTCGTAAAAATCGTTATTCTGATATACATACACTTCACAGAAATCATGCGCGTAAATTGCGAATTTTTCATTATAAAAATTATTATTATCAGATACATAAAGAAAGGTTTTTATTGCGCTTACTCCCGCGCTGCCCTGTTCACGAAATTCGTTTGACGTAAGTACGTTTACCATTGCCTTGTCGGAAAAGATGCCATATTCAGCTTTTAAAAAGGTGTTGTTGCTGAAAGTAACGAAACTATTTGGGCTGTATAATACTTCAGCATGAGCATAACTGTATTGATGATAAATGGCAGGCGCCAAAGCGGGATTGAGCGGAGCGGAGCAACTAAAAGTATTGTATTGAAAATTACAGCCTGAAAAATCTCCGTAATGTAATGACAATGAAATATAGTTCCGGTCGAAAGTGGAATGATCTATCTGTATATTGAAGTTGAAATAAGAATCAGCATTCACCGCACGAATGGCATCACTGATGGATGAATTATTCGTAATATTCAGACTCCCAATCTGGTTGCCCGCTACGTTAAGGTATATGCCATCCCACATATAATTGCATGCCTTCAGCGTTGCGTGATCGATTTTGAGTGTAGCCCCGGCAACGTTTATTAATGCATTTGCACCAAGGGTAACCGTGCATCCGGGATTAAAATTTACAGTTGATCCAATCTGCATATCAAAAAGTCCATTGATTACAATATTGCCATAATAGTTTTCCGTCGAATATTGTGTAACAATATGGTTGTTAAGTATAGTGGCGCCCTGCACAGTGCAGCATCCGGGAATAAGCGCTATAACCTGGGTTCCCGACTGGCCTGTGCAACCGTATGAATTGCCAATTGTAACATGGTAGGCGCCAGCATTACCCGTATTGTAGGTTGAAGAAGTCGCTCCTGCAATGACTCCGTTCTGATCGTACCACTGGTATGTGCAGCCCCCACAGGATACAACAGAAAGTGTAGCTGTTTCTCCATCGCAAATAACGTTTGATGGCGCAATTGTCACGGTGACATTTGGAGAAGGATTTATTGTTACAGAAACAATATTTGTCCTGCCTCTGCAACCGTTGCTGTTTTCAAACTCAAGATAATAGTAGTATGTAGAGGGATAAGGCCCCGGTTGGATTGACGCACTCACGTTTAAGTTTTGACTTGTTGAAATTTGCGTACCACTGTAACCATTGGTAGCCGATTGAAACCAATGATAAGTGCTGTAACCTGCTGGACCAATGATGGTGGTTGAACCGGACTGGCAAAATGCCTGGGAGCCAGGAACGATGCTTTCATGAAGCTGGTGGCTGTAATCTTCACCGTCAATCTGGTCGCCAAGAATTTTACAGAAGTAAGTCGAGGAAGAAATGAGACCGAAGTTTAAAGAAGGAGTTGCCGGGTCGGTCCAGTTTGTTGAACTTGGATTATTTGTATTCGAAAGCGAAGCAAACCGGGTATCAGAAGCAAAATACATTTTATTATCGTAAGCTATTTCAATTTCAGAGTCCTTAAAATCAGTGGCATTTGCGACTCCCAGAGTTACAGGAGCAGGCACTCCGGCGTTAAGATCAATATAACCAATAAAAGGGCTTGCGTTACAAGTGAAGTATAAATATTGAGCGTTAGGCGAAAATTCAATTCCCTTCATTTCCGTTGCAACAGGAATGCTTACATAGGATGAAGTTATAATATTTCCTGCAGCATCTAAATCAAAAATATTCACAGCCAATCCACTTGCGAATGCGGGCACTGCAAGACGGTAACCTCCGGAAGGATTATCTACCAATTCCATTTCTGTTTTTAAATGATTCGAATTGTTGCCAAAAGGAAGTGGTCCTAAATTAGTAAAATTTGAAAACCCTGATGCAGAAAAATCATACCTGTAAAGGCTACTGTTCTCACTGATAAAAACAAATCGTTTGGTATAATTTGTATTCGATCTTAACTTTGATACTGCAAGTTGCAATGTATTTACATGCGCGCTTGTATTCGGGTAATTCGACAGCACTGTTGCTGTAGCTCCTCCAATAAAGGCACCGAATTGAGAATAACCTCCTCCGGGGAAATTGGGATTTGGCAAGCTCATATCGAGAATTACATATACCGGCACAGGATGTTCATCAATAAAGGTCAGCTGAGTAATTCCACCACCCACTATATAAAATTGATTGCAATTGCCTGGAACCGATATAATTCCAATCTCAGGGTAACCCAAAGTAGGTCCTCCTCCTGGAAAAAACGGGTTAATAATTTGATCTATCATCAATGAGTTCTTATCAAAAACAGCCCCGTCATGAATG
>JAPLDB010000232.1:7624-8306 GCA_026391975.1 Bacteroidota bacterium | reverse complement strand
TTCGAACCCTAATTAATTATCTGGGATAGGAAGAAGATTTTCTGCGAAATTTTCTCCCTTTTACAACTTAACAAAATTCAAGACAATATTTATAATTGATTCTGCTTGACTTGGCATCAGGAATGAATTATATTCGCATTGTTAGCTGTAACAAATAGCAAAAAGAGTTAAAAACAGGGTGTTTTCGATCTCACGGGGAGAGCATTGAAAAATGAAAAAAAATTACAAGGCATTATTATATTCAAAATTAGCGCAAGGGTCTGCTCCAGTTGCCGGTTCTCTTGCTGCATCTTTGAAGTCCGGCCAGCCCTCCCATAACAGAACACACAAAAAGAGATTTTCCAAGCCAAATCTGCACAAAATTGGCGGAATGGAGAAGGAGGTTCATCGTTTTGTAACAAGCCATGTGAACCTTAACGACAAGAATACTGTCATCCTTCGTACCCGGACCAAAGACACAATTACTCATCTTGCAAAGGACCTTTCTGCACTCGTTAACCTTAAAAAGGTGAATGATGTAAGATGGATTAATAAGTTCTTCGAAGAAGTTAACGGGCATTTAATTGATGGAGCTTTATTCATCGGTGCTGTTGAAGTGAGTGAGCAGAGAAAAGCAAGAATTCATAAAAAATTTCCGAAGGGAATTGCTTCCTTTCTTTATGTAATTGATTTTATCTTCAGA
>JAPLDB010000232.1:0-7610 GCA_026391975.1 Bacteroidota bacterium | reverse complement strand
CGCGTACTTCCTAAGATTCAGTTTACAAAAGGTGCTTATTTTTTTATTACAGATGGCCGGCGCCGTGTAATGTCTAAAGCTGAAGTCCTCGGACGACTCGTAGCGTGCGGTTTCGATATTGTTGATTTAAAAAACATTAATGGATCTCTTTATTTTGTTGCCAAGAAAATAAAAGAACCTGCTTATGACCTCAACCCTTCTTATGGTCCGCTGTTTAAAATGAGAAGAATCGGAAAAAATGGAAAAATTATTCAGGTATATAAATTCAGGACTATGCATCCTTATTCTGAATACTTGCAGGATTATATTATCCGTACAAACGGTTATCAGGACATTGGAAAACCGGCCGATGATTTCCGGATCACTACCTGGGGTAAATTTTTACGCAAATACTGGCTGGATGAATTGCCACAACTGATCAATGTTGCAAGAGGCGAGATGAAACTGGTAGGTATCAGACCCGTCAGTAACCGATTCCTAAATGAATTCCCCGAGGATATCAAAGCGCTTCGCCTCAAACAGAAGCCTGGTTGTGTGCCGGCCTATGTGTCCCTGCTCAAACAAAGTGTTGACGGATTTATCGAAGCTGAAACGATCTACCTCAAAGAAAAAGTTAAGCACCCCTATACAACAGATATCAAATACTTTTACAAGGCGCTTTTCAATATCCTTTCCAATAAGATCCGCAGCGCGTAAGCTTTTCTCTTCCCCTTACCGCAACGCTAAATTATTGGTTGGCGAACTGTCATTCCGATCCATTCTGGCCTTAGGATAGACGAGAGAGGAATCTTTCTCAATGAACCACGATCAAATTTCAAATGCAGTGCCAGTATGAATAATCCGTCTCTGCGTTCAGGATTCATAAACGAATGTTTTCATTAGCGGAAGTTCAGATTGCTCATTCAGAACGCAAAGTCTTCCTTCCGCAAAATTATGGTTTGGCGAACTGTCATTCCTCTCCCGTCTGGCCTTACGCTAGACGAGAGAGGAATCTGTCAAAATGAACCACGATCAAACTTAACAGGCAGCGCCAGTATGAATAATCCGTCTCTGCGTTCAGGATTCATAAACGAATGTTTTCATTCGCGGAAGTTCAGATTGCTCATTCACAACGGAAAGTCTTCCTTCCGCAAAATAAAAGAGTAGTCCTGCTGTCATTCCGATCTTGTCTGGCCTTAGGCCAGACGGGATCGGAATCTTTGAATTAACTTCCTTGCAAACAATTCCTAGATTCAAGTCCCACACAGACGACAAATTCATAACCTCTAACTGATTTTATTTGCCTTCCGGGTATTCGTATGCTGTGATTTAATCTAAGGTTGGCGCCTATGCGATCCTGAAGCTTCGGGACGGGAGTGGTGAGGAATCTTTGAATTAACTTCCTTGCAAACAATTCTCTGCATAAGCACCATGACCATCTCCACAAAACATCTGTTTCAGCTTATCATTTTCTTTGCGTCTCCGCGCCTTTGCGTGAGTTGTTTTAAATCTATGCATAAGCACCATGACCATCTCCACAAAACATCTGTTTCAGCTTATCATTTTCTTTGCGTCTCCGCGCCTTTGCGTGAGTTGTTTTAAATCTATGCAAAACTCTAGATTCAAGTCCCACACAGACGACAAATTCATAACCTCTAACTGATTTTATTTGCCTTCCGGGTATTCGTATGCTGTGATTTAATCTAAGGTTGGCGCCTATGCGATCCTGAAGCTTCGGGACGGGAGTGGTGAGGAATCCTTCAAACAATTCCCAATTTTCTTCTTGCTTTCTTCAGGCCATTAAAAAATGTATTATTGCAGTAGATAAATTACCTACTGAATGAAGCAAAAGCTTACAACATCCCTAATAGTTTTATTTTTTACCACATTCATTTTCCGGGCAAGCGCACAGGAAGTCTATCAGCATATTTCCCATACTGATATCTATGATTTTCTCGATGAGCTGGCAAGCTCAAAATTAATAGACATCAATTCAGCAGTCAAACCTTATGCAAGAATTTTCATTGCTGAGAAATTGCAGCAGGCAACAACAAAAAAAGACCAGCTAAACAAGCGCCAGCAGGGCGACCTTGACTTTTATCTCCGGGACTACAACAAAGAACTGATGTCTGATAAAAATTTCAAACGCAGGTATGACCTTTTTTATTTCAAAGATTCTTTATTCGCTTTTACCTTGAATCCTATATTAGGGGTAAATTACTTTACCAACGATTCCGGACATTTTTACCACCGCTGGAACGGGGCAGAAGCATATGGGTACATCGGAAATAACTTCGGTATCTATGCCAGTTTGCGTGATAACCATGAATCCATTAAACTTTCTGATCCGGACTACCTCAACCAGAGAACCGGAGCCGAATACAAAGGAGAGAAGGAGGGAGGCGACTACAGTGAAATGCGCGGGGGTATTACTTACACCTGGAAGTGGGGAAGCTTTGGAGCCATCAAAGACCATTTTGTTTGGGGAGACAATGAACATGGCTCCAATATTTTTTCCGGACGCACGCCTTCATTTGCGCACCTGCACCTGCACCTGAAACCGGCCCGCTGGCTTGATTTTAATTACATCCATGGCTGGCTGGTCAGCAACGTTACTGACAGTGCAAAAAATTATTATGTCAATGGTTCGTTGAACAGACAGTCCTTCCGCCCGAAATATGTGGCTGCCAACTTGGCCACCATTACCCTTTTAAAAGGATTGAATGTATCCGTCGGCAATTCAATCGTTTACAGCGACCAGAACGTCAATCTTGCCTACCTCATCCCCATTTTCTTTTATAAGTCTGTTGACCATTCTCAAACAAGTACCGGTGCTGATGAGCTCGGACAAAACGCGCAGATGTTTTTTAATATTTCCTCACGCAACATTAAAAATGTGCACCTCTATTTATCCGGCTTTATCGATGAAATTTCTTTCAGCAATGCACTGGATGAAAAAAAGCAATCCAATTTTATCAGCGGAAAGATCGGAATGAAGATCAGTAACCTGCTGCATAAAAATGTATTCATCACCGCAGAGTATACCCGCACCAATCCCATCACCTACAGGCACTACGTAACCACCACTACCTTCGAATCGAACGGATACAACATGGGAAATTACCTGGGAGATAATTCACAGGAAGGATATGTAGCGATCGGGTATAAACCGCTTCCACGGCTTTCCATTGAGGCCTCTTATAACAAAGCACAAAAAGGAATAGAGTATTATTATAACGGTCACCCGGATGCAAATGGCCAGGGGTTGCCATTTATGGACCGCGTGTACTGGCAGTCAACAAATACAGCATTCAAAATTCAATACCAGTTGGTGAATGATGTCTATGCCTCCCTTGTTGCTGTAAACAGCAATAACGAAGGGATCATGGATGACGTGTACAACATGCCCTTCCTAAAAGGAAAACAAACGACAATAAGTTTTAGCGTGAATGTAGGTTTTTGATAAATGAATAAAACAGCTTCACCATAAATTATTTTATATTTGTTCTCGACATTTGTCAACAATCCCAAACCAATAAGCATGAAAAAAATATTTCTACTCGTAGTTGTAAGCTTTTGTAACATTTGTGTTTTTGCACAACATCCGTCATTTTTTGAAGCTGTCAAGAGTAATAAGACCGGGCATGAAATGACCCGCCTTGTTCCTGTGAATAATCAGGTCCAATCACCACCTTTTTTCTCGGAAGATTTTTCTGCAGGAATTCCTGCCGGCTGGACAAATGTGGACAACAGCGGGAACAATGTACTTTGGCGTACCACAACCAATGGTGCTGTCAGTACAACAACTCCTGTAGATGAACAGCTGAATCCTGTTGGAACATCTGCTTTAAATGGTTACCTCATCCTGGATAGCGATTCTGCCGGGGCGGTGAATGAAAATACTGACCTGACCACAGTTGCCATTAATTGTTCTGGCCATGCAGTTGTGCACATGGTTTTCAATGAGTATTTCGCCCAGTACGGTGCTTCAACCGGTGCAATAAAAGTCAGCAACGATAATATCAACTGGGTGGATGTACATCATGCAGAAAGTGGATTGACATCAGACTCAGGGACGGCGAACCCTTATTCACTCGACATTGATATCAGCGCAACAGCTGCCAATCAATCAACCGTCTACATTCGGTTTAATTATACCGGCTTAAATGACTACTGGTGGTTTGTAGATGATCTAGAATTATATGAACCCTCAGCCACCGATCTTGCAGCAACTTCCATACAAAACCTGAGTTCTGAATACACAAAAATTCCTTTGGTTCAGGCTACGGCGCTTGTCTTGTCGGGTGAAATCACAAATGTTGGATTGAATGCAAGCGGAGGAGGTTCTGCATTAATGGAATTGGTTGATGTTGGAAACGCAGTTACGGTATTCAGTGAGAACGTAAGTTTATCTGCACTTTCTCAGGGAAGTTCACAAACAGTATTCCCTTCGGCAGCGTTTGCTCCCACGGCCACAGGCACATATAATTCAAGAATAACAGTTGCCCTGGCAGGCGATGTCAATGCAGTAAATGACGTCATTGAATCAGATCCGGTGTTTATCTCTGATTCAACCTATCAGAGAGATGATGATGTATATGCAGGTGTGCAGGGAATTGGTTTTGGCCCGGGAGAAAACGGAATTGCCGGTCAAGGTTTTCTTGTAAATGCTGAAAGTGATATTACGTCAATTACCTTTTTCCTGAAAGACACATTTAGCTTTGGCGCTTCAGGTACTCCATTGTTTTTTACCATACACCCTCAGTTAAATAGTACAACTGCTCCTGATGGCGCAACTGTTCTTGGCGTGACAGATACGCTGATGTTGTTTGACGGTATGATTCCTTCAGGGGGTGCATTTTACACACTTCACCTGCAAAGTGGTTCAGTCCATGTAACTCCGGGTCTGTATTTTATCGGCTTTCATGAAGTAGATGGTTTAATTCCGATGGGTTTCAGCAACCATATTTTTACCGGCAGCGCGGTTTGGGCTTATGCTAATTCTTTGGGATGGTTCAAGCCCGAAGATTTTGGTTTCTATCTTTCTTATATGATACGGGCGAATTTTGGAATGCTGCCGGATGTAATATCCGAATCATCGGCCGGTCCAAAGATTTTGGTTTATCCTAACCCCTCTCCAGGGGTATTCAGTCTCCGGTTTGAAGAAACGGTTGCAGATTTTCAATTGGAAGTACTCGATCCTTTGGGCAAAATCGTTTATTCAGGAAAACCGGATGGCACGTCTGATGAAATTATTTGTCTTCCAAACTTGAAACAGGGGGTATACACACTTCATATTTCTCATAAACATCTTTCTTCCTATCAGACGATCATTATTGCAGGTAAATAAAATACTGTATTCCCGTTATGATATACATTTGGAAGTAATAATGAATAATACATAAAAAATAGTGGGTTTGGTCAAAGTTTTTTTGTAAATTAATAATATTCCATTATTTTCACACGCTCTTGAAATAATGTTGTATTCAATTAAATTATAACCGGAATGAAAAAAATTTATCTGCTCCTCGCAATGTCACTTTGCGCATCTGGAATATTTGCACAGTTTGCCGAAAACTGGAATGTTCAATATCAGACAACCACTGCTGCTAACTTTTCCAATGAAGGAAGAAGAATTGTTACAGATGCAAACAGCAACGTATTCGTCTTGGGGGATTTTAGTTCTGACCTGGATTCTGCGGGGCACAATGCCGGTGGAACTCAGAATACCGTAAGAATACGAAAGTATGATTACCTCGGCAATCTGATTTACTGGAGATGTATTCAAGTGGGTGGATTGATAAACAACGGATACGACAACAGAAGCGGATTTGGTATGGAGCTGGATGCATCCGGTAATTTATACGTTGGTTATTCTGTGCTGAATGCTTCCGGAAATATGGATGTTGTAATCAACAAATACACAAATACACTATCACTTCTTTGGAGTTATACCTATGCCACCTCCACAAATGATATTGGAGTTGCTTTTAAATTAAGCGCTTCAACTGTCTATGCTGTTGTAAAAACATATTCAGGAGCAAATGCAACATACTCAATTGTCGCTGCCAAGAGCGCAGGTACATCATCGGTACCATTATATTCTTTTACTGCAAATGTTGACGTAGTAAATGATTTGATTCTCACATCTGCAAAAATGATCTATTGCACCGGCTATTCTGTTGTTTCCGGTTCAAGGGTTGTGATGACAGCCGCTGTTAACACCCTTGGCGCCTTAAAATGGATGTCAACCTATAACCATGGGTCGGTTACAGGCGATGATTATGGAACAGGTCTGGTAATTGGAAGCGATGGATTTATTGAAGTATTGGGTACTACCTATACAAGCGCAGCCAATGGGACCGATGGATTGGTGCTTAAATACAATACTTCTGGTTTTTTACAGGGAACTTTGTTTTTGAACAAGACGACAACGGATATCGGTGGTGCCATTGTTGTAGGCCCTGCTGGTTTTGTTTTTGTTGCATGTTCTAATGCTACATCAGCTTCAGTTTACAAAATTCAAACTGCAAGTCCTATTAGTGCTGCTGCAAATGCTACTTATTTTCCAACCCCGGTCAGCGCCTTTTCTGCTGTTACAAATGTTTCAATTGCTGACATGAAAATGGCAGCAAGCAATAATATATATTTGTGTGGTACCGTAAGTGCAAATGCAGGAGGGGGAAATTTTACAGCATCCTTCCTCGGGAAATTCGGCTATCTGGGTTTCAATTTCAGGCTTCTGAATAACATTGATGTAAATGGAGTATTTGCTGATAATTATTCTTCTGTTGGTTTGATATTAGATGGCTACAAAAACGACATTATTTATCTTCGGAATAATTGGGGCAATAATACCAATCATGCATCTGAAAAAATCGATATTTCTGATTTGGATGGCGGGGCATCCCTTCGCCAAATGCAGGAGAGTACTTTATCAGAAAATAGCATTCCTGAATTTACAGTGTATCCAAATCCTGCTTCCGAAATGATTACTGTTGCTGCTCCTGTGGAAATAAACTCTATCGAAATAAGTGACCTTACCGGAAAAATAGTTAGAACTGTAAAGGTAAATTCAGTTGAAGCACAAATATTAGTTTCTGATCTGAATAAAGGCCTGTATGTATGTAAATCGACAAGTGTTGATGGCTCGGTTGCCATAAAGAGGTTGGTGATCAATTAATTTTTGAAAATTTATACAGGTTAATCTCGCCTCCGTCAACTGATTCAGGGACTGAGGCGGGATTTTTAATAAGAAAGAATTCCTCGTCTCGCCTTAGGCGAGGTTGAATTAAAATTTCAGCCACGTCCAGATACCTGCCCGTCCCGATAGCTCCCGACACTTCGGGACGGGCAGGTATCGGGACGTGGCAAGATACCTCGTCTCGCCTCAGGCGAGGCGGGGTCATTCATTAGATAGAATTCCTCGCCTCGCCTAAGGAGAGGTCATTAATGTAAAAACCCTCTCCACGTTTTTCTCAGGTACTTTTCAATCTCCATTACTAACAGTTTACCATTTCAGCCGGTTTGTGCCAATCAGCTTTTGCTTACTGAATTTGAATATAACCTTAGCGCGAATATTCACCAACAAATTACGTGCATTGGCCAAAAAATTAAAAAAAAAGATTCTG
>JAPLDB010000061.1 GCA_026391975.1 Bacteroidota bacterium | reverse complement strand
CCGGATAAAACCGAAAATCAGTTAGAAATAAACGACTAAATTTGTAACAGTGAAGCAGCAAGAAAAACCTTCTTTTAGAAAATCAATTTTGGTGGGTCAGTTTGCCGCGGAATAGGTGGGTCAACTTGCGCGGAATATCCAATCTGATTTGATGAACAAACTTCCAATCGCGCTCATTTATTCAAGACTTGTCATTGGAATTTTAATTCTCATTTTAAGCATTGCAGGAATTGAAAACTTCAGAATAAT
The DNA here is from genome assembly GCA_026391975.1 of Bacteroidota bacterium. Classification (GTDB taxonomy): domain Bacteria; phylum Bacteroidota; class Bacteroidia; order AKYH767-A; family 2013-40CM-41-45; genus JAPLDB01. The sequence goes on along the minus strand of JAPLDB010000061.1, from coordinate 7,822 downwards.
TGCAATAGTTTTGATTTCGATTGGCTTACTGACCGATATTTTTGACGGAATCATTGCCAGGCAACTGAATATTTCGACACCGAAGTTCAGACGCCTGGATTCAGCGATAGACCAGGTATTTTTTATCTCATTCGCTTTTGCTGCATATTTGCAATGCCCGGATTTTTTCAGAGCCAATTCTGTAAAATTGATATTCCTGTTTGGATCTGAAGGCCTGGCATACCTGATATGCTTTCTGAAATTCAAAAAGGAGATTGCAACACATTCAATAGGTTCTAAAATATGGGCGTTGCTGCTTTTTGCGACACTGGTAGAAATACTCTGGCGATGCCAATCGGATACATTGTTTAATATTTGTTTCTGGGTTGGAATTGTGACCAGATTTGAGATTGTTGCCATTATTTTAACCTTAAAACAATGGACAAGCGACGTACCTTCGGTTTATCATTCATGGCAACTGAGGCAGGGAAAGGAAATTAGACGACATAAAATGTTTAACGGGTGAGGAATGATACTTGAGGAGAAGTTGAGCAAAAACAGCATGGCATTTACGAAAACACATTTCAAAATTATTTCAGGAATTGTTCTGCTCACCACTTTTCTAACCTGGTTTTTTTATGCGCATGAAACTTTGCCAAAACCAATCCGGGCTGCAACGGCTTTGATTGAAACGCCTGTTGCGATTGCTTCAGGTATGTCGCATTATCTGAATCTCGGAATACCCGTGTATGAAACACCCTGGGCGATTATACTCACTAATTTTCTATTTTCTTTTGCCGTCGTATTGTTGATTCAAAGCTATTTAAAAAGACGTGCGAAGAAATAGGAAGTGTTTGCATTCTTTCAGTGGAAATTACCTTCGCTTTGCTGCTTTTCATTTATTCTCAAAAAGAGTCGCCGGAAAAAGCAAAATGAGTGTGAGGGTATTTGCCTGGCAACTATCTTTACATCCGTGAATAAAAAATCACCCATACATTTTTTTAAAGAGGACGTTTCATTTCGTCTTTTGAAGCAAGAGGAATTGAAGAAATGGATTCTGCTTGCATTCAAAAAAAATGAAACGACAGTCATCGACATCAATTTTATTTTTTGCAGTGATAAGTACCTTCTGAAACTGAATAAGGAATACCTCGGTCACAACTATTTCACCGACATCATCACTTTTGATAATTCAAAAGAAAACGGAATTGTAGAAGCCGACATTTTTATTTCATCGGAACGCGTGATGGCCAATGCAAAAAAATTTAAAACCGGCTTCAGGGATGAACTTCACAGAGTGATGATACATGGCGCTTTGCATCTGATGGGCTATGATGACAAAACCGCAAAGGCAGAAAAGGCCATGCGGCAGGCGGAAGAATACTGGCTTTCCAAAAGAAATTTTTGATTGGGTTGAGTTTACTGCTGCGCAGAAAGAATAAATGTTAGCCGCAGATTCGCAGATTTTATAAGATCAAAAAATTAATCTGTGAATCTGTGGCAATAAATTTTTTTGGGGCGGGTATCCTTGAATATTCTTGCTCAGGCGAAAACAGCCCGCATCATTTAATAATAGCTGGAAACAATAAAGCCAATCTGGATCCACAGTGCCACCAAATTTCAGAATTTTTAATACCCAAATAGCCCTATAGATTTAGTCCTAAATCCTGAATTTCTATTAATTGAAAACTACCAAAATCAAAGGCGAAAGGCAGTATAGAAAATATGTTAGCCACAGATTCACTGATTTAATAAGATCAAAAAATTAATCTGTGAATCTGTGGCAATAAATTATTTTGGACGGGTATCCTTGAATATTCTTGCTCAGGCGAAAACAGCCCGCATCTATAAACAACCTCGCGGCAAGCCGATGAGGTATTAAAAACCTGATCTAGAACACGTACACGCCGCAAGCGGCGAGGAATAAAACCTGGGATCCCGAAGCACTTCGTTTTCGGGATCATTCCGATGCCTATCGGAACGACTAAATGATTTCGCTTCTCCGCCTGTGGCGGATGGCAAAATCATAGTCTCATTGATTTAATAATAGCTGGAAACAATAAAGCCAATCAGAACCCACAACCCCACTTCATACATCCACAATCTTTTTTTAGCAGAGATAAAATAATATGCCAGGAATACCGAAAACGGAATGGCAAGTTGTGTGAAATGATAGAAAGAAATTTTCGGGAGAAAAAGAAAACCGGCAGCCGTGAAAATAAAAAACAGGAATAAAATTTCCTGCGTACTGCGCGCCTTGATCGCATTCCTGTAAAAATTTGAGCGCAGCCTGATCAACGATAACAATATCAGTAAAGCGAGGAATATCGCAAAGCCCAGCAACTGCTTTGTCGCCGCAAGTCCTTCCTCGATCTTGTGAATTGAAAAGCGGGCGAAAAAGTTTTGTGTGGCTGATCCCAGCGAATCAGTCCAGAAGCCATAAACTGCGATGAAAAAAAATGGCAAGCCAAATCCAATGACTGCGATCAGAAATTCCCTGAAACTGAATGAACGCAGACTGTAAATTGCATACAACAAAAGAAAGAACAGTATGAAAGCGGGGAAGTAGATCAGCGTTGCAATGGCCATCAGGAAACTACTGTCGAATATGAAGGAGACGGGACTGTCATTCTTGAAAAGTGAAAATGTTTTATCCAGCGCCATCATGATGATCAGGTTTGAAACCAGCAACGGATGAAACTGGATCACATCCCTGTGAAAACTCATCAGTATGACATAGAGCAGTGCAGGTAAATAAGAATGCCGGTAGATTATTTCATGTTTTACACTAACGTGATTCAGGTAAATGGCACCCACAGAAACCAATGCTATGGAGATAAGCATTTGAAAAAATGCTGGGATGCGCAAAACACCGTTGAGCAACAAACTATCATAAGGGGCAACGGACGCCTCGCCTCTGAAAAGTCCTGGTAACCAGATAATTATGCACAAAACCGGGATACTGAATAGCGCGGCCGGCTGAATGGTTTTGAAGAATCGGATCATTCGACGGCAAACCAACAGGATTTTCTTCAATATAAGTACCAACCCTGAAGGTCTTTTTCAACCGTTTCCCTTTTCCTAATGCACATTATTACAGTTTCAGGTGTGGGGAAATCCCTGCAAAATAGTTTTACCATCTGAGGATTTTTCTATTTTTGCACCAACAAAAACAAAACAACTATGTGGACCAGTATTTGGAATGCTATCGGTAACTTCTTTCAGTTTATTTTCGGAATCATGAACGCTGTATCACCATTTTGGAATAAAATGCTGATCGTGATTGGCTTCGTAGCGTTTTTTATCTGGCTGAATTACATGAACAAGCACAAAGACGTGGAGAAGTTCGACTAAATGAATATCAAATCATAAGGAAGTCCTGCCCGTCCCCGGATCGGCAGGATTTTTTATTACCCCGCCGAAGTACGAATGAAATACTAAAATACTAATTACGAAGGCTCGACGATCCCGTCCCGATGTGTCGGGAGCTATCGGGAACGAATGAAATACTAAAATACCAATTACGAATATTATACGAATGTACTAATTACGAATAGTGCCGGCTGCTGACCAATCAACCTATCAACAAATCACCTTATCAACTATTCAACCAATCAACCACATGTTACTACATACTAAAATCGCCGAACTCCTTTCTTCCACTGAAGTTGACAGGGATGTAACCGTTAAAGGATGGGTACGCACAAAGCGCGGAAATAAAAATGTTGCCTTCATTGCGTTGAACGACGGCAGCATCATTCACAATATTCAGATTGTTGCCGAGGTTGCAAAATTTCCCGAGGAGCTGATGAAGGAAATTACCACCGGCGCATGCCTTTGCGTGAAAGGAGCGCTTGTAAAATCACAAGGCCAGGGACAAAGCATGGAGATCCAGGCAAAAGAAATTGAAGTGTACGGTCCTGCAGATGCGGAAACATTTCCGTTGCAGAAAAAAGGTCATACCATGGAGTTCCTCCGCGAGATCGCACACCTGCGCCCGCGTACAAATACTTTCGGTGCAGTTTTCCGCCTGCGTCACCACATGGCATTTGCCATCCACAGATTCTTCAATGACAAAGGATTTTTTTATGTGCATACGCCCATCATTACAGGCAGCGATGCTGAAGGTGCCGGAGAAATGTTTCATGTAACAACCATGGACCTGAAGAATCCTCCTAAGAATCCTGACGGAAGCATCAATTACAAAGAAGATTTTTTTGAAAAAGAAACGAACCTCACCGTTAGCGGACAACTGGAAGGCGAACTTGCTGCAATGGCGCTGGGACTGATCTATACTTTCGGTCCAACCTTCCGGGCCGAGAATTCAAATACACCACGGCATCTTGCCGAGTTCTGGATGATAGAACCGGAGATGGCTTTCTATGACATCAACGACAACATGGACCTGGCGGAAGAGATGCTGAAGTACCTCATTCAGTATGCCCTCGACCATGCCATGAGCGACCTTGAATTCCTGAATAACATGTACGATAAGGAACTCATTGCACGCATGAAATCAGTGATCGAAAAACCATTTACGCGCCTCACTTATACTGAAGCAATTGATGTACTGAAACAACAAAATGCAAAATTTGAATTCAAGGTAGAATGGGGCACAGACCTTCAGAAGGAACATGAAAATTACCTGGTGGAACATTTCAATGGCCCGGTGATCCTGACAGGATATCCGAAGAACATCAAAGCTTTTTATATGAAGCAGGATGATGACGGCAAAACCGTACGCGCCATGGATGTGTTGTTCCCGTGGATCGGCGAGATCATCGGTGGTTCACAGCGTGAAGACAATCTTGAAAAACTCACCACGCGCATGCGTGAAATGCATATTCCCGAAAAAGAAATGAGCTGGTATCTTGACACCAGGAAATTCGGATCATGCCCACATGCCGGCTTCGGGCTTGGGTTTGAACGCCTGATGCTTTTTGTAACGGGAATGACGAACATCAGAGATGTAATGCCGTTCCCGCGCACGCCGGGTAATGCAGAATTCTAGAAGTCTGGAGTCAAGGAGTTCGGAGACCGGAGAGAAAAAATAAACGCTCCTGTGAAATAAACCTTTTATGTTAATCAGGTTCCGGCGCTGGCGAATAAAACTTCGAGCAAAGTTTGTCCAACTGCCCTCAGTGTATTCCTGTCGATTACATCCATATTGTCGCGGTGCGTATGCCAGTGATCAGGAAATCCTGAACGGGGATTGGAAGGATTCGTATTGATAATATCGATACATGGAATATTTAAGATCTGGTTTGGATACACGTGGTCGTCTGTGATAAAACCACCATCTGCATAAAGGAAGTGCGATGAAAAACCAATGCGGTTTGCTTCACCCCATACCTTATCCACAACGAAAGAGGCGTATTGTTTTGAATAACCTTCAATATGAAATGTTGCATTGCGTGCGCCCACCATGTCGAGGAGTATTCCATAATTTGCAGTATAGTTTTCCGGCATAAGATTCTTACACCAATACTGCGTGCCGAGGGCGTAGCTGTCGTTGTCTGCGCCGTCTTCCCTGCGTGTTCCGTAATCTTCAGCATCGAAAAAAACAATATCAACTCCGGTAGCAATTTTTTCTTTTGAAAGGATCCTCGCAATTTCCATGAGCACGCCAACTCCACTGCCGGCATCATCAGCGCCCATTATGGGTTCGTCTTTTCTTTCAGTGTCCTGATCGGCCCAGGGGCGCGTATCCCAGTGGGCAAACAGCAAAATTCTGTTTTGTGTTCCCGGATTGAAGCGACAGATGATATTCTGAATATTCAGTTTGATGTTATTGAAAGTTGTAACCTGTCCTTTTTGAACCAGCACAGTGTCGCCATAGGAACTCATTTTCCTGATGAGAAATTCCGCACAGGCATCATGCTGTTTCGTATTGGGAACGCGCGGACCAAAATCGCATTGCGTTTTTACAAAATCATATGCAGAGTCTGCATTGAAAACGGGAACAGCCACAGTTGGAGCAGCTGCCGGAGCCGGTGTTTGCGATTCCTTAGCAGGCTGATTGCAACCTGTAAATAATACCAGAAATATCACCAACGGCAAATGAACAATTAAAAAAAGACTGCGGAATTTCATTGTCCTGTATTTCTTTTTGCGTCTCGGTTATCGTCTCATATCACAAATCTCACATCTCTTCTCTCTCACAACGGTATATTCCCATGTTTCTTCCTCGGCAGGTTCGCCACTTTATTTTCAAGCATCCTGAAAGCAGCGATCAGTTTTTTTCTTGTCACCGAAGGAGGAATCACTTCGTCGATGTATCCGCGTTCAGCAGCTTTGTATGGATTTGCAAAAAGTTCGATGTATTCTTTTTCCTTTTCTTTTAGCTTGGCTTCCGGATCCTTAGCTTCAGCAATTTCTTTTTTGAAAATGATCTCTGCAGCTCCTTTGGCTCCCATCACTGCAATCTCTGCCGAAGGCCATGCATAGTTCATGTCTGCACCAATGTGCTTGCTGTTCATCACGTCATACGCGCCACCGTAAGCTTTGCGGGTGATGACCGTGATGCGTGGTACAGTCGCTTCGCAAAAAGCATAAAGCAGTTTAGCTCCGTTGGTGATGATGCCATTCCATTCCTGGTCTGTACCCGGAAGAAATCCCGGAACATCTTCAAAAACCAAAAGCGGAATATTGAAACAATCGCAGAAGCGCACGAAGCGTGCAGCTTTTGTTGATGCATGAATGTCGAGGACTCCGGCAAGATGCGCAGGCTGATTTGCAACAATGCCAATAGATTTTCCGGCAAGCCGGGCAAAGCCAACAACTATATTCTCTGCAAAATCTTTATGCACTTCCAGGAAAGTTCCTTCGTCGGCAACCTGTTCGATCACCTCTTTGATATCATACGGCTGATTTGCATTTGTGGGAATTACATCTTCAAGTTTGTTCCTAATCTCATCAGCGGCCTCATAAGGCAAGGCAGGTGGATTGTCCTCACAATTCTGAGGCATGTAGCTCAGCATCTTTTTTATTTTATCGAGGCAATCCAGTCCGTTGGATGCAGTAAAATGTGTTACGCCTGATTTGGAAGCATGCGTTTGTGCGCCGCCCAGTTCTTCAGAAGAAACTTCCTCATGGGTGACAGTTTTCACAACGTTAGGGCCGGTCACAAACATGTAAGACATATTTTCCACCATCACAATAAAATCGGTGATAGCAGGAGAATATACAGCACCTCCGGCGCAGGGCCCCATGATGGCGCTGATTTGCGGGATCACTCCTGAAGCCATTGTATTGCGGTAAAAAATATCTGCATAACCGCCAAGCGAAACTACACCCTCCTGGATGCGCGCTCCACCCGAGTCATTCAGTCCGACCACAGGTGCACCATTCTGCATAGCCAGGTCCATGATGCGGCAGATCTTTTCTGCATGCGATTCGCTGAGCGATCCACCAAAAACAGTGAAATCCTGTGCATATACATAGACCATTCTGCCATTGATTGTTCCGTAGCCTGTAATGACGCCATCCCCCAGGTATATCTCTTTGTCCAGACCGAATTCCGTAGAACGGTGCGTCACCAGCATCCCTATTTCTTCAAAGCTGCCTTCATCCATCAGGAAATGAATGCGTTCGCGGGCCGTGAGCTTTCCTTTTTTGTGTTGTGCTTCAATGCGTTTTTTGCCACCTCCCAAATGGGCTTCGGCAATTTTATCATCGAGGAGTTTGAGTTTTGATTTCATACTTTATAAAGAAGATGACGAAGGTAAATCTATTTTCTCATTACAAATTATTGTTAAAATTATTTGAATTGAAAGATGTACCCCTAACTATTTTGTAGTTTTACACGATGAAGAGGAAAGGCAACAATGCTTTTGATGAATGG
>JAPLDB010000010.1:3547-36438 GCA_026391975.1 Bacteroidota bacterium | reverse complement strand
GAGCAACTAAAAGATTTCTGAAACGTCACTTGCCCTGAAGAATTGCAAAAGCAAATGAGCAATATCAAACTTGTTAAGACTGATTTCATTTCGGAAACATAAGAATTATTCCATTGACTGGAATAATATAATGATGGGTGTGGGGTTTTCTTATGCGAATGGCAAAAAAATTGAATCAGAATTATATTTTTAAATAACAAAGCCCACAGTCTCCTGTAGGCTTTAATTTGTAAATTCGTATTCTATCTGTATTTCGTAAGCCTTTAAGCTTCCTCCCGCTCCCCCTTCTTCGCCTCCCCATTCTTATGATAGGTAACATCAAGCGGCTTCTTCACTTTTTCTTTCATCAAAGCATAGTTGATTACTTCAATCATTTCGGTTACATAGTGAAAACGAAGGTCTTTGATGTAGTCTTTCTTGATTTCTAAAATATCCTTTTTGTTATCGGCGCAGAGGATGATGTCTTTGATGCCTGCACGTTTTGCAGCAAGAATTTTTTCTTTGATGCCGCCAACAGGCAACACTTTTCCGCGGAGAGTAATTTCTCCCGTCATAGCTAAATGTTCCTTCACTTTTCTTTGGGTAAATGCTGAAGCCAAAGCAGTAAGCATTGTAACACCTGCTGAAGGGCCATCTTTCGGAGTAGCGCCTTCGGGAACGTGGATATGAATATCCCACTGGTCGATTACGCGCGGATCAATATTCAGATCATCACAATGAGATTTGAGATATGCTAATGCAATTACAGCCGATTCTTTCATTACATCACCGAGGTTACCGGTTAAGGTGAGTTTTCCTTTTCCTTTGCTCAGGCTGACTTCAATAAAAAGAATGTCACCACCAACGCTTGTCCACGCAAGACCTGTAACCACGCCTGCTACATCATTCTTCATTGCTTTGTCTTTCTGAAAAATTGGTGCACCCAAAATCTTGTTGATGGCTTCTTCATCTACAACGGGGTTGTATTCCTCTTCCATGGCCACACTTTTCGCAATGCCGCGGATCAGAGATGCAATCTTTTTTTCGAGACCGCGCACACCACTCTCACGCGTATATTGTTCGATGAGCAATTCTATCATCTTCGGCGAAAGTTTTACCTGCTCCTTTTTTAATCCATGTGCTTCCAATTGTTTTGGAACCAAATGGCGGATTGCAATCTGGATCTTCTCCTCCACTGTGTAGCCGTTGATCTCAATAATTTCAAGGCGGTCAAGCAATGCCGGCTGAATTGAACTCAAAGAATTTGCAGTAGCTATGAACAACACATTGCTGAGGTCGAAATCAATCTCAACATAGTTATCATAAAAAGTATTGTTTTGTTCAGGATCCAGCACTTCCAGCAAAGCACTTGAAGGATCGCCATGGAAATCATTTCCGAGTTTGTCAATCTCGTCCAATACAAAAACAGGATTTGCACTCTTTGCTTTTTTGAGGTTTTGAATAATCCGTCCGGGCATTGCACCGATGTATGTTTTGCGGTGACCACGAATTTCCGCCTCATCGCGCAATCCACCCAAAGACATACGCACATATTTTCTTCCGAGTGCACGGGCTATGGATTTTCCGAGTGAAGTCTTTCCAACTCCGGGAGGTCCATACAAGCACATGATTGGAGATTTCATATCACGCTTCAACTTCAATACAGCAAGGTATTCAAGGATGCGGGCTTTTACTTTTTCAAGTCCCCAATGGTCTTTTTCCAAAACCTTTTGGGCAAACTTGAGGTCGAAGTTGTCGTTTGTATATTCATTCCAGGGAAGGTCAAGCAACACTTCAAGGTAATTGATCACTACAGAATATTCTGCAGAAGCCTGGTTCATCCGCATGATACGGTCGCATTCCTTGTTGAATGTATCTGCAACTTCCTTGCTCCATTTTTTTGTCTTTGCACGTTCACGCAACTCAGAAACTTCCCGCTCAGGTGTTTGTCCACCGAGTTCCTCCTGAATTGTTTTTAACTGCTGGTTGAGAAAAAATTCACGCTGCTGTTTGTCTATGTCTGTCTTGACTTTGTTCTGAATCTGATTCTTCAGTTCCAGCATCTGTAATTCCTTGGTGAGGTGTTCAAGCACCCTGGTAGAACGTTCGCGCAGGTCATCAATCTCAAGCAGCGTTTGTTTTTTCACCACGTCCAGATTCATATTGGACGAAATGAAATTTATCAGGAATGAATTGCTTTCGATGTTACGAATCGCAAAAGCCGCATCGCTTGGAATATTCGGACTGTGTTGAATGATTTGCAGGGCAAGGTCCTTCATGCTCTGCACTGTTGCATGAAATTCCTTATCCCCCTTAACCGGTATATTCTCGGCGATGGCAGCGACAGTAGCTTTGATATAAGGTTCCGTCTGGATCAGCTCTTTCAGTTCAAATCTTTTCTTTCCCTGGATGATGATGGTGGTATTGCCATCAGGCATACGCAGCATCTTGAGGACGTGGGCAACAGTACCGATCTTATTCAGGTCTTCAAACTTCGGATCTTCAATATTTGTATCCTTTTGTGAAACCACACCGATGATCTTGTCGCCCTTGTAAGCATCTTTGATCAGGTTGATGGATTTATCGCGGCCAACGGTAATGGGGATTACGACACCGGGAAACAGAACCGTATTGCGTAATGGAAGAATGGAAAGTGTAGATGGAATTTTTTGCGCCTGCATGCTTTCTTCATCTTCTGTAGTAAGCAGGGGAATAAATTCGGTATCGTCATCAATTACATTGCTGAGTTCAACACGTGGAAATTTTACTTCGTCGTCATTCATTTTATCTCAGATTTGGTTAAATGGGAAAATCGTTTGTAAAAGTACGATTTGGTTGTCGAAAATCATACCTATGGTAGGAGGGCGGACTAAATGGCAGGTAGTTGGTTGAATAGTTGAGAGGTTGATTGGGTGACTAAGTGATTAGGTGATTAGGTGACGAAGTGATTAAGTGGTTAGGGGATTAGAGGCCTGCCCTAGAATTTTGAGCTGAGGTAGTACTAATCGTGCCACGCTTTCTCCCGAATTTAAGCGGGACAGGGTCTAAACGGGGCATCGAATCGTGTACTATTTTCTATTCAGCACCCGTTCCAGTTTATCATTCATTGCACTCCAGTCGAAGTTGGTACGAACGAAATGACAGGCATTTTCGGCTATCTTGTTGTAAAGTGCCCGGTCATTCAATAAAAGCAGAATTTTTTCAACGTATTGCTCAGGAGTATCGGCAACTAACAGGCAATCGCCGGTGGGTGCATGAATTGCATTGTTGGCCTGGGAAGAAACGATACAAGGGATCTTCATCGCCATGGCCTGTAAGATCTTATTTTGCAATCCGATGCTGATCAGCATGGGTGCGAGATGGATTCTGGATTCTGCGAATGGCTCGCGGATATCATCTACCCAGCCGGTTACATTTACTGAATCGCTTTGAAGCTTCATCACATCGCTTGCCGGATTGGCGCCTGCGATCACCAATTTTGCATCAGGTTTTTTCTTTTTCAGTAAAGGCATTATTTTCTCGGCAATATAAATTGCACTTTCAATATTCGGTGGGTAATTCATGTTGCCTGAGAAAATGAGATCATACTTTTTCTCTCTGACGATAGGGGAATAATAATTGAAGTCGACACCATTGGGTATGACCTCTATTTTTTTGTTTTCCGGGTGATTTATGTAGTCCCTGTCCTGTTCTGAAATAATAATTTTATTTTTAAAATCATTAAAAATTCTTCCTTCGTATTTCAGCATCCTTTTCCACTCCATCATCACCGGAATCTTTTTGAATATACTCTCTCTTTGCGCCTGCCGTTCATATCCTTTGCTGAATGCATCCTGGTAGTCAAGTGTCACAGGAATTCGTTTTTCATCTCTTACATATTCTGCCATGCGGACCAATTGGCAAAAGATTGCATCAGGTTTATCGTCGAGAATAATTTTCTGAATTTTTTTCTTGAAATCATTTGAGAAAAAATATTCAACCTGAAATGGTCTCCCGTTGAAAAGCGCGCGTGCCAGGTTTTGAAACTGTTTTGCCTTTCTGATGTTATGAATTACAATTCTCCTGCAATAGGGCTTGAGGGCTTCTAAATGTTCCGGCAAAACTTTCACATCACTGACAGCAGCGAGGATAACCTGGTGTTTTTTACTCAGCTCAACAATCTGGTAAAATGCACGGAGTTTATCTCCTTTTTCAAGGGGAAAAGGAAATCTGGATGTAAGAAAAAGAATCTTCATGACGGATTATTCCGGTGGCAAATATTGTGAAAGTTAGAGGAGAAAACGAATTATTTCTGCCTCAAAAAGTTAAAAAAGGGCTATGGAACATCAACTTAAAACCTATATTCGCAATATGCAAACCTCAGTTGATCAAACAGGAAGGGTTGTAAATGTGGATGATAGTCCCCATCGGATCATCAGTTTGGTTCCCTCTCAGTCCGAATTGCTCTATGACCTCGGGCTTACTACTGAAGTTATAGGCATCACGAAATTTTGCATTCATCCGCAAGAATGGTTTCGGACGAAGCAGCATGTGGGGGGGACAAAAAAACTGAATCTTGAATTGATTCGTTCGTTGAATCCGGATCTGATCATTGCAAATAAAGAAGAAAATGAACAGTTACAGATCGAGGAACTGGCCAAAGAATTTCCCGTTTGGATCAGCGACATCAGCACCTATTCAGACGCAAAGCGAATGGTCCTTGCTTTGGGAACTATTACCAATCGTTATTTCGAAGCAATAAGGGTCCTGGATAAAATTGACCAGGCATTTGACGCCCTCCCGGTAAATGAGGAACAAAGGAAAATATTATCTGTGGCTTATCTTATCTGGGACAAGCCAATGATGGCAGCAGGAGGTAATACGTTCATCAACGGCATGCTTGAATCATGCGGCTTGACAAATGTTTTTTCGCATCTTCCCAGATACCCGGAAATTAGCAGTGAGCAACTTATGTCTGCAAAACCAGACCTGCTTTTCCTTTCCAGTGAGCCCTTTCCTTTTTCGGAAAAGCACCTGAAAGATTTCAGTAACCGGTATCCCGGAATAAAAGCCTTATGTGTTGATGGTGAACTGTTTTCATGGTATGGCTCGCGGCTACAATATTTACCGGCCTATATTTGCAAACTATTTGAACAAATTGAATCAGTAAAGTAACTTCGCGCACAGGTACTTTCCTTCAGAGATACAAATTTGTGAAATCCCGCGGCCTTTATTTTCTCTCACTTCTGCTTGTTCTAAGTATTTTGCATCAAGCCAAAGCGCAAAAAGTTGGCCTGGTACTTAGTGGTGGCGGAGCCCGTGGCATGGCGCATGTAGGTGTCATTAAGGCACTTGAAGAAAATCACATTCCAATCGACTTTATTGCCGGATCATCGTCGGGTGCCATCATCGGCAGCATGTATGCGCAGGGTTATTCAGGCGATCAGATCGACAGCATTGTGAATTCAGAGGAGTTTCTGAACTGGGCAACAGGAACCATGAATGAAGACTACAGCTTTTATTTCCGAAAGAAGGAAGAAAATGCCAGTTGGATCACACTTCGTTTTTCACTTGATTCAGTGATCACGACGTCGTTGCCTACCAATCTGGTAAGCTCAGTCCAGGCCGATTATTCGCTCATGGAAAACCTGGCACCCATAATTGCAAAGGCGAAATTTAATTTCGATTCACTCTTTGTACCATTCCGTTGTGTGGCTGCAGATATTGAGCACAAGCAGACGGTTGTGTTTCGCAAAGGTGACCTTGCACAGGCCGTCAGGGCATCGAGTGCGTATCCATTTTATTTCAAGCCCGTTATCTTAGACGGAAAAATATTATACGATGGCGGCATGTACAATAATTTTCCTGCCGATATCATGCTGAATGATTTTCAACCGGACATCATTATCGGTGTGAATGCAGGAGGCAGCAGCACACCAACGACAGAGGGAAATATTGTGTCACAGATCAGAACCATGCTTACTACACCAACAAATTTTTCAGTGTTGTGTGAAAACGGAATCCTGATCAATGTAAATACAGACCGTTTCGGGTTGTTCGATTTTGACAATACACCAGAAGTGATACAGGCAGGCTATGAGGCAGCCGAAAGCAAAATGAAAGATATTTTATTTAATATCCAGCGACGGGTTGATTCAACTGAACTGAAAAAAAAGCGTGATGACTTTCGCCAGGACCTCCCTAAAATTCTTGTAGACAAAGTAAATGTGGAAGGCATCAATGAGCGACAGGCGGAATATGTAAAACGCATTATCAAACCAGGTTCAGGGCCACTACCAATCGAACGTCTTAAGAGCAATTACTTTCAACTGGTGGCAGATGAAAATGTAAAATCCATTTATCCGCAGCTGAAATACAATCCCGAAACAAAAATGTATGATCTTTCGGTGCGGATCAATCGTGAGAAGGACCTGATCACACAGTTTGGAGGTAATATTTCTTCCAGGCCCATCAGCGAAGTTTTTGTAGGGGCGCAGTATAATATCTGGCGGAAAAAATCCTATAGCTTTTTCACGAATCTTTATTTCGGGAAACTTTATACCAGCGGCCAATTAAAAATCAGGATGGATTCTCCCTCGAGCATTCCCTATTTTCTGGAAGGCGAGGCAACCCTGAATCAGTATGATTTCTACAAAAGCAGCACTGCCATTTTCAATGATGAAAAACCAAGTTACATCATACAAAGTGATTACAATTTCGGAATTAATGCAGGTATCCCGGCAAGGAATAAGGGGAAAGTTGTACTCGGAGGTTCATACATAAGGACAAAAGACAACTACTACCAGACATCTGAATTCATTCAGAAGGATACGGCTGATGAAAGTGTCTTTTTGGGAGGAACAGGATACCTTCTTTTTGAACGCAATACGCTCAACCGAAAAATGTATGCAAGCCAGGGAACTTTTTTGTCTGTCAAAGTCCGGTATATTAACGGTGTAGAATATACTCTTCCGGGTTCAACTTCAGTAGACAGACAGGAAAAGAACAACGGGCGCGACTGGTTCCAGTCAAAGATTACCTATGAAAATTATTACAAACGAAGAGGTCATCTGAAGCTTGGTTTTTTTGCTGAGCTTCAATGGAGTAATGAGCCATTCTTTACAAACTACACTTCTACTATTCTTGCATCCCCATCATTTGAACCTGTGTCGGAGATGCAAACGCTGTATTTGCCAGACTTTCACGCACATCAATACGGCGGACTCGGACTGAGAAATGTATGGATGATCAGGAACAATCTGGACTTCCGGCTTGAAGGATATGTTTTTCAGCCCTATCGTGAACTCGTCAAGACAGCTGATCTTAAAACTGAATATGGAAAAGAATTCGCGAAGCAATTTTATATAGGCAGTGCTGTCACGGTATTTCACAGCCCTCTTGGCCCCATCAGCCTTTCATTGAATTATTACCATGAAAGAAAAAATCCATTTTCTTTTTTGTTCCATTTCGGGTATATTATTTTCAGCAAGTCGGCGACGGAGTAGGAAGGAAAAAGTTAAAAGTCATAAGTCAAAAGTTAGAAGTTAGAAGACAGAGGTACAGGGGAATGTTATATGATCAGGATAAATGAATGACTACATTTAATCCATCCAGTTCTGTTTTAAATTTAATGAGTGGTTTTGTGGCGGGATCGCGGGTTACGTTGCCAGAGAGGTCAAACCGGCTGCCATGTTCATTACAGATCAATCCGGTTGAAGTTACAACAAGTGGTTGCTGGCGGTGGGTGCATTGCATAGCAAGTGTATTGAAGGTACTTTCGTTTTCTTTCACCAGCAATAGATCATATTCAAGATGTTTTAATCTTACAACGACGTACTTATTATGTAGAAACTTTTCCAGAGGCACACTAATATTTCCATCAGTGGGTGTTGTGTTAAATATCAGTTCGCCCGGTTTGCAACCTTCAAGTAAAGAACCAACTGCGCCAATAGTTGCGAGGGAAGCACATAAGCCACAGCCCGCCTTAATAAATTCTCTTCTTTCCATTTTAATTTATTTCTGGAATAAAATTATCACTTACTCCTTCAAGAGGATGTCATTTGTTATTCCGTAATATTTTTTAAGATGCTGATTTCTGAAATCTGTGGGATTGGAAGAAATTTCTGATGACAGCAACAATCCTGAATCAGGGAGAGGATCCAAAGTAATGGCTGCATTGTCACCAAGGTCCACATATGTTTTAAGCAATAGCATCCGTTTGTCCACAGCAACTGCATACCTGGTTGTGATCTGTTTCTGTTCGATGGCAACTTTCCCGATCATGACAATCAAAAAAAGTACAGCAGCGGATGAAATAATTGAGGTAAACAAAGGTCTGCGAAAATATGCACCTGTGACTACCCCGGCAAAAGCAAGCAAACAGCAATTCAGAAACCCAACGAAGATCCTGGCACGAAGCGGGGGAATTTCACCCAGCAAATAGGATGTAGGGAAAATAAAAATGAAACAAAGGAGGGCATATGCAATAAATACCCATGCAAATAATTTATAATTAACATTCAGCTTGAAAGGAAGTTTGGCGCCAAATCCCATCCATGCAATAAAAAACAGGATGATAAATAAAAATTTATCCGATATAAAATACAATTCAATTTGTGCGACAGATCTGAAGCTCAGGATTACCGACTGCAGCAAGGAAATATCAGGAAGTGCAGATTGCCTCAGCGCCCTGCCCTCACCGGAATAACTGATAAGAATAGAAACAAAAAGAACTGCGATTGAAATTGCTGTTGTAGGTTTTAACATTTTTTTCCTCAGCTGAAATGCAATGATTAGGAGCAGCAAAATGAAACAGGGAATGGCAATCGCTTCAGCTGCACCTCCAATATACGCTGCTGTTAATACACAAACTATCAAAGTACTTACAGACTTCTCCCCTCTTAAAACTTCTGCAAGCATAAAGCAAACAGCAATAAATCCCCAGAGGTACATCGCCGATGATGTTATCCAGAAAAAAGTTTCACCGACGCCGGTTGTTAAAATAAAAAATGAAATAAGAAATGAAACGGCAAATCTTGAATGTCTTGGCAAGTCAGCAAGGGCAGTAAGTCCAGGGGATTTTCGCGAGCTGTTCCTGATAATAAAATCCATCGAGAACACGGAAAAACGGTAGAGTGCAAAGACCAGCATCAGCAATGTTACTATATGAAAAAAGAGAAAATTGCCGGTGAGATTGTAAAAGCTAAAAATCGAATTCAGCCAAAGTATCGAGGTCCATCGTGTAACCCAGGAATTCCATGACAACAACATACTTTGCCACCATCCGTGTGCTTCAAGATTTTTCAGGAAGAAAAAATCGTCAGCGGAAAGCCGGCTGTTGATTGACAGAATGAAATAAAGTATCAGGAAAGCTGAAAGCAGAATTCCGTATAATACATTCTGAATGACGACATCTCGCTTCATTGCAGGGGAGATAGGATTGGGTGGTTCACCTTCAACAAATAAGAAAGGGAACCTCAATGGATTCCCTTCTTACCACTAAAAACTATGGCGTAGTTATTTGAGTGAATTGACAACTGCTTTGAACGCCTCCGGATGATTCATTGCAAGATCAGCAAGCGCCTTGCGATTGAGGGCGATATTGTTTTTATGAATCTTTCCCATGAATACAGCATAACTCATTCCATGCTCACGTGCAGCGGCATTGAGACGTGAAATCCACAATGACCGGTAGGTGCGTTTTTTTGCTTTGCGGTCCCTGAAAGCGTAGGTGAGACCTTTTTCAACCGTATGCTTGGCAACGGTTAATACATTTGCTCTTGACCCATAATTACCTTTGGCTAGATTTAAGAGCTTTTTTCTGCGCGCTCTCGATGCGACTGAATTGACACTTCTTGGCATTTTACTGTTGGGTTTTTGACGAAAGCGTTCCTCTTTTGAGGACTCTTAGCTGCTTTTTGTCGGGTTATTACTGATTTGAAAATTTGTTGATTTGAAAATTTGAAGATACGAAGATTTGAAGATATGCTGATTTGAAGATGGAGCTACAGAGATGAATGGAAATAAATTCTCACATCGACTCATCCTCAAATAGGATTTATCTCAAAACGAGCATCTTCATCACCCTGTCAGTATCGGCAGAACTTACTAAGCCTGACTTGGTGAGATTACGTTTGCGTTTTGTGTCCTTTTTGGTCAGGATATGACTTTTGTAAGCATGCTTACGCTTGATCTTTCCGGTTCCTGTAACTTTGAAGCGTTTTTTTGCGCTTGAGTTTGTTTTTTGTTTAGGCATTTTGGGTACGAATAACGAATGATAACTAATTTACTAAATACTAATTCTTACGAATCTACTAATTACGAATAACGAATTTCTATTTCTTTTTCTTCTGCGGTAAAGGAGCGAGGAATAAGAACATCCTGTTTCCTTCAAGTTTAGGCATCATTTCCACTTTTCCGTATTCAGCAAGTTCCTGTGCAAATTTGAGAAGGATAATTTCTCCCTTCTCTTTATATGCAATTGCCCTTCCCCTGAAGTGTACGTATGCTTTTACTTTATTTCCTTCTTCAAGAAAGTTGATGGCATGCTTCAGTTTGAAGTTGAAATCATGGTCATCAGTATTTGGTCCGAAGCGAATTTCTTTTACAACCTGCTTTATCTGTTTCGCTTTTAACTCTTTCTCTTTTTTCTTTTTATCGTATAAGAACTTTTGATAATCGATAATCTTACAAACCGGCGGATCCGCAGTAGGAACCACCTCCACCAAATCATGCTCCTGCTCCTTCGCCATTCTCAATGCTTCTTCTATCGGATAAATATCCGAGACTACATTGTCTCCCACCAACCGAACTTGCGGAGCTTTTATCAACTCATTGATGCGATGCTCTGCTTCTCTCTTTCTTGGTCCTCCGTATCGGCCGTAAGGGCGCGGGGTGAAGGGTGGCCTTGGCCTGGGTGTAAAGGATGTTGCTATGGGTATTTTATTTTAAATGTTTAAGACAATGATTCCTCGCCAAGAATTTTTTAGCTCAGTTGCATTTTTATTTCGTTTTGGATCTGGCGGCAGAAATCTTCAATACTCATTTTTCCTTCGTCCTGACCACCATGTTTGCGAACCGAAACCTGCTTCTCCTCCATTTCTTTCTCACCAACGATCAGCATGAAAGGGATTTTTTTCATCTCATTATCCCTTATTTTTTTGCCGATCTTTTCGTTCCGGTCGTCAACGAGGGCGCGAATATCGTAATTTTTCAGAACCCTCAAAACTTCCTGAGCATAATTCTGGTATTTATCGCTGATTGGAAGAATAGCTACCTGCCTGGGATTGAGCCACAAAGGGAAATTTCCTGCAAAATGTTCGATAAGGAATCCAATGAACCGTTCATGGGTACCAAGGGGGGCCCTGTGGATGCAAATCGGCGTTTCCTGCGTATTTTCCCTGGTTCTGTAGGTTATTCCGAAACGGGCGGGTACTCCAAAGTCAACCTGGTTGGTTGCCAGTGTAAATTCCCTTCCAATTGCGCTCCATACCTGAACGTCGATTTTAGGCCCATAGAAAGCAGCCTCATCAGCTACTTCTACGTAAGGGATCTTAGAATCGATCAGCACATTGCGAACCATATCCTCAGTCTCTTTCCAGAGCTTCGGATTGTCAAGGTATTTTTTGCCTAATTTTTCAGGTGCATGTGTACTGAAACGCATCACATATTTATCAATTCCGAATATCTTGAAATACTTGAGGTACATTTCATTGACACCGCGGAACTCATCTGCAAACTGCTCCTTGGTGCAATAGATATGCGCATCATTCATTTGCAGGCAACGTACGCGCATCAACCCGAATAATTCGCCGGACTGCTCATACCGGTAACATGTACCATATTCGGCCAACCTGATCGGGAGATCACGGTAGCTTGGATTCATCTCACCAAAAATTTTGTGATGATGCGGGCAATTCATCGGCTTTAGATAGTACTTCTCGCCATCCATTTCCATAGGAGGAAACATGCTATCGGCGTAATATGGCAGATGTCCAGTTGTGAGGTACATGCTTTCCTTGGCAATATGCGGAGTACGCACACGCAGGTATCCTGCCTCATTCTCTGTTTTCTTTGCCAGACGCTCCAGTTCTTCAATGATGGCTCCACCGTTTGGCAACCACAGAGGTAAACCGGGACCTACTTCATCATCGAACATGAATATCTCCATCTCCTTGCCGATCTTGCGGTGGTCGCGTTTTCTTGCTTCTTCAAGCATGGCAAGGTATTCATCCAGTTCTTTTTGTTTCGGAAAAGTGATTCCGTAGATACGGGTAAGCTGCTTGTTTTTTTCATCGCCCTTCCAGTATGCACCTGCAAGATTCATCAGCTTTACAGCTTTGATATAACCTGTGTGCGGTATGTGCGGACCACGGCAGAGGTCGGTGAATTTTCCCTGCTGATATAAAGTGATACTGCCATCTTCCAGTCTTTCGAGCAGATCGAGTTTATACTGATCGCCTTTGTCATGGAAATAATTGATGGCATCCTGCTTGCTCATTTCGCTTCGAACGAAGTGATTGTTTTGCCGCGCCAGTTCAATCATCTTCTTCTCGATCTTGGGAAAATCTTCAGAAGAAATTTTGTGGTCACCGAGATCCACATCATAGTAAAAGCCATTCTCCACCGGAGGTCCGACCCAGAATTTTATTCCCGGATAAAAACTCTCAAGCGCTTCTGCCATCAGGTGGGCAGATGAATGCCACATTGTTGATTTACCATCGCTGCTGTCCCAGGTAAGAAGTTCAAGTGTTGCATCGCCATGAACAGGACGTGTAGCATCTTGCACGGCGCCATTTACTTTAGCGGCGAGGACATTGCGTGCCAGCCCTTCGCTGATGCTTTTGGCGATGTCGAGAGAGGAGGTTCCGTCGGGATATTCACGGACATTTTTGTCGGGGAAGGTTATTTTCATGGTGCGAATAGCGAGTTACGAATAACGAATGATTGCGTCCCGATAGCTATCGGGATTACGAATTTCGAATGTTTACAAATTTGGGAGTGCGAAGATAAAGTAAGAAATGAGATTTGGGAAGGGAGGCTGAGAATTGAGTAATGCGTGGAGAGATATGAGGTATGAGGCATGAGATGTGAGATATGAACTAAATATACCTTGGACAAAAAGGGCAATATTGAAGAATTACAATAAATTTGCGGTTCGAAAATCCACAGTTTTAAAATGGGCTTCCTTTTACTTTTCACTTTAGGAATTATAGCGATTTTCAGTATCCCGCTCATGTCAGCACTTTTTGCGAAGCGGATGGGAAGGAGATTCTGGGTTTGGTTCCTGATGGGATGTATTTTGCCGGTGATATCGGGTTTTATTATTTTCTTTTTACCTGATTTGAGTGAGGAGAAAGAAGGGAACAGCCGGAGCAGCCGTCATTAAGTCATTTGGTCATTAAATAGTACAAGGATTCATCAATCAACTTATTAACCACTCAACTGACTCTTCATTTCACTTCCCCCCACTCAGTTTCATCGACCAATCTGTTCCATCAAGTCTGTGAAGTGTGCCATTGAATACAAACTGATCATTCGCAAATGAACCGGTACCGCTCACCAATGCATATGCAAAGGTGACGTGCATGGAGGTGTCGATCTCAAAATTAAAACCGTTAAGCAGTAAACAAAAATCCGAGGGTCCGAATGGGCTTTGTAGCGAATAAAACTGAACGTATTTATAGCTTTTCTCAGGACCATAACAATTTGCGTCCCTGATGTCGAATGAATAAGTCAGGCCTTCATTCTGCGGTTGCAAAGGATATTCATCAATGCGCATTCCCCAGGCGCCTTTTATTTTTTCACCCGGGAAGACGCAATTCTTTTCCAAGGTCCCATTAGCATCATAATTCACGGCGTCAGGATTGTTGCAGTTTTCATTTTGTTTATCGCGACAGGAGATGAAAAACAAAAACAGGATTGCAGGGATGAGTAACGAACGAAACATAAATCAATACAGGTTAAAATATTTACAAAAAAAAGAAAATGAATATTGAATATCGAACAAGGAATGATGAATGATGAAAAAATCAAGCATCCGACAAATATTACGATTCCGAGTTAAGTCGCAGCAATTGCATTATAACAATCACTTCACAAGTTCCATATCCTTGATACCATCAAATGCCGGCTGGATAACCCATTTACCCTCTTTGTTTATTATTCCCCATTTGTCACCCAGTTTCGCTGCCGCAAAACCATTTTTAAAATCGCGTACGCCATCAAATTGGGGCTGAATAACCCATGCACCTTTGTTGTTGTAAAATCCCTTTTTGTCGCCCTTTTTACCATCGGCAAGACCTTCTGAAAAATCGCCCCAGGTTTCTGTATCATTTACATACATCACCTCACCTGCTTTATTTACATAAGCCCACTTGTCTCCATTTTTAATACGCGCAAGTCCGCTCTCTTTATCGAATTCCTTTCCTGAAGTAAACTGCGGTTTGATCACCCACTCTCCTTTTGGATTAATATACCCGAGCATTCCTCCGGTTTCCTTAGCCCATGCCAATCCATTTTTAAAATATCCGACGCTTTCATATTGCGCCTGAATGGCAATTTTTCCATCGGTGTCGATGAAGCCAATTTTTTTGTCGGTTGTTTTATAAGGTGCAAACCCTTCTGAAAAATCTTTTATGTCGACGACATTTGAACCATCCACAACTTTTTCATCCCCCTTATTATCAATGACAAGAAATTTACCATCGCTTTTTACTGCCGCATATCCATCGCTGAAATCATTCGCATCTTCATACTTAGCAGGTATTGCAAGTGTACCCTGTGTATCGATGTATCCCCATTTTTCGCCGATCTTTATCATGGCAACTCCATTTTTAAAACCTTCTACATCCAGATTCAAACCGTCACGTATTTTGAAGCCTTTTGCTTCGGTGTTTAATTTTTCGCCTTTTGTATTGATGAAATAATATTGCCGTTCCTGCTGGTCATAGATTGCAGCATACCCTTCAGGAGAAAATTTATAACACTTGGCGTATTGCGCAGGAATAACAACATCTCCTTTCTGATTTGCATAGCCCCAGGTTTTGCTGCCGGACGGTTTAACCTGCGTCAAATATGTTTGCGAATGCACAGAAATTGCTGCAGACATTAATAGTGCAAAGAAGAATTGTAATTTTTTTTTCATTTGAACTTGTCTTTAGAAAATCAGGAAACACAAATATATTTTATTTTCCTCAGGAAAAAACAACGGATTGATTCACCATTTTTAAAATTGAAGGTGGTCATACCAGGCAAACGTCATGAAAAAATTTGAAACGATGAGGTGTGAAACCAAAAAAATCGCTTTCAAATAAATCAGAATTTTTGGTGAAACTTGTATGGAATAAATTCAAACTTTGAAACAATGAATTCAAAATCGTTGAAGTCACTTGGGAAATCTGCCTTAAAGATCCATACATTCATTGAAAATTTTTCTTGATTTTTTGTCAGTTTCGGACGCGGCT
This sequence comes from Bacteroidota bacterium, assembly GCA_026391975.1. Lineage (GTDB taxonomy): Bacteria > Bacteroidota > Bacteroidia > AKYH767-A > 2013-40CM-41-45 > JAPLDB01. Next base: position 21,016 of record JAPLDB010000010.1, on the reverse strand, counting down.
TATAAGACCAGGATGCATATTTCTCCAACTGAACGGAATCGTTGCGAACATTTACATAGCTTGACGAAAAATCGATGCAGCCTTTTTTCCAGCCAATTTCATGTCTTGTTGCGCGGGAAAGATCTGTCTGGTAGCGGTGCACATTTTCAGCAACTTCAAATGGCTGAAGTACATATTGTGAGTTGAGATTTTTCTCATTGCCCCAGTTAGAAAATTCTATATCTATTTCGCGATGATGACGCAAGGTGTCTTCATGGTCATATGTAAAAAATCCAACCACGAGGTCTTTGTCCAGTTTTGCAGGATTTGGCTCCACATGAAAAATGTATTTTCCATAACCCAGACTTTCCGCAAGGCGCGCTTCGGCACAATACCAGCGGCCATTGCGATGGGTTGTCCTAATGTGCATCCTTCCCTGATCATCAACCCAAATATTTTCCCTGCCACCGGCAAAATAATTTCTGCCCGGACCTGTATGTCTTTCATTGCTTTCTTTTGTAACCCATTTATATCCTGAAAACAGAAGTGTATCGCCCCCGGAGTAATAGTCATTTGAATACATAGAAACAATTTCCTGAGCAGCAATTGGAGAAAACGCCAGAAGAAAGAAAAAAGGAAAAAGCATGACACTCCCACCTGCAATTGCAGCATAATATCTCCCTTTATTTATATATTTTTTCAATGTTGCAAATCCTTTTAACCCGGTTGAGATCTTGGATGAAACCTGATAATTGCGGAACGCAGAAAATCCCTATCGAGGTGAGTGTATATCTCTGTCGTTGTAATGCTTTCATGTCCGAGCATTTCCTGAACAGCCCTAAGGTCAGCTCCCCCTTCAATAAGATGAGTTGCGAAAGAATGGCGAAATGTATGCGGGCTGATTGACTTTTTCAGGTTGATCTTCATAGCAAGTCGTTTTATTATAGTGAATATCATAACCCTTGATAGTTTTGCGCCCCTGTTATTCAAAAATACGACATCTTCATTTCCATGTTGAATTGTTTGCGTGGCCCGGACCTCCGAAACGTAAATCCTCAACAATTTGATGGCTACATTTCCAATAGGAACGAGCCTTTCCTTGTCGCCTTTTCCGAGCACTTTCACAAAACCTATTTCAAGATGCAGGTTCGACAATTTCAGGTTAACAAGTTCACTCACCCGTAACCCGCAACTGTATAACGTTTCCAGCATGGCTTTATTTCTGGTGCCTTCCCTGCTGCTTAAATCTATGGCTTCGATCAGGTTATTGATGTCTTCAACCGAAAGTGTGTCCGGTAATTTCCTTCCAAGTTTAGGAGATTCGAGCAACTGAGAAGGGTCGTTCACAATCAGGTTCTCCATCACAAGGTATTTAAAGAACGCTTTGATGCCGCTGATGATGCGGGCCTGGCTGGAGGCACTCATGCCAAGTCCGTTGATCCATGCTATGAAACTCTGCAAATTATTCAGCCGAAGTTCAGCGGGGGGTATTTTCATTTTACTGATCTCAAGAAAGGTATCAAGCATCGTAATATCATGAATATAAGCTTCTACGCTGTTTTGACTCAGCGATTTCTCCAACTTCAGATAACTTTTGAATCCTTTGATATAACCTTGCCACGACATCAGAAAAATTTACAAACTACGAATGCACAAGTTGCATAGATTCAGGATGCATTTTGAATAAGGAAAAAAGATTTATACACAAGTGATTTTGAATAAATTGGGTTACTTTGCGTGGAATCTGAATCTATTGCCCGCTAAAATAAATTCGCTGAATTTCAAAATATTGAATAACCAACTACAGGACTATATAATATGAATATCCTCATTATTAATGGCCCCAACCTGAATCTTATCGGAAAGAGGGAACCACACGTATATGGATCCACAACTTTCGAAGATTTTTTACATGACCTGAAGAAAAAAAATGCCGGCATCACCATTGACTATTTCCAGAGCAATGTTGAAGGGGAAATAATTAACAAGTTACAAGAGGCAGGCTTCTCAGGCGATGGAATCATTTTGAATGCGGGCGGATACACGCATACTTCAGTTGCAATCGCTGATGCAGTGGCTGCTATAGATACACCGGTCGTTGAGGTTCATATTTCAAATATTCACGCAAGGGAAGAATTCCGGCATGTCTCGCTCATTGCAAAAAACTGCAAAGGCGTGATCACGGGTTTTGGACTGGATTCTTACAGGCTGGCGGTGGAGAGTCTGAAGGAGAAGAGGGGATAGATGTAAGATGTAAGATGTAAGATGTAAGATGTAAGATGTAAGATGTAAGATGTAAGATGTAAGAAAAAAATAATGGTAGCAACTGACAAGGATGAGAAAATAAAATTTAAGAAAGAATTGCAGCATCATTGCATTTCCGTTTTGGAAAAAAGAATTGCCGTGGCAGACCAGGCTATGAAACAGGCGCAGGAAGCCGCCAACAGCGAGGAAAAGAGTTCGGCCGGCGACAAGTATGAAACTTCGCGTGCAATGGGTCAGCTTAGCAGAGACATGAATGCAAAACAACTTGAAGAAGCACAGCGTGATCTTGCATTTGTGAGTAGTTTCTCTCCGGAAAAGCTCCTTGATATTGCCCAGCCGGGTTCTGTGGTAGTATGTGAAGGAATTACTTTTTTTATTTCTCTTGGACTGGGAATCATTGACATATTAAATAATAAGGTTGTGATGCTCTCGCCTACCGCACCAATTGCCCTGGAGATAGTTGAAAAAAAAGCAGGAGATTCATTTGAATTCCGGGGAAGCAAAACAAAAATCCTTGAGGTTTATTAACCAGGCAGAAAAATTACTGAGGATTTTTTTCAGCGGCCTGCTTAATTGTTTCAAAAAAATTCCGTTCGACCTTGTACCCTTGATTGGCGGCTTCCATCACATCGTTGTAAGCCTCCTTGTATCTCGATTTATTATAATTCGCTGAAGCACGGTTATACCATGCTTCAGGATATTCCGGATTTAACTCAATGGCGCGGTTAAAATTATTGAGCGCCTCATCATATCGCTTACTTAATGAAAACGCCCGGCCTCTGCACATGAATATTCTTGCATCTTCCCTGTTGTCTTTCTCAAGGAAGTCGAAATCCGCAATTGCTTTTTCAAATTCATTTGTTTGTGTATAAGCAATCCCTCGATTAAATCTTGCATCGAAGTAATCGGCCTTTAATTCAAGCGCCTTATTGAAATCAGGAATCGCAAGGTCAAACTTTCCGCGAAGGCAATAAACAATTCCCCTGTTTACATAAGCATTCTCATAAGTTGGATCATATTGTATTGACCGGTTGAAATCCGCCATTGCCCTGTCAAGGTCTCCCTTTTCTTTGCCGTAAATATTTCCCCTGTTGTTGAGTGCAACACCCACGTTTGGAAACTGCTCGAGTACATTACTCCAGAGCGTAATGCTGTCCTTCCAGACATCACAACGTGCATTGGTTGTAACGGACAGGAACAAACAATAGACACCAAGGGCAGTATACATTGCAATTTTGGCAGCTGGCCGTTTCATAATCGCTTGTTGAATCAACCAGGCGATCACAAAAAAGAAACCAATGGAAGGCAAATAAGAATAGCGTTCGGAGATAATGGTTGGTCCCACCGGAAATAACTGCAACACAAGAAATATGCAAGCCACAAAAAAACCTGCTCCGAATAAAATCACCTTTGTCTTCTTTGCAGAATGGATGATCAATATTAGCAGACCTATGACAACGACTGGCGCGATGTAACAATAATAAGGAAGATGACCATCTATTCTGTGCGGATAAGGATAGAATGAAGAAAGCTGAAACGGAACAAGCAGCTTTGTTACATAGGATAAAAGGTTCAGGTTGGCAAAAAGAATTCTTTCAAAGAGGTTAAATACATGCAATGAAACCTGGCCGGTTGTTGAAGCAGTATGGGCAGCAATAAAACCAAATAACAATGCGATGGCAAAGAATGGAATCTTTTCGAGGACAATTTTAGTGTTGAATTTTCTTCCGAAGAAATAATCAATGAGGATCAGTACAGGCGGAAGCGATGATGCCATTGCTTTTGACATAATCGAAAGAACAAAAAGCAAGAAAGCAAAAAAGATGAACTTCATTTTCTGCTGTTCTTTGATATACCTGATGTAGCAGATCAGTGAACCAAGGAAAAACATTGCATACAACAGATCTTTTCGCTCTGCAGCCCATGCAACTGATTCCACATGCAGGGGATGAATGCCAAACAGCAAGGCAGTGATCAATGCAATGGTATTGTTTTCCGAAAGAAGTAAGATGAATCTGTAAACAAGGAATGTTACCACGAGGTGCATGATGACACTCGTTGTATGATAGCCGGCGGGGTTCAGTTTATAAAAATGATATTCGATGGCATAAGAAAAGATGTGCAGCGGTTGATAGTTCCCGAAAAAAACTTCAGTAAATATTTTTTTAATATTCTGCGCACTCAGGCTCCGGATGAGTGGATTGTCGTTGAGATAATGCGGATCGTCCCAGTTGGTGAGCGCGTTATTCAGTGCAGGAAAGAAGACAATGAAGGTGAGCAGGAGAATGGCAGCAAGCCAAAAAAGATTACCAAATCCCTTATGATGAACGCTGGCATCTTTCTGTTTCGGATTCTTTACTAAGGCCGGGCTCTTTTTTCTATTTTGATTTTTTTGGTTGCTCATACAATAAATCGCGAAGCTAATATATGTTAAATCAATTCACTTTACGACATAATATTCTAGAAAAGAAAAAACTACCTTGCACTTCTATGTTCACAGAACAGAAACTAAAATCAGCCGCACTGCTATACAGGTATGCTTTTCCATTGTACCGCAGGATGTATTTTCGTTTCAAAAATAAAAAAGACAAACGCAATCTTCAACTTATCCGCACGGTTATAGAGCCGGGCAACATTATTTTAGACATTGGAGCAAATATCGGATTTTACACAAAATTTTTTGCTGAATGTACCGGTGGATCCGGCCAAGTGTATGCATTCGAGCCAGACGTTACGAACTTCACGCACCTGAAAACTACACTTTCCCAAAATGAAAATGTAACATTGGTGCAGAAAGCGGTGGCCGCCGAATCGGGAATTCTCATGTTGTATCTTTCCTCTTTGCTAAATGTTGACCACCGCACACATGAGCCTGAGCAATACAAAGGGAAATACCCGGTCGACAAAATTTCAGTTGATGATTTTGTAAAAAATAAATTCCAGGTAGATTTTATCAAAATGGATATTCAGGGATTTGAGATGGAAGCGCTGAAGGGAATGGAACAAACGATTACCTCAAACCCTCAACTAAAAATTTTTACTGAGCTTTGGCATTTTGGACTGAAACGCGCCGGCAGTTCGGCAACAGAAATGTTTGACTTTGCTGTTCAGAGGGGCTTCAAGGTTTTTAAGATTGGGGATGAAACCATAACAGAACTGAAAAGAGAAGAAGCCGCATCTATGCAAGACGAATATTTTACGGATACAAATGTTCTTCTTTCCCGACAGAATATTTTCTAACACTTTACTTTTCAGAAAGAATAAATCCATTGCGATACACCGAATATTTTGACAAGCTTGCTTCAAAACGGGTAAAAGACCGCAAGAAGCATTCCTATTACTGGAACAGCATCACACGCTATTGCAATTATTTTTCCCACGAAGAAAATTCAGTTCTTGAAATCGGCTGCGGAACAGGTGAACTTATCCATGATATCAAAGGAAAAAGAAAAGTCGGCATTGATTTCAGCAGCAAGATGATTGAAATTGCAAGCGGCCGCTTTCAGGATGTTGAATTTCACAATATGGCTGCAGAGGACATTCAACTGAACGAAAAGTTTGACCTGATCATCATCTCTAACCTTATAGGGTTTGTGGACGATGTGCAGGCTGTGTTTCAGCAATTGCATAAAGTTTGTCACTCCCGGACAAAGATCATCATTACCTATTATAATTTTTTGTGGGAGCCGCTGGTAAAGTTTGCCGAGACAATCCGAATCAAAACAAAAACGCCTGATCAAAACTGGTTGCTGCAACAGGACATTCACAATCTGCTTGCACTTTCAGGTTTTGAAACATATCGGACAGTAAGGACGATGATGTTTCCATTTTACATTCCGCTCCTCTCCCCTTTTCTGAACCGTTTTCTTGTAAAAATGCCATTGTTCAGATTGCTTGCTTTGAACAGTTTCACATTTGCCAAACCCATTTCTGTACTGAATGAGGAAATTGAAAAAAAATACAGTGTATCGATTGTGATACCCGCACGCAATGAAGCTGGCAACATTGAAAACGCGATCACGCGCCTTCCGGAATTTGGAAGCAGGCAGGAAATCATTTTTGTAGAAGGAAATTCGACAGATAATACATGGGATGTGATTCAGGATATTCAGAAGAAATACGCTGCAACACATGACATAAAGATCACGCAGCAGGAAGGCAAAGGAAAAAACGATGCTGTTAAAAAAGGATTCAGTATTTCATCAGGTGATATATTCATGATCCTGGATGCTGACCTCACAATGCCGCCTGAAGAGCTGCCAAAATTTTACAATGCCATTGCCTCAGGACAAGGCGATTTCATTCATGGTTCGCGCCTTGTATATGATATGGAGAGTGGTGCCATGCGATTACTCAACTTACTCGGCAATAAATTTTTCTCATTTGTTTTTTCATGGATGCTAGAACAACCGGTAAAAGATACTTTGTGCGGAACCAAGGTCATCTTTAATACTGATTATCAGAAACTAGTCAGCAACCAAAAGTTCTTCGGCAATTTTGATCCCTTCGGTGACTTCGATTTGATCTTTGGTGCATACAAGCTCAACTTGCGCATTATTGAGATTCCCATCAGGTACAGGGAACGGACCTATGGAAGCACAAACATTTCACGTTTCAGGAATGGTGTGGTATTGCTGAAGATGTGCTTTTTTGCTGCAAGAAAAATTAAATTTATCTGACAAGGATTTTGAAATGTCTTTATCGACGTTAGAATGCAATGCCAGATGCAATCTAATTAATTCCAGACGATGAAAAAGTTCTAGACGAATTGAAAGCAACCGATTGGATATATTAACAGTTTGGGCACAAGGGCCTTATGAGGCTAAAATCGGAATAATCTCAGAAAATCTTCGCTTCATCCATTTGTGGGATTTTGGACACAACATGAATTTACCTTCAATAACAAAAGGTAACAATTTTTCTACAGAATGTTTCTGAACCTTCGCATTAAATAAACCTGCTAAACCCATCGTGTTTATTGGACTTCAGGCACTATTGTGCATGAAACCAGAGTTAAAATTTTATAAAAATTAAACAGAAAAGGTATGAAATTACAAGGCAAGCAATTCACGTTATTGATGATTTTAACAATCGCGATGATGAATATCTCATCAAAATCATATTCCTGTACAACCCCAACAGGTTTAAGTACAACTTTAATAACGTCAACTACTGCAAAACTAAACTGGGGCACAACAACAGATGCTGTTACATATTATGCCCGATACAGAATAACTGGTACGTTCACCTGGACATCAACAACTGTTTCTACAAACTCATTATCTCTGACAGGACTTCTTCCCGGCATATCCTATGAATGGAAAGTGAGGACAAATTGCAGTGGTTCCAACTCAACATACAGTAGCATTCTTACTTTTAATACACTCTGTGCAACTACATCAGGATTATCAACAACAAACATCACCAATACAACTGCCACACTAAACTGGGGTTCAACTCCGTGTGACAGTTTCCTGCTGCGTTATTATGTTACATCAGTACCAAATACTGTATTTTATCAAAACATTTCTCCCGGAACAGCAACAAGCTACAACCTGACCGGCCTTACTGTAGCAACAAATTATTCATGGCTTATCAGAACCTATTGTATGAACGGTCAGGCCGGGTCATACAGTTCTACAATGACTTTTACTACTCTTGGCGGAACCTGCTCCACCCCAACAGGTCAGTCAACTTCCTCAATCACGAGTTCCGGTGCTTCACTCAGCTGGGCTGCAGTTACAGGCGCGCTGAGCTACAATATTCAATACAAGTTAAGCAGCGGCTCTTCATGGACTTCAACCACATCGACCACCAATTCAAAATCACTGGCCGGTCTTGCAGCCGCATCTGCATATGTATGGCAGGTACAAACAGTATGCAGCGGCGGAACTTCATCATGGACGGCTTCCGCGAGCTTTACCACGCTTGCAGCAACATGCTCCGTTCCGACGGGGATGACAACTACTTCTATTACATCCTCGGGAGGTATATTGAACTGGGCGGCTGTATCGGGCGCTCTCAGTTACAACGTTCAATACAAATTAAGCAGTGGCTCATCATGGACTTCAACAACATCTTCCTCAGCATCAAAAACGCTTTCCGGACTTGGAGCTGCATCAGCCTATGTATGGCAGGTTCAAACAGTATGCAGCGGAGGAACCTCACCCTGGACATCATCTGCATCATTCACAACTTCTAACTCGACAATCTTACCAACTCCCGATCACATTGTAATCTTAATTGAAGAGAATCATGGCTATACACAGATCATGGGAAGTTCTTCAGCGCCCTACATCAATGCATTGGCCGCTGATGCCATGAGTACCTCTTTCACTCAGATGTATGGCATTGAACATCCGAGTCAGCCCAATTACCTGGATCTGTTTTCGGGAAGTAATCAGGGCATTACAAATAACAACCTTCCTTCATCACATTTCACAACTCCGAATCTGGCACGTGAGCTGATCAATGCCGGTAAGACTTTTATTACCTACTCACAATCGTTACCAAGCGCTGGGTCTGATGCGGCCACCTCAGGAAAATATGCACGCAAGCACAATCCGATTACGAACTGGATGGGAACAGGTACGAATCAGGTTTCGTCGACATTGAATCTGCCTTTTACATCTTTTCCATCGAACTATACCACCCTTCCAACAGTTTCCTTTGTGGTGCCTGACATGGATTATGATATGCATGACGGAACAATTACCACAGGTGATACCTGGTTTCATACCTATATAGATGGCTATGTTCAATGGGCAAAAACGCATAACAGCCTTTTCATAATGATTTTTGATGAAGACAATGGCAGTTATAGCAACAGGATCCCTTGCATATTTACAGGGCCGATGGTAAAATCAGGAACGGTTTCAACAACCTATAACCTTTACAATGTACTTCGTACGATAGAAGACATGTATGGAACTACACATGCCGGAAATGCTGCAGGTGTTTCTGCCATTCATGGTTGCTGGTTGAACGGATACAAGATCGCTGATGTAACAGGGGATTTTTCTGATGTGCAATGGAACATTTTTCCAAACCCTGCTACTGACTTAATAAACATTCAATATGAACTGACCGAGAAAGCTCCTGCGAATTTTACTATCTACAATAACGTCGGTCAGGTCATTTTAGAACAGTCGACCACAGTGGAAGAAGAAGGAAGCCACCAGATTTCACTCTCAGTTAAAGATCTTGGTATGACGAAAGGAATTTATTTCGTAGAAATGATCGTGAATGAGAAAAAGTATTTGAAGAAAGTGGCAGTTGTTGAGTAATACCTCATTCAGCATTTAATAATACCAAAGCCCTCTCCGGTAAAACGGAGGGGGCTTTGTTTTTCGAAACCATCAACTGAAAATGAGAGAGGAGATTTGCAGCCTCCAGATCAGAATCATAACTCCACCAATGGCTACTATCATTCCATAGAATGACCTCAAGGTAATCTTCTCCTTATAAAGGACCATAGAAATTAACAATGCGCTAACGGGCATTATTGAAAATATTGTCTGACCAACGCTGACGTCTAAATTGCTGATCGTAAAAAGCGATAAACACATGCCAAGGAACGGACCGAAGATGGTTCCAGCTATTGCGAATTTTATTCCGCCATTCTGATTTCTGAAAATCGGCCAGACAATTGTTCCTAAATTCCCCTGCACTACAGTAAAAATTAATAGCGAAAGGAATGCTATCGTTATCCGAATGAAGGAAGCAGGAAGAGGAGAGAAAACCATTGTGTCATGCATCATTCCTTTTTTGGAAAGGACCAAACCCACTCCCTGGCAAATCGCAGATAGAACTCCGAATACAATTCCCGCGAAAATACTTCCATGTCCGCGATCCGGAATTTTATCTCTTTCAACTCTTCCAAGCGAGATACTCATGACTCCAATCATCGTGAGGATCATTCCGAAAATACCAACCCCATTGATGGTTTCACCCAGAAGAAGAAAACCGGAAATCAATGTTGCCGCCGGAGATAGTGTAGTAAGCACGCTTCCTGTTCTTGGATTCAATATTGCATACATTTTGAATGCAAAAAAATCACCAATGGTTAACCCTACAATCCCTGAAAGCCCCAGCCAAAGCCATGAATAAGAATAGGAGAATGAAAAAATAGAAATGAAAACCTCCCTGTTAAAGACCAGGTTTGCAATGGCAAAAAATATGATAGCAAGAAGAAGCCTGAAATGATTGAGCGTATTTGAGCCAAGTCTTCTTGCTGCCTGCGTGAATGGAAATATACAAATGCTCCAGGAGAGCATTGTGAGAAGTGCAAAGAAAATTCCGGTTGATTGATTCACAGCAGTAATTAGAGAAAAAGAAATGGCTGAGGCATATCGGACAATTTATCTTTCTCCAAAAATCAAAGACCCTATCCGAACCATGGTGCTTCCTTCGATCAACGCTATTTTATAATCACTGCTCATGCCCATGCTTAATATATCGGGCTTGAGATTGGTTACTCCTGAGTCGGGAGTCAGTTGAAGTTCAGATGAAGGCTGTTTCGATTTTATCTCTTCCGTTATCGGAGAAAGCATGTGCGGTTGTTTTCCATTCAGCTTTTTCGGCTTAAAAACCCTGACTCTGAGTTGCTCAAAGTAATCAGATAGCGAATGAAATTCATTTCTTATTTCATCCCTATCCCCTGTCAATGTTGCCATGCCCATCAATCCTTTCACACAAATGTTTTTCAGGATGGGAAACTCAGGATGAGAAATAAGCGCTTCTGCCTCATCAAAACCCAATCCGAACTTTGTTTCTTCTTTGGCGATATGGATCTGAAGTAAACAATCAATTACCCTGTTATTCTTTTTTGCTTGTTTGTTAATTTCTTTCAGTAAGCCGAAACTGTCAACTCCATGAATGAGCGAAACAAATTGTGCGATCATTTTGACTTTATTGGACTGCAGGTGACCGATAAAATGCCATTGGATATCCTTTGGAAGCGCGGATTGCTTTTCAATAAGTTCCTGAACATAATTCTCCCCGAAAATACGGTGACCTGTATCATACACGGCTTGAATCGCATCAAAAGATTTTGTTTTCGAAACAGCTACAAGCGTTGCATTGTATTCTTTCAACTCGGCAAGAATATGAACCAGGTTTGAATTGTCAAATTGCATGGTGCAAAGTAATTTTAAAATATCCAAAAATGAAATTGTAATGTTATTACGATCACAAAACTCCAGTGAGTATTGGAAACTTCTTTTGTTCAGGGATCACAAATAATATCCCGCAAAGAAAAAACCGCACTGACATTATAATCTACATTGATCCAGTACCTCTACTGCGAAAAATACATGGCCAAAGTCACCATTCGCGTTAATGATTTTATTGGTTTTTTTTACCATACGAATTTATAAAGATGAACTAAGCCGCGCCTATATCCGTAATTCGCATATTCGTCTCGCTTTTGGCGAGATTCGTTATTCGATGGGGTTACCTTAAGAAAGTGAATGAAGTACAAGACCGCTTCTCAGCTTTGGTTCAAACCAGGTAACCTTCGGTGGCATGATGAGGTCGTTGTCTGCAATATCCATCAATTGTTTCATAGATACAGGATATAGCGCAAAAGCAACTTTCATCTCACCACTGTTGACTCTTTTTTCAAGCTCTTCAAGTCCCCGCATACCGCCAACGAAATCGATGCGCTTGTCTGTGCGTAAATCTTTAATGTTGAGAATAGGAGAAAGGATTTTTTCTGAAAGGATGGTTACATCCAGTACTGCGATCGGATCATTGTCATTGAAAGTCCCCGGCTTTGCGGTTAGTGCATACCATTTCCCATCGAGATACATACTGAATTCATGCAACTTTGCAGGCTTGTATAGTGCATCTTTGGGTGTAACAGAAAAATGTTCAGAAATTTTAGCAATGAAATCAGAAGCAGAAAGTCCGTTAAGGTCTTTCACCACCCTGTTGTAATCGAGAATGGCAAGCTGCGTATCAGGAAAATGAACGGCAAGAAAATAATTGAACTCTTCTTTGCCTGTATGACCGGGATTGGCATCGCGCTTTTCCTTACCCACCAATGCTGCTGCAGCCGTTCTGTGATGCCCATCAGCTACATATGTGAATGGAATTTTGGCGAATAATGAGGTGATCCTGCTGATCGTTGCATCATCTTTTACAACCCAAAAAGTATGGCCGATTCCATCATCAGAAACAAAATCATACTCAGGGGTTGCTTTTATCAATTCAAAAATCAGGTTGTCAAGTTCGGCAACAGAACGGTATGCAAAAAACACCGGCTCATAATTCAAGTTGCTGTAACGGATATGATTTTTCCTGTCTTCTTCCTTATCAGGCCTTGTAAGTTCATGTTTGCGGATCACATTATTCAAATAATCATCAACTGATGCGCAACCCACGATCCCATTCTGCTTCCTACCATCCATCGTTTGCTGGTAGATGTAGTAACACTCCTTTTCGTCCTGAAAGAAAATTCCTTCACGCATCATTCGGTCAAAATTCTCCTTTCCTTTTTTATAAACTGCAGGCGCGTAGTGATCAAAATCATCAGGAAAGTCCATCTCCGGTTTGATGACATGATAAAATGAATTCAAGTTGTCGCCTGCTTCAATACGTGCTTCTTTCTCATTGAGCACATCATAAGGACGGGATGCAATACTTTTTACAAGTTCCTTTTTCGGGCGGATACCGCGGAAGGGTTTTAGGGTTGCCATAGTTTATTTTTACGGGTGCATAATTCGGAATAAATAATTTAATGAGAAACAGTTTTTTCAATACTCTTCCAAAATAACTCAGCGGAGCGATCCCATGAAAATGCCTTTGCCCGCTCAATTCCTCTTTCGGATAAGTCTGCCCTCAATGATTCATCAGCAGCAATCAATTTCAGTGCATCACAGATTTCATCACCAGATTCAGGATCGACCAGAATACCTGCATCCCCGGCAACTTCAGGCATGCTGGAGCTTTTTGAGGTAATTACCGGAACCCCGCACTTCATCGCTTCAACGATCGGAATTCCGAACCCTTCAAATCTTGAAGCAAATAAAAGCGCAAAAGCAGCTCCGGTGATTTTCGGTAATTCATCGTCATTTACACGGCCAATAAAAAGTATATCGTTTTTAAATTTCGAATTCTCATAGGCATTTTGCATCTCCTCATTCCACCAGCGTTTTGCACCTGCAATAATGAATTTCATTTCTGTACCCGTTGAGCTCCTGAATTGGGAAAAGGCATTCATCATGTTCGGAAGGTTTTTCCGCTGGTGAATGCTGCCGACAAATAAAAAGTAAGGCAATGAAGCAGAAAACTTTGCCCTCGCTTCTATAATTTCATCCTTAGAAAGTGGTTTAAACCGGGCTCCCACTCCGTTGTAAACCACATCGATTTTTTCTGATGCAACACCATATGTTTTTTGAAGGTCCTCTTTGGAAAATTCAGAAACAGAGATGAGGCGTTTTGCTATTTGCGCTATTCTGCTGTAATAATATTGATAATAATTCCGCACCCCTTCAGGCAGATCATCGGGAAAATGCTCAAAGTTGAGGTCGTGAATGACGGAAAGAGCCGGTGTTTTAGTATCAAGCGGTATGCCTCCGTCGGGAGAAACGAGCAAATCCGGCTTGTGTTTTTTCAAAAACCATTTTAACCTGTACTGATACCAGAATACCAAAAGGCGGGGATGGCTTGCCGGCGGAAGAAGGACAAACGCCTTTACATTTTTAGAATAAATGAACTGCGCATCAAATTTTCTGTCGAAGAGAAACAAAAACTCATGTTCAGGATGGTTCTTCACGAGGCGTGAAAGGATTTCATGTGTGAATACACCAAATCCTTCCAGTTTATCTTTCCTCAACATCCGGGTGATGACGGCAATCTTCATTGGCGCGAAGGTAAGAATGTAGTACAAAGTATGAAGTATTATGATAAAACCAACCGGCAGTTGCTTAATACTTTATGCTTCATACAGGATTTCTATTCTACTTTCTTTTTACTTTTGGGCCCAATGAAATTTTCAGCTCCGCAACGGCTTTCCGACCTGGCCAATTTGACGTCATCACGTATCATAGGTGATGAACATAAACTGGTTCTTGGCATCAATGAAATTCATAAGGTAGAAGAAGGTGACATCACTTTTGTTGACCATCCAAAATATTATGATAAAGCCCTGAATTCCGCTGCTACATTCGTCATTATCAATAAAGAAGTCCCCGTTCCTGAAGGGAAAGCATTGCTTTTCCATTCCGATCCATTCAGCGTTTATGTTGGTATCGTGAAGCACTTTCGCCCGTTTCAGCCTTCTGAAAAACGAATCAGCGATTCAGCTGTAATAGGAGCCGGAACTGTAATACAGCCCGGCGCATTCATTGGCAACCATGTGAAGATCGGCAGCAATTGTGTGATTCATGCCAATGTGAGCATTTACGATCATTCTGAGATCGGGAATAATTGCGTGATACATTCCAACACCGTAATCGGGGCCGATGCTTTCTATTTTAAACGCAGACCTGATCATTACGACAAAATGCTTTCGTGCGGTCGCGTGATCATTCACGACAACGTTGAACTCGGCGCCTGCTGTACAATCGACAAAGGCGTTTCTTCAGATACAATCATCGGCAGTGGTACGAAACTAGATAATCACATCCATGTCGGCCACGATACAGTGATTGGAAAAAATTGCCTCTTTGCAGCTCAGGTAGGAATTGCCGGTGTTGTAACGATTGAAGATGATGTGATCCTATGGGGTCAGGTTGGTGTTCAAAAAGACCTTACGATAGGCAAAGGAGCTGTTGTGCTTGGCCAATCAGGTGTGGGAAAAACGCTCGAAGGCGGGAAGACATATTTCGGAAGTCCGACGCAGGATGCAAGACAGAAGATGAAGGAAATGGCGATGGTGAAACAACTGCCGGAGATTTTTGAGAAGTTGAAAGCAATTTGAGGATTTGAAGATGTGCTGATGTGAAGATGTGAAGATGTGCTGTCCCGATAGCTATCGGGATGAAAATTTGAAGATTTGAAGATGAAATGGCTATCTACAAGAAGTGAGAAGTATTTTCTAAAAATAAACTGTAGACCGTAAAAACGCAAACAGATTTTGTCAACAACACCAAAACATATTACCGGTATTCCCGAAACAACGGAACAGCTTGCATCTGATTTGCAGGCTAAGAAGTTGCAATTGCACTGGTTGTTGCAAATTACCAAAGCGATTAACTATAATTTTTCAACGAAGCAGTTACTCGATGTTTACGAGCATGTAGTACAGGCGCAATTGAAAGTCGAAAAACTCGCGCTTCTTATTTACGAGCAGAAATGGAAATGCTTTCTGCTTTATGGTACTGACATTGGTTTCCAGACCATCGACCTTGAAAAAATAATTTCGGAATTAAATCAGCTGCACAATCTTGAAACCGAAAAAGAATTGTGGATCAACAACTTTGAAACGATTGTCCCGGTTTACCATAAAGACCATTTGCTGGCTTATGCACTTGTTGGAGGATTACAGCAAAGTCCTATCATCCGCAAGAATGAACTTATCACCTTTATCCAGACAATTACAAACCTAGTAGTTGTTGCGATCGAAAACAACCATACTGCCAATGAACGCATCCGGCAGGCTGCGATGAGAAGGGAACTTGAACTGGCTGCACAAATGCAGAATATGCTTTTTCCTGTTTCACTTCCCGACAATGAGCGAATCGAATTTCATGCTTCATATCTTCCACACCAGGAAGTTGGCGGCGATTATTATGATTACATCCCTCTGAATGAAAATGAATTTGTATTCAGTATGGCAGATGTGAGCGGAAAAGGAATTCCGGCTGCGCTGTTGATGAGTAATTTCCAGGCTAACGTTCATGCGCATCTGAATGAAAATACTTCCCTGACCGAGCTCGCAAAAATTCTCAATACAAAAGTATTTCAAAGTGCGAAGGGCGAAAAGTTCATCACTTTTTTTATTGCACGGTACAACTACCTCACAAAAGAATTACACTATGTGAATGCAGGACACAATCCCCCATTCCTCATCCACGACAAAGTTGTGTACATGCTGAATGATGGAACCACAGGGCTTGGCATGTTTGAAGAGCTGCCATTTATCAACGCCGGAAAACTATACATTCCTGACAATGCATTGATGCTTTGTTATACGGATGGTGTCACCGATACAGAAAATGATGAAGGAGAAGAATATGGAGTAGAAAAACTGAAAGCGTTTTTAATCGAGAACATTTCACTGAACAGGATTGAAACCCTGCACACGAAACTCATCTCTACGCTTACCACATACAAGCAATCGAAAAATTTTACTGATGACATAACACTGCTAAGCTGCAGATTTAAGAAGAAGCCATAATATTTAAAACTATTATCTTTGTTATTCGTTATATAAACAGGAATTAATATTAAAAGCGCTAATTGAAAATTATTTTCAAATGAAAAAAAATACTGCTTACACCATTGGTCTCCTTTTAAACTTTTCGGCGATCACTACATCCTGCAAGAAAAAAGATAATTGTGAAGCCGGCACAGGCGGCGAGCTTACCGTGGTGGCATATCTAAAACACCATGGACGTATCATCCCCAACCAGCCGGGTCATCCTGATACAGTTTGGGTAAAATTCAATACACAAAATGCTCCCGGCTCCGGCGTATCTAACTATGACAAATTATTTGTGGGAGAAGAAGGTGAAGACCATGTTCATTTATCCGGACTAAAATGCGGCGATTATTATTTTTATGGAGCAGTGTGATTGTTTGAGATTGTTTGATTGTTTGTGATTGTTTTTAATTTAGTTTTCTCTTTGTACTTTTATATCGGAGTACTTTCTACTCCGGTAGCTGTCAAACTTTTTAATCAGTAATTATGATTAAGGTCTTTAGGTTTTTCTTCATTGCATCCTTGTTTTTTGTTTCTTGTAAAAAAAATGAAGAGCATAACAATGCAGGCCAGGTAATTGTAAAAGGCACCAACAAGCTCATTGTTACAGTTGCACATCACACTTATACATTGCCGGATATACATGTTTATCTTAAAAACAATACGACCGTATTTCCCGGATCCGACACGTCGCTTTATGAATGGAATACATTGAGTGACCCTTCCGGTATTGCAGTTTTTAAAGATCTTTTTCCGGGCAACTATTTCCTTTATGCAGAAGGCTTTGATCAGGGAATCGGAATGAATATAATTGGCGCATCTCCGGCTATTCTAAATTCATCAACTTTAATAAACAA
>JAPLDB010000010.1:0-3493 GCA_026391975.1 Bacteroidota bacterium | reverse complement strand
ATAGCATGAAAAATATATTTTTTCTTTTATCAATATTCATAGTCGGTTCGTGTACAAAAGACAAGTTCTCATCGCAGGATACATCTTGCTATCCCGAAGAAGTCGGAAAAATACTCACAAATAAATGCGCAACTGCAGGATGTCACAACAGCCAGAGCGCCGGGAATGCAAATGGGCTTGATTACAGCAGCTGGGATAATATGTTTAAGGGAGGAAAGAACGGAAGTTCTGTAATTCCCTATTCAACTGACTTAAGTTACATGCTCTACTTCTGTAATGTGGATACTGCACTGGGAATTGCATTGGAACCAACCATGCCCTATGGGAAGGACCCTCTTTCAAGGGAAGAATACATGACATTAAAAAACTGGATTGCCAGCGGGGCACCCAACTGCAACGGCTATGTGAATTTTTCTGACAACCCGAACAGAAAAAAATTCTATGTCTGCTTGCAGCCATGCAACAAGGTGGCTGTATTTGATGCAGAGACAAGGGTAATCATGCGGTATATCAGTGTGGGGAATGGGAATGGAGGGCCTCACCAGATTCGTATTACGCCTGATGGAAAATACTGGTGTGCGGTTTTTTATGAGGGAAATATTCTCCAGGTTTTCAGAACAAGCGATGACACTGAAGTTGGAAGCATCTCTCTTAACAATGGCATTACTGCTTATTGGAATACTGTTTCCTTTTCGTCTGATTCTAAAATGGCATTCGTCAGTAACCTTGCATCACCCGGTTTTGTTTCTGTGGTTGACCTCACGGCCATGGCAGAATCCCTGCTGGTTGGCGGGATGGACAACCCCCATGGCACTTTTGTTTCCAATAATGATTCAACACTATATGTGACATCACAAATCGGAAATGTGTTGTATAAAGTGCATCTTAAAGACGATCAAAATCCTTGGTCCGTTGATCAGGTCAGCCTGGGAACCCCGTCGTCGCTGGATCCGCATGAAATTATTTTATCGCCTGATGGCTCCAGGTATTACATCAGTTGCCAGAAATCAAACGAAGTAAGGGTATTCAATTCATCAACGGATCAGCTAATAACAACCATCCCGGTAGGTGTAAAACCACAAGAGTTTTCGATCTCAAAAGACCGACAGTGGTTATTTGTTACCTGCACGGAAGATTCAATTAGTTCCGGATGTTCACCAACTCAAAAAGGATCTGTCTATATCATTGATTACACCACCAATACAGTTGTGAATCATTTGTACCCCGGTTTTCAGCCGCATGGAGTTGCAGTTGATGATGATCACGATGTCGTATATGTGGCAAACCTGAACTATGATGGTGGTCCGGCGCCTCACCACATTTCCGGTTGCGGAGGAAGAAATGGTTACATCACGGTGATTGATATGAGCACTCAGCAACTACTAAAAGTTGATCTCTCTGATGGCTCGCAATTCACCTACAAAAACGAAGTGCTCCAGTTTCCTTACTTCATCGCCTACAGGAAGTAGCAATTATACCGATACGGTATCTAAAATAGTCCAATGCGCCTTCCGGCTTTTGAACTATACTATGTCGGCCATTACTTAGGCAACATTTAGAATACTTATCAACCTGCCAATTTCGATTTTTTTTATGTCGCATACCCTACGTAGTACGCAGTAACAGCTACTCTATCGGCATTATACCAGAAAAATTATTGGATTAATTTGAACAGAGTAATGGTATTATTTCTTCCAGCTGAGTTTCATTTCCTTCTTCTTGTAATCAATGATGGCATGGTGTTTTACCATGAGGTCGCTGCCTAATACACCATCAATGGCAGGCAGGTCAAGCTTTGCATAGGTAAGGTTGACATGCGACAGGTCAATCACAATCGTTTCAAAATTTGCAATCTGCAGTTTTCCAACCTGGAACTTTTTCAACACTGTAGATTGGGTCTCCATCATAGTTGTACCCAAGCCCGTAGATAATTTTTCAAGTGTGAGAAAAGATTCTTCATTTGCAAAACGGAGAATTCTGCCTTTGTCAAAAACAGTTTTGGAAGCCCCGGTATCGATCAATAAAGTAACTGTTTTACCATTCACTTTTGCCTTGACAAGCAAATGGTAGCCGGCGTCTTCAATGAAAAGCAACTGGATAGGGATATTTGTTTTGTGGACCATCACTAAAAAAATAAGAGGCATTCGTTTACCAAATGCCTCTTAAAATAATTTCGATTAATTTATTTTACAGGAGTCTGCATGCCGTCAAGCACACTCATAACTTCTTTCACAGATTTTGCAGAGGAAGTAAGCAACTCCATTTCATCTTTATTGAGTTTCAGTTCTATGATCTGCTCAATTCCATTTTTGCCAAGCTTAGCAGGAACACCAAGGTAAATATCTTTTAAACCATATTCACCCTGCAGCCATGCGCAACAAGGAAAAATTCTTTTCTGGTCTTTGATGATCGCTTCAACCATTTGGGCAGCAGCAGCTCCCGGCGCATACCAGGCAGAAGTTCCCATAAGGTTAACCAGTTCTCCACCGCCTACTTTTGTGCGCTGAACAATGGCATCTAATTTTTCTTTTGAGATAAGTTCAGTTACAGGAATTCCGGCAACGGTTGTATACCTCGGAAGCGGAACCATTGTATCTCCGTGTCCACCCATCAGCACAGCCTGTATATCTTTCGGAGATGTATTCAGCGCCTCTGCGAGAAATGCACGGTAACGTGCGGTATCCAGAATGCCTGCCATTCCGAAGACTCTTTTTGAATCGATATGTGCAGTGAGGTAAGCACAGTAAGTCATTACATCAAGCGGGTTTGACACAACGATAATGATGGTATCAGGAGAATATTTAATGATATTCTCAGTCACACCGCGAACAATACCTGCATTGGTAGCAATAAGGTCATCACGACTCATTCCCGGTTTGCGCGGAAGGCCGGAGGTAATGACAACAACATCTGAACCTGCGGTCTTTTCGTAATCATTTGTAGATCCGGTGATCCGTGTATCATACAAGTTGATAGGGGCAGTTTGCCACATATCGAGTGACTTTCCTTCTGCAATACCTTCTTTGATGTCTAGTAAAACGACCTCGCGAACAAAATCATTGGTTGCAATTACATTGGCACAAGTAGCACCAACATTTCCTGCGCCTACTACGGTAACTTTCATGATTGATAAATTTTAAAATTTTTGAGAGCGCGAAAGTAACGAAGCGCGTTGGATTCTGAAACCTTCAGAGATAAAAAAGTTTTGCAATCGAGGTTAAGAATCCCACCACCGCTTTTAATGTTAACAACTTCCGTTTTACCTAAAATTGGTGCCAATGGCAATTTTTCGGTTGCCAATAGCCATTTATCTTGGGTGAAATTTGGGGTTGAAATAACCAACAAGATGTTTACAGTATTTATCTCGTTTTTAGGGGATTAATGCTTGCTTTTGTCAAAAATCATATCTAATTTTCGATCAGAAATAAATTTTTCGCTTTGTTGTCAGGGTTTGAAATCGGTGTTATAACAACCATTGGAGATTATGAATAAG
>JAPLDB010000237.1 GCA_026391975.1 Bacteroidota bacterium | reverse complement strand
AAAAGACTGGTCATGAATCCGTGCAAAATAAATTCCGGTTGTAAGTTCCTTCCTGTCAATAAAAACCTCTGTAAGATTTGTTCTTAGCGTTTTAACTATTACTCCCAGACTATTTGTTATTTCAATAGTATACCCTGCGGTATTTCTTTCTTTGAATTGAAGAACCGAAATGCCAACTACAGGATTTGGTGATAAGCTCACCGTAATGGATTCTGCCGGATTTTCAGTTGTGTTATTGATCCCCGGATCAAATTCCCAGCATTCAGATGTTCCGTTTCCAGTAACAATATATCCTTTGCCATTAATGGTAAATGCAACTCCGCCAAAAGGGGCATTGAGCCCCGGAAAATCAGGCAATGCTGTCCATGTATCTGTGATGGCATCGTATTTCCAGACTTCCTTTGAGTTCGTGCCATTGAGAGAGCCGCCAACAACATACGCTTCATTATTTATGACAAATGACAAACTCTGCATTCTCTCCACAGATGGCATTGACGACATTTGTGTCCAGTGTGTAGTTGCTGTATCATATTTCCAAAGATCATTCAGGTTGCCAAAGTCATTCGTTCCGCCGAAAACATAAACATTCCCCAGAATTGAAAATGCTGAAGCATAATAACGGGCAGCGCTGAGTGGAAGTGTATCTTTTTCAGTCCAGGCATCAAGTACAGGATTGTATTCCCAGAGATCATTCAATGACTCAGCCGAAAATCCGTAGCCGCCGATGATATATCCCTTAACACCATTTGATACACCTGAAGCATACAAACGCGGATAGTTATTTTGAGCACCTGTCGACCAGTTGTTGCCCGCCTGATTATACCTGAAAGTATCATAATTGTAAAATGCATCATTCACGCCATTCATCACATATCCGGTTCCTGCGATTTCAAAGGCTGATAATGCGGTGAATGGATATGTCATCGGAGTGATGATGTTCCATGAATCTGAAACAGGATTGTATTCCTGCCACTCACTGATGGAGTTGAAGGGGCCGCCGTACCGTCCGCCGCCGATGTATCCTTTGCCGTTTAAGCTGAAACCGGCAAAGTCAAATCTTGCAACTCCTGAATAATTCGATTTCTGCGTCCAGACAGGTTGTGATAGAACCGGAAAGTTGAGAGCAGTAATAAATATTGATAAAACTAATAGCTTAGTTAAATGAATGCTTTTCATGGCTGACGATAATTTTTTCAAAGTTCAGACATTGATGAAAAACAAAAAATGAGTTACGTCAGGTGGCGAATTGAGTAAAGTCATATTTTTTCAACTCAACAGGATCGTTCTCCATACTCGCCCATATTAATTGAAATAAAAGGCAATTCTTTTTAATTTGCACCTTCATAACCTGATAATTTTCTTATTCCAAATGAACTATGTTAAAGGGTCTTTGTTACAAGGCGATACACTGACATGAAAAACATTTTCTTTATTATCTTCCTATTTTCACTGCATTCCTCTGTAGCCCAGACGGGTACCCTTAGGGGAAAACTGGTTGATAAAGTGAGCAATGAAGCATTGCCATTTGCAACGGTAGTAATTGAAGGAACTGCGCTTGGAGCCGTTACTGATGTTTCGGGAGCTTTTGAGATTCCTGACCTGAATCCGGGTACCTATAATGTGAAAGCAAGTATTGTAGGTTATAAACCAATAACCATTTTTGATGTTGTTGTCAACAATGCAAAAGCAACAATTATAAATTTTGAACTGGATCAGTCAGGTACGGAACTAAAGGAAGCGGTTGTATCTGCGGAAACAATCAGTAAAACAGAGGAGAGCCCCATTTCATTGCGTACGATTGGCGTCAACGAAATCAAGCGCAATCCCGGCGGCAACCGTGATATCTCAAAAGCCATTCAGTCATTTCCGGGTGTTGGATTCACACCCGGCTTCAGGAATGATATTCTCGTCCGCGGTGGCTCACCAAACGAAAACCGCTTCTATATCGATGGCATTGAAACGCCCATCATCAACCATTTTCAGACACAAGGCGCCTCGGGAGGACCGGTCGGAATGATCAACGTCGATTTTATTTCTGAACTAAATTTTTATGCAGGTGCTTTCCCTGCAGGAAAAGGAAATGCATTGAGTAGTGTACTGGATTTTAAATACAAAACTCCGCGTGATGACAAGGCAGCTTATTCAGTGGCACTTGGTTCATCGGATTTGGCCCTGACTGCAGAAACCCCGCTCGGTAAAAAATCTTCTCTCATTGCCGGCTACAGAAAAAGCTATCTTCAGTTTTTATTTAAGGCCCTGGAGCTTCCTTTTCTTCCAACCTATGATGATTTTCAGTTTAAATACCAGTGGAACCTATTAAATGTTCTTCCTGTAAATGAGCAATGGAATTATACAGTAGGAGCAGTTTACAAGCAGTTTCATCCCAACAGCTACACCACATTGGTGGTAAGCCGCAATCACCTGAATAATAAAGCCATCAAGTATTTTAACAATGACGAAGCCAAAGAAAATGTAATATATGATTTTGTTTCACAGGAGATTGAAAACAGGATCAGGCTGGAGAATACAGCACGCAAAAAGAACTGGAAACTTAATTATGGCGTGGGTGGCGAATACGTGCAATACACCAATGATACTTACAGAAAACAAACCTATGCTGTCATCACCGACTATAGCTCTGAAATTTCTTTTTTAAAATATGGTGTCTTCGCACAGGTGAGCAATACGCTATTCAGCAACAGTCTTGTGCTTTCCCTGGGCGCACGACTGGATGGCAATACTTTTAATACAGAGATGAGTAATCCGCTGAATCAATTCTCTCCACGATTTTCAGCTTCCTATAGTTTGAATGAAAAGTGGTCGCTGAACATGAGCACCGGATTGTACAATCAGTTGCCTGCTTATACTGTTTTAGGTTATCGAAATACCGCAGGCGAATTGCTCAACAAAAATGTGAAGTACATCAATGCCACTCATTTTGTGGGAGGTATTGAATTTGATTCAAAGAAAAATTTAAAAGTGACTGTGGAATCATTTTATAAGATATATGATCAATATCCTTTCAGTCTGTCTGACTCTATTTCACTTGCCAACCTCGGCAGCGATTTTGGTGTGGTTGGAGATGCACCGGTTAGCTCCACCAATCAAGGGCGCTCTTATGGCTTGGAGTTTTTGATCCAGCAGAAATTGTACAAAAATTTTTATGGTTTAATTAGCTATACTTTCGTTCGAAGCGAATTCAAAGACATAAATGATAAATATGTGCCTTCTGCGTGGGATTTCAGGAATATTCTCAGTGTTACAATGGGTAAAATATTTAAACACAACTGGGAAACAGGCTTGCGTTTTCGATATTCTGATGGTGCACCGTATACACCATACAATCAAGCCGCTACACTTCAGAAAAGTAATTTTGATGTAACAGGCCAGGGCATTAAAGATTATACGTTATTGAATACGGTTCGTTCTCCGGCATTTTCTCAGCTTGACATCAGGGTGGACAAAAAATATCCGTTCAAAAAATGGACATTCAATATTTACCTCGATATTCAGAATGTAATGAACATAAAATCTGAGCAGCAACCTTATATTTCCATTCAACGGGATGCAAATGGCAATGGCATCACAGACCCTTCAAATCCCGGAAGCTATTTGCCTTTCAGTATACCCAATGAGGCCGGAACCATCTTGCCAAGTATCGGAATCGTTGTTGATTTTTAATTGCATCCGGTATTTCCAGGCCTTCAGTTTTTGTCTACCTTCCATTCTGTTGTGATGGAATAAATGAAAAAGAAGAAAGGTATATCTCAAAGACTTTTAAACTTTTGGAAAAAGCTTGGCCCGGGTCTTGTAACCGGAGCAAGCGATGACGACCCATCAGGCATTGCAACCTATTCCCAGGCAGGTGCTGCTTACGGGCTTTCAACCTTATGGACATCTATTGTTGCATTTCCACTCATGGCTGCCATTCAACAGATGTGTGCAAGAATTGGTTTGGTTACCTCACAGGGCTTAACAGGAACATTAAAAAAGAATTACCCGAGACCGGTCTTGTACCTGATGCTGCTATTCAGCTTTCCTGCCATTGTGATGAACATCGGCGCAGACATTGCCGGTATGGGGGCAGTCGGTAACCTGCTCTTTCCTTCAATTGACGCTGGATATTTCAGCGTTATTTTTACGTTGATTCTTTTAGGGCTCATTATCTATTTGCCCTATCAGAAAATGGCTTCTGTCCTGAAATACCTGTGTATTGTGATTCTCGTTTATTTAGTTGTGCCGTTTTTATACAAGCAGGATATTCCCGCAATCATTAAAGCAACTTTCATCCCCACAATAAAATTCGATAAAAACTTCATTGCCATTCTTGTTGGCATACTCGGAACCACAATTTCACCATACCTTTTCTTCTGGCAGGCATCAGTGGAGGTGGAGGAAATGAAACATAAGAGGAAGCATATCATCGTTGACAAAAGAATAATCCATTCGATGGACCAGGATGTGGATTTCGGAATGACGCTCTCAGGATTGGTGATGTATTTTATTATTCTCACCACCGGAACTGTTTTGTTTAACGGCGGAGTTCATCAGATCGATACAGTTGAAAAGGCTGCAATGGCATTGAAACCGCTCGCCGGAAACATGGCTTATTTCCTTTTTGCAGTTGGTGTGATCGGAACGGGCTTGATTGCAATACCTGTACTGAGCGGTTCTGTTTCATATATTTTTGCTGAAACATTTGGATGGGAACAGGGCCTCGACAAAAAGTTTCATGAAGCAAAAGCATTTTATGTTGTCATTGCCATTTCACTGATACTGGGACTCTCTTTAAACTACATCGGAATTTCTCCTGTTAAGGCATTGATTTATACTGCCGTGCTTTACGGCCTCACAGCTCCGGTGTTGATTGCAATCATTCTGCACATCTCAAACAACAAGAAAATTATGGGTGAAAATGTGAATGGAAAAGTCGCCAATATACTGGGATTTATTGCTTTGATAGTTATGACAGCAGCAGCTGTTACACTCCTCTATCTTCAATTCACAGGCTCGTAAATCAATGAGACTATGATTTTGCGATCCGCCACAGGTGGAGAAGCGAAATCATTTAGTCGTTCCGATAGGCATCGGAATGATCCCGAGCACGAAGTGCTTCGGGATCCCCAGGTTTTATTCCTCGTCGCTTGCGGCGTGTACGTGTTCTAGTTCAGGTTTTTAATACCTCGTCGGCTTGCCTCGAGGTTGTTTATTTCTAAAAAATGTTTTCTTTATTTATCAGAAACCTGATTTTAACAATTCTTCAGCCCGGAATTGTTGCAGGATTGATTCCTTATTTCATTGCAAGGAAAAAAATCAATGAAGGGTTCATGCAAAATTGGGTGGCCATTCAATATGCAGGATGTTTTTTGTTTGCATTGGGATTGCTCATCATGACAAGTTGTATCGTCAGTTTTGCTGTAAAGGGTAAAGGAACTTTGTCTCCGGCAGATCCGACAAAAAAACTGGTGACCTCCGGTCTTTACAGATTCTCACGTAACCCAATGTATGTCGGTGTAATGTTGATATTAATAGGAGAGGCATTGTTCTTTCAGGCCTTTGGATTGTGGATTTATTTTTTGATCATATTTTTTATTTTCAATGTTTTTACGATCCTTGTTGAAGAGCCACGTTTGCTAAAGGACTTTGGGCAAGACTATAGGATTTATATGGAAAAGGTAAGGAGATGGATTTAATGTTTGACTTTTCTGCCCTATAAACCAAAAGAACTTAATATATTGTCGTCATGAAAATCACTGAGAAAACTTATGTTTCAGAAATTCTGAAAGAGCATGGAGATATTGAATATGTTATGGAAACTTTCGGAGTTAAGCGGGTTGGCGGATTTGGATTGCGAAAATATTTAACCCGATTTATTACTGTTGGAGCTGCGGCATTTGTTCATAGGGTTCAATTAGATTAATTTATACTGATGGTTGAAAAGGCAATTGAACAGAAGAATAAATAGGCGCACGGGTTATTATTTTTATCAATGGATAGTAGACATAAATTAAAATTATTATTGCTGCCGTTGATTGTTTCGCTTTGTTTTTTGAATTCAACCGCACGGGCGCCATCCGGCTTTCGTATCATTGGTTATTACTGCGGAACAACAATTCCTGTGGATAGCTTCGAAACAGAAAAACTTACACATCTTATTTTTTCTTTTGGTAACCTTCGGGAAAACCACTTTGTAATTAACTCTGCTACCGACACTGCAACCATCAAAAGAATGGTTGAGCTGAAAAGCAAAAATCCGGGAATGAAGGTGATGCTTTCCCTTGGCGGCTGGGGCGGCTGCCAAACCTGCTCAGATGTTTTCAATACGGCATCAGGCAGGAAGGAATTTGCACGATCAGTTAAAGAGGCCTCTGCATTTTTTAACACAGACGGAATTGACCTCGATTGGGAATACCCTGCCATCAAAGGTTTTCCGGGTCATGTATATAAAAATGATGACAGGTCTAATTTCACACTTCTGCTAAGAGAACTTAGAGAAGTCAATGGGCCCGGATTCGAAATTAGTTTTGCAGCAGGTGGGTTCACATCTTACATTGACTCCTCTGTTGAATGGAAGGAAATAATTAAGTATGTGAATTTCATAAATGTAATGTCCTATGATCTGGTTCATGGCTATAGTACTACGAGCGGTCACCATACTCCTTTGTTTTCAACTCCACAACAGACTGAATCTACAGACCATGCCGTGCAATTGCTTTTGAAGGCCGGAATTCCTGCAGATAAGATTGTCATTGGTGCAGCATTCTATGGAAGGTTTTTTCAGATTGAAGAAGGGAACAAGGTGGATTTATATATGCCATGTAAATTCTTACATGGTTTCTCATATAAATACAGCAGTGATTCTCTTTCAGTTGAAAATGGTTTTGAAAAAAAATGGGATGAAGTTGCAAAAGCTCCTTTCGCAATCAACACCAAAAGAAGATTGCTTGCGACCTATGATGATGAACGATCAATTGCAATTAAAACAAAGTATGCTGTTGCAAATAAGCTTGGAGGCATCATGTTCTGGCAACTCAATGATGATAAATTTCATAACGGGTTGCTGGATGTCATTGACGCGAGTAAATAAGGAAATATTCATTCTGCAACAAACCTGTTGGAAATGATCCGTCCGCTAATATCTGCAATGACAAAATAAATTCCCCGGTCTATCCTTGGAATATCCAGGCCAATCCTTTCGCCGGTTGCCTCATAAAAATTGGCATGAAATAATTCAATTCCTTTACTGTCGATTATCTTGACGCTATTTAATTTCCCTTCGCGGGGAAATAGTTCGAGTATAGACGCGGAGGCATCGTAATGAATTCCTAACACACTACTGCTTTTCGTTTGCGTGAGGATCCCTGTGCCGGTATTGTAATAAACAGTCATTTCAATATGATCAACTGCAGCAGTCGTGATCAATCCAACCATATTTCTGTTAACTGCCATCACAGCCAGCCCGAACTGTGAACTGTTCACTGTGTCCGGAGTAAGGTTGTACCCCCATGTATCTGTGCTGTCGCCATATATTACACTCATTGGATTCGGCGTCCAGTTAGTGGTAGATGCATGGTTGGTACCAACGGGTGAGCCTGTATAAAGCTGAACGAGAGAATCTGTTACATCAGCTGGCGCAGTGGACATGCGCAATACTTGTGCTGAAACTCCCATAATTGTTGCTCCCTGTGGTATTGAAAAGCCAAAATCAAAAGAATACAAAATACGCGAATAGAAGCAGGTAGCCTGAAAGCACTGTGGGTAAGATGCAAGTCCTGATTCAGCATATAGGTGATCAGGAAATGAAACGTACTGGAAATTATTCCAGTCGCTTCCCGGACAAGCAAGGCAACCTGCTGCTGAGTATGAAGCAGACATCGGATTGAAAGGACCCTGTGATTGTGAATAGCAACACCGGGAAGAAATGAGGATGGCAGCAAAGAAAATGATACTTCTTCTCATGACGCCTTAAGTTTGGTCATGTAAAAATAAACAAATAAACTCTGAAACGCCAAAACAATCTGATTCAATGCTTGTTCGTAGCAAAACCGTTTTGAATAAGAACGTATCAGCATGCTTATCAATTGCCAGATGAAATTATTATTAAATAAGTTTGCATTGATAGAAAACCGGAAACAAAATATTTTACCTCACGTAATCTCATTGTTGATTGGAGTTTCAAATAAATATTTTTAATAAGCGTTTAGTAACTAATGACCAAAACCTGTTTTTTATTTCTCGCTATCCTTTTTGCTTTTCAGTGTTCGGCCAAACTTGAGCCGGGATTTGACAAGGCAGAAGCAAAAGATATGATTGCCATTTGCAACAGCTTTACTTTTCTGGATTTGTATAACGATGATGCACGTATTTTGCCTTCAGGATACGAAAAGAGATATACATCAGGCACCTTCGGGATGGACAGTAAATACCAGGTATACGTCAAGGATGAAGTTGCTGTCGTTAATTTCAGAGGATCTACTGAAAAGCAACTCAGCTGGATACAGAACATTTATGCCTCAATGATCCCGGCAACAGGCATGATGAATGTTGATGGAAATGATTTTGAATATTGTTTCGCAAAAGATCCGTTAGCAGCTGTACATAGTGGTTATGCTTTAAGCGTTGGATTTCTGCACAATGAATTGCTTTACCAGATTAAGAATCTGAACAGGGAGGGAATTTATAACATCATCCTTACAGGCCACAGCCAGGGAGGTGCTATTGCGAATTTATTCAGGGCTTATCTTGAAAATCTTCCCGGAAGATTGCTTTCAAAAAGAAATAAATTCAAGACTTATGCATTTGCGACACCCATGACCGGCAATAAATTATTTGCGAATGAGTACAACAGTCGCTTCGGTATTGACGGCACAAGTTTTAATATTGTGAACCCGGCTGACCTCATTCCTACATTCCCATTGAATTACAATGACACAAGTTTTGTGAAGGATAACGTAAATTCATTTCTGTTCGGAAACGATTTCAGCTTTAAGAAAATGCTGATGGATGGCGGAGTAAGAATGTTCGACGGTAAATTGAGCAGGCTGATGGGCTCAGTTGGTAAATCTGCAAACAAAAAAATAAGCAAGGATGTCTCAGATGTAAAACTACCACCGCCTGTTGAAGACATCAACTATTTCAAGCTTGAAAGCAGGATTGAACTTTCCGAATTTGATTACCCGAAGATTCTTAAGGATTCTTCAATTCTTCAAAATGATTCACTGTTGCAAATTTATGAAAGGGGAGAGGACGGCTATTTTCTCGACCATGATTTGTATAAAAGCAGTTCGTGGACCTGGCAACACAAACCCTACAATTACTATGTAGAAATTTTGAAAAACTGGTTTCCTGCCGAGTATGAATTGCTCAAATTGAAATACCTGCGGGAGAATATTTAGGCTGCGCTTTTATACCCCGGTAACTTCACTCTACAGAGTCTGCTACAGAATCTGCATACGGGCATATTAATCTTCATAGCCGCTTTTTATAACGGTGGCAATCATTTTGAACTGCTCATTTGCATTGAACATGTGTGCTGCATTTGCAGGAATCACAATTCCTTCTCCCAGCTTGAGCTGATATTTTTTATCATTTATGCTGACTTCGGCTGCACCATCAATAATCTTAATATAGGTATCAAAGGGCGACGTCTTTTCAGCAAGTTCTTCTCCTGAGGCGAGAGAGGTGACAGTAACATTGCCTGTGGTTTTTTTGATGATTGTTTTGCTCAGCACTGCATTGGGCACGTATTCTATGATCTCAATGACGATATGAACTTTTGATTTTTCAAGTTCAGTTTTATTGTTTTCTAACATAATCTATTTTTTTTAATTGAAGTTTTTGCAGGTTAAAAATTATTTTGTGAAAAAATATCAGGAA
The DNA here is from genome assembly GCA_026391975.1 of Bacteroidota bacterium. Classification (GTDB taxonomy): domain Bacteria; phylum Bacteroidota; class Bacteroidia; order AKYH767-A; family 2013-40CM-41-45; genus JAPLDB01. The sequence goes on along the minus strand of JAPLDB010000237.1, from coordinate 902 downwards.
ACAAGGTTACAGATAGAATACCCGGAGGATATTATATAATTCCCGTAAAAAGTTACATGATTAAGGCATTCCGGAAAGCAATTCCAGGGGTGCTTCGGAATAAATTTGTTTTAAAGGTTCTCCAAAGCAATAAGCCGTTTATGCTTCATTTTTTTGAAGAAGGTGGGCGTAAGACCTGTCACTTTCTTAAATTGGTTGGAAAGGTGCGCCACGCTGCTATAGTGAAGTAAGTGAGCGATTTCAGTTAGAGAATGTTCATTGTAAATAAGCAATTCCTTCGCGCGTTCAATCTTATGCGAAATAATGAAATGCTCGATGGTGGTTCCCTTTACTTCAGAAAAAAGAGTAGAGAGATAATTGTACTCGTATTTTAGCTTTTTACTAAGGAAGTCCGAGAAATTGGTTTTCGGTAAATCGTCTGAATAATGGATCATTTCAACAACCACATTTTTTATTTTTTCGATAAGAATAGCTTTCTTATCATCCATTAGTTCAAGGCCTGACTTGAGCAAAGCGGATGATAATTTTATCTTTATTTCAGTAGAAATATCTTCTTCAATCTGCACCTCACCTAACTCAATAATGGTGTGATGCAATCCCAGGTTCTCGAGTTCTTGCCTGACGATTATTTTGCAGCGGATACTCACCATATTTTTTATGAAGAGCTTCATCAAACGATACTTCGGCTTGTTGTGTAAAGGTATGTATTAATTCATACGAGGCATTATAGGGGTCAAAATCCGGGCTTAGAAAAAAAGGTGCTAGCTTCTGATAGTAGCCATTGCCGCAACACTCATGGGTGTGTACTTATAAGAAATTGAAAGATGCGGAGGCTGAATTTCTTTTTTCGATAACCTTATAATTAGTTTTTCATACTGTTGCTTGAATGTTATCCATTTCCT
>JAPLDB010000156.1:6657-13233 GCA_026391975.1 Bacteroidota bacterium | reverse complement strand
GGATAGCTTTTGTCAGTGATGCTCGTCTGCCGGATGCCGGTAAGACAAAACCGGTTATTGACTTCCTGATTTTGTCAGGGAATATTCGTACAAAGGTGAAACAACTCACAGAACATTTCAATTTCAAACAGCTAATCATTGATTCATCCGTGGCGCCGGCAAAGGCTATGAGGTTATTGAATGAAGCAAAGGAATCCGGAATAATGGCTTATTCCGTCCAGCATCAGGGAGCATTTGTTTATGATCTTTCTCAGAAGTAGATTTGAAGAAAAATAGCATGAACAGATACTTAGTCCTATTATCATTATTGTTCTTCAGCGCTGCAAAGAATTTTGCCCAGGATACAAGCAAGATAAATCATGAATATGAAATAAGAGGATCTCTGAGGCAAAACATGCATATGGTATTTGCGCGGACACCGGTAACGAGCAATAATGCAAGCAATGCAACCCAGACATTCAAAGGAGATGATTTTATCTATGCAAGGGTGTTTTTTTCAAAACCGCTGAAGCAGGTATTGTTTCTTGAAAAAAATGATGAGGGGGTGATCCCTGTCGATGTATTCGTGGAAGATTTAACCAATCATTCTTCTTTGTATATATCATTTGACCTGTCAGAAGATGAAATGATAAAAACATTTTTCGATTTTGATATTTTTCCGGATCCTGAGCATTGTTTACGCCCAAGCAAGGAATTTGAAACAGGGCGCTTTTCATATTTCCTGAGTGAGTCAGGACTGGAAAACAAACGCCCTGTTTTTAAATTTACCATCGGTGATGCAACGGGCTATATACAGGTTGATTTCTCCGGCACAAACCTGCAACAAGTGAAAGAGCGGGATCTCCAGGCGTATCAGCGGGCGCATCAGGTAAGGGAAGGTGATGAAAAGCAGTAATTATTTCAGCTATTTATTTTTGCAATGACAAAAAAGGAACGTTTCGATGGAGTAATAACCTATTTCAGTACTGAACGTCCTGTGGCGGAAACAGAACTGGAGTATACAAATCCATATGAGCTGCTTGTAGCCGTGATCCTGTCTGCACAATGCACCGACAAAAGAGTGAACATGACTATGCCGCCGTTTCTGGAAGTTTTTCCTGATGTATATGCTCTTGCCAAAGCCGGTCCGGATCAGATTTATCCTCTGATAAAAAGCATCAGTTACCCGAACAACAAAGCAAAGCACCTGGCCGGAATGGCAAAAATGCTGGTTAAAGATTTCAACGGCATTGTACCTGCTGATATCGGGCAATTACAATTATTGCCTGGAGTAGGGCGGAAGACAGCTAATGTAATTGCATCCGTCGTTTATAACCAACCGGCGCTGGCAGTTGACACGCATGTTTTTCGAGTAAGCGCAAGGATAGGGCTCACGACAGGCGCAAAGAATCCGCTGCAAACCGAGAAACAACTAATTAAATTTATTCCCGAAGACAAGATCGCCATTGCCCATCACTGGCTGATACTTCATGGAAGGTATGTATGCGTTGCCCGTAATCCTAAATGCGACCTGTGTGGGGTAAAAAACTTCTGTAAGTATTATAAAAACAAGAAGTGAAATCCGGAAACACCCCAGGTCTATTTAACATAATAAAATTTACTTCAAATTAAATGTAAGAGCCAAAGAGGGGACGGGACTTTTGTCTCTTGCAAACTGAATTACAGGTTGGGCGTTTATGGACAGGTTATCGCTAATGTCGAAATCAGAAAGCTGAGCATCCACATAAGCATCAATGATATTCAGAATGTAAACGCCTGAAGCAATGATCCACATAAGGTCGCGTGTTCTCCTGTAGTAGTCCCTTCTTACCTGCAATGCGGTTGCATCATAAATGCCTACATAAGGATCAATAGTTGTTGAATCCGGGTCAATGCGGTAACGATATGCTATTCTAAAAGTCTGATAATTGCGGTTATTGAATTCAATGGAATAGCCAATCGCAATAAAACCAGCATATAAAATTGGTGGTTTCCAGTATTTCTTATTGAAGATCTGACCTGCTCCAGGTAAGATGGCTGAATACAAAGCTGCCCTGTTAGCTTTGTGTTTTGTATAAAATGTATCGAGAGCTACCGGCTTATCCGGTTTGATTTTTAATGAATCCTGACCTGCAACAATGTTATAACAAGACAGAAAGCAAAGCAAGGAAGGAATAAGAAGTTTGACTTTCATTAATCATTATTACTTCTTCATTATGAGCTCAATAATTAAGAAGTTCAAGGATCCTGTTCAGGTCAGCATCGTTCTCATAAGGGATCACAATACTGCCGTCACCTTTGGAGTTTCGCTTGAGGTGAATCTTTGTACCGAAATGACTGCTAAGCACATTCTGGATTTTCTCATATTCAAATCCCAGCTTACCGGTTACCGAACCGCCTTTAAACCTGTGTCCGGTTTTACTGCCAGATTCGCGTGCAAGTTCTTCGACTTCCCGCACGCTGAGGCCTTTTTCAACGGTAAGTTTAAAAACAAGAAGCTGCCTTGTTACTTCTGTAATACCAAGTATTGCGCGGGCATGTCCCATGGAAATGGTATTGTCGCGAATGGCAAGTTGAATTTCAGGAGGTAGTTTTAACAGGCGGATATAATTGGTGACAGTACTTCTGTTCATACCGATCTTATCACTCAGTTCTTCCTGCGTCAGTTTACATTCTTCGATCAACCGTTTGAAGCTGACTCCGATCTCGACAGCATTGAGGTCGTTTCGCTGAAGGTTCTCTACCAGGGCCATCTCAAGCATGCTCTGATCATTGGCGACGCGCACATAAGCAGGAATTGCATCAAGACCTGCAAGCTTAGAAGCACGAAATCTTCTTTCACCGGAAATGATCTGATACTTGTCATAACCCAGTTTGCGAACCGTAATAGGCTGAATAATTCCCTGCTCTTTAATAGAGGATGCAAGTTCCTCTAAAGCAGCCTGGTCAAAATCTGTCCGTGGCTGAAAAGGATTCGTCTCTATCTGATTAACCGGGATTGCAGAAACATTTCCGACACCGGGATGAAGGACACTTCCGTCATTCCTGGTTGTGATATCAGTTTCTGCATTGTCGAGGAGTGCACTGAGACCTTTGCCCAATGCATTTCGCTTAGTGCTCATCAGTTACAGGAATAAGTTTATCTACATTCTTCATTTTGGTAAGGTCATTCTTCTGCAGAATTTCCCTTGCCAGATTCAGGTAGTTCGTTGAACCACGACTGCTTGCATCATGCATAATGATGGTTTGTCCAAAACTTGGTGCCTCACCGAGTTTGGTATTGCGTTGAATGATGGTATCAAATACCATTTGCTGGAAGTGCGTTTTTACTTCTTCAACAACCTGGTTTGAAAGACGTAGACGTGAATCATACATTGTGAGCAGTATTCCTTCAATATCGAGTGTCGGATTCAAACGGGTTTGGACAATTTTTATTGTATTGAGTAATTTCCCCAATCCTTCAAGTGCAAAGTATTCGCATTGTACAGGAACGATAACTGAATCCGCAGCAGTGAGGGCATTTACAGTGATAAGTCCAAGTGAAGGCGAACAGTCGATGATGATGAAGTCAAAATCCTTTCTGATCTTTTCAATCACATCTTTCATTTTATGTTCACGCTGCGGAAGATGGATCATTTCTATTTCCGCACCTACGAGGTCGATGTGTGAAGGAATCAGAAACAAGTTTGGCGTTTCTGTTTTAAGGATCGCCGTTTTCGGATGTACATCATCAATGATGCACTCGTAAATGCTCGTTTTTACATTACGTGGATCAAAGCCAACACCACTGGTGGCATTTGCCTGAGGGTCGCTGTCGATCAACAATGTTTTGTGTTCGAGCACTGCAAGTGATGCAGCGAGATTCATGGCAGTGGTGGTTTTACCCACTCCGCCTTTTTGATTTGCAACAGCAATAATTTTTCCCATAAGTTAATTAAGTAATTGTTTCAGTTTATTTCAGGACAATACAGACTGGCGCATGTTGATGGTTTCGCCAATCTTCATCAATGTCAGTTCTTTTCCGGCAAGTTCAAATTTCTTTTTTGATTCTGTATGATCAATTTTAATCATGTCGAAAGTGTCGTAATGCATTCCGATGATACGATCACACTTTATAAAGTCTGATGCTATCACGGCATTGTCAACGCCCATTGTGTAATTGTTCCCCAAAGGTAGAAATGCAAAATCTATTTTCTTGTAATCCCCGATCAGTTTCATGTCAAGGTGCAATGCAGTATCTCCAGCATAGTAGAAATTTCCTGCAGGGGCCTCAATCAGGAATCCCATCGGGTTGCCGCCGTATGTTCCGTCGGGAAGGCTGCTTGAGTGAATGGCATTCACGCATTTTACTTTACCGAAATCAAAGATCCAGTGACCGCCAATATTCATGGCATGTGTTTTTGTGACCCCGTGATTCATGATCCAGTTGGTGATCTCATAAGCAGCTATCACAGTGGCATTGGTTTGTCTGGCAAGCTCAATCGCATCACCAACATGGTCACCATGTCCATGGGAAATAAGAATATAATCTGCTTTAATCTTTTTTAAATCGATGTCGCCGGCAAGCGGGTTTTCTGAAATGTAGGGATCGAACAAAAGGGTCTTGTTACTCACCTCAATTGAAAAGCAGGAATGGCCGTAATAAGTAACTTTCATTATTGTTGAATTGCTGTCTGCAAAATTAACAGAATCATCCGTTTACAGTGTTTAAAGTTACCAACAAAAGCCCAATTTTCCGATAAATGACTTCGGAGTTTGTAACACTGTTGTGTTTAAAAAGAATTCAGAAAAAGTTGCAAGTGAACTAATTGCTTTCCGCAGGGATGTTTATTGTGGTCGTCGTCTTGTTTCCGGCCATGTCAAGAACAACCACTTCTAAAATCCCGTCCTTGCCTTTGGATGCGTCTTTCATATCTGAATAAAGCAGGTTATTCTTTCCATCATATTCCAGCAAAAACCATTTGCCTTCGAGTTGAGCCCGGTAAGAACGTATTCCTGAAAGGTTGTCTGTGACTTTAATTTGCAATGCAGGTCCATCGGATTTTTTATCCTTAGGAGATGAGATGATACTGATTACAGGGGCAATGGTGTCCACTGCAACAGTGAAGGTTCCAAAGTGCTTCGTTTTTGCGGAGAGGAATTCATTGTTCCAGTCGTTACCTTCATAAACAGGCTTGCCCTTTTTGTCGAATGAAACAATAACTGCTTTTGGTTTCATGTCATCAGACAGGTTCTGCGGCTTTATCGAAACGGTTATAGGCAGGTGCAAGGGAACACGTGGATTTCCGATTTCGAAGGTTGGAGAAAAATATCCCGCCTTGCGCGATGATTGCGAATTGGTAAATAAAAGTACTTCGTAAATTGAATTGGCAGGAATTACAATTTCTACATCCGATTTATGGATTGCAAGACCCTTCTCCGGAATCATTGCAAAATAATCTGCCGGTTGTTCCATGTATGATGCATTTGAAAGTGAAGAGTAGGAGAGTAGCTGGAAATTCAGCACGGAAGTATTCCCCCAAAAATCTTTCACAGTAAAATTCACATCGTGCACACCATCTTCGAGGAATTCAAAATACCCATAGGAAGAGGTATCGCCGTACAATTTCAGTTTGTCGCCGGTGAGTCTGAAACAACGTTCAAATATTCCTTCGTCATCGTATGTAGCTTCGTAATCAATGTGTGCATTGACGTAGCGGCTGTCACTGAAATTCAACCTGTCGTATTTCATGCTGAATATCTGCTGGGTGTCCACCGTGAGCTGAATGGAATAAATGCCAAGAGGAGATGTGTTGTTGTTTTGAAAGTCATTCAGAGAAAATTCAAAACCGATTTTACCGAATACCTGAATGTAGTCGCGCACGGGTATAGAGAAAACTCCATTGCTCTGAACTACGTCGTAGGAACGTGGTCTGTCGGAGTCAACCACAACACCCTGACCCGGCACAGGAAAAAATCGGACTGCCTTGATCTCAGGTTTCACATTATCTGCAACTGAATATCCGAATAAAAACGGATTGATCGGTTCTTCCGTCCTTTCATCACGGATCTCAAAATGCAAATGCGGGGCTGTACTTGATCCGGAATTTCCGCTCATTGCGATCACGCTTCCTTTTTTGACTTTAATTTTGTTTACTTCAAGTGTTTCGTCAACTTCGAAACTCTCTTTTTTGTATTGAATTTTCTTGATGTACTTTTCAATAGGATCAGCATAGTTTTTCAGGTGTGCATATACGCTTACAAATCCATTCGGATGAGTAATGTAAATGGCTTTGCCAAATCCTGTTGCAGATATTTTGATCCTGGAGACATAACCATCAGCAATGGCATAGACCGGTTTACCTTCTTCGTTGCCCGTACTAAAATCGATCCCGGTATGGAAGTGATCGTTTCTTATTTCTCCAAAAGTACCAGCCAGGACAAATGGCGTATCAAGGGGATTCCCGAATCCGGCTTGCTGATATGCCTTGTAATTTTCGGGAACATTTTGCCCATTGGCAAATGAAATGAGCAGGAATGAATAAATTGTTGATTTAAGTATCTTTCTAATCATGCCGCAAATTAACAAATAAGAATTTTCAAAATAACTTCTTTAAT
>JAPLDB010000156.1:0-6610 GCA_026391975.1 Bacteroidota bacterium | reverse complement strand
TCATATGATTTGCTTATAAACCACTTTCTCACTTTTATCCTTCCCTTAACCTTCATTGGAATAGCCTCATCATTCAGAAGCAGGTTAAAGCCCGCTCCCAGCAATTGGCCGAAATTCATTTTTGCCATCCTTGCAGTTACGGGAATGGCAAAATCACTTTTACTTTTAATACTGATTTTGGTGTTCATTCCTGCATTGAATACCTGTTGATCCTTTAAGGCTCCTTCTGATTGGATATCCGTTATGGTGCATCCGAATGCATTCGGATTGTAAAACACCAAACCGAAATTGAGCAATGGGGAATTGTTATTACTGCTTACGGAAAAATTCTCCGCCCGCCTGAATTCAATTGGCTTAATGGTAATGCAGGCAGAAAGCAGAAATGGCAGGATGGAAGCAAACAGGAATAGCTTTTTCATTTTGAGATTTGAAGTTCATCAATGATGTTTTGTGCCCCTCCCAGTTTCTCAATGATGAAAAGGGTAAAACGTATATCCAGTGAGATGTTCCTGCAAATTTCAGGATTGTATTTGATGTCACTCATTGTGCCTTCCCATACGCGGTCAAAATTGGTTCCGATCAATTCACCCTTTGCATTGATAACTGCACTTCCGCTATTGCCACCGGTTGTATGGCTGCTTGTAATGAACCCAAACGGTACGTCACCATTGGAAGAATATGACCCAAGGTTTTTTGAATTATACAATTCAATAAGTTTTGAAGGAATATCATAATCAGTATCTCCCGGTACATACTTTTCAAAGATCCCTGAAAAACTTGTAAAGTAATCATAATATACAGCGTTCATGGGATGATAACCTTTCACCTGCCCATATGCAACACGCAATGTTGAGTTTGCATCGGGATACATATTCGCTGGGTCATTCATTTCCATCTGAGCCTTCATATACCTTGCCTGAAGCGAAGCAAGGCGTGTATTGAATCTTTTCATTTCATCGGCAGCCATTGATTTCATCATGTCAGCAAAAGATCTGCTGATCATATATGCAGGATCCCTTCTGATCTTTTTTAAGGAACCATGACTGAAGGTTTTGAGAAAGAGCGTTTGTTTTTGTTCATCCGTAAAAATTGATTTCCTGAAAACATCACGGGCGTATTTTTCATAGTTGCCTTTGTATTTTCCGCAAATCAGAGAATAAATGCCGGGATGATATTTTGTTTCTATGCTGTCATGGTAAAGTCTGAGCATTGATGCCAGGATCATTTCATCTGCTTTTGTATCATAATTCTTGAAAAATCCCGGAATGCCTTTCATCAGTCTTGATGCTGCAGATCGAAGACTGTCATCCGGAACAGAGTCAACTGCTGCAAAACCCTCAAGCGGCCTGATGTTGTTGTTGATAAACGTGATCAGTTCGATACCGAGAATTCCTTCATTGTAATAATCATAGAGTTTGCTCAGCGGTCTTATCTGTGAATAGAACAATTCCATTTCATGTAACACACCGGAATATTCATTTCGCCTGTTTGTATCCTTGCCAATCCAGTCTGTAAATTTTCCTTCGTACTGTTGTTTCTCTTCAATCACATTCCCCCGGCGAAGCCCTGTCATTTCACCTTTCCATTTTTTCCAATAGTTTGCCAGTGATCCGTACTTGGAGGAATATTCCAATTGAATTGTATCATTGGAATTCATTCTCTCCCGCCATATCGATAATCGCTTGTCACGAATAAGTACTTTGGAAGGATCGTTGATGTTCTGAATGAGTTCAACTGCAAATGATGGAATGTATTCTGCTGTTCTCCCGGGAAAGCCATAAACCATTGCAAAGTCCCCTTCGTGAATTCCTTTTGCGCAAAGAGTGAAAGATTTTTTGGGTTTGTATGGTTGGTTTTTATCACTGTAAGAGGCGGGACGATTGATTGAGTCAGCATAAATCCTGAACATGGAAAAATCTGCTGTGTGCCTGGGCCATACCCAGTTCTCATTATCGCCGCCAAACCTTCCAAGACTTGCAGGAGGAATACCAACAAGACGGATATCGCGAAAAGTTTCAGTGATATAAAGGTAATACTCATTGCCATAATAGAATGGTTTCACCTTTGCCTGCTGCCATTTTTCCTTTGCTGCCTGTTTTTCGATTGCAATTATTGCTTCAGCGAGTTTGTGTTCTTTTTCGTCGGAAGTCATTTCCGCTTTCAATTCTGAAAAAACTTTCTCCGTCACATCCTGAATGCTGATGATGAATGTAACAGTAAGACCGGGGCAGGGGAGTTCCTGTGATTTGTTCATTGCCCAAAAGCCGTCTTTCACATAGTTGTGTTCCATTGTGCTCAAAGACTGAACCTGTGAATAACCACAATGGTGGTTGGTAAGCACCAAACCTGCATTGGAAATGATCTCTCCTGAACAGCCTCCGCCAAACTGAACAATGGCATCTTTGAGTGAAATATTTTCTTCAGAATAAATTTCTTCGACAGGGATTTGCAAACCGAGCGATCTCATTGCAACCTCTTTTTTCTTCAGCTGGTTTGGCATCCACATGCCTTCATCAGCATAGCCGGAGAATGAATAAAGAAGTATAAAAGCAAATAGCAGAGAACGTATGTTTTGCATCAGGGTATTATTGAAATGCAAAGAAAGTAAAGTTATGCTGATGAATTGTTTGAAAAACAGTGCTAAAAACCGAAATACCAGGAAAATCAGTGTAGTGGATTACCTCTTAATAAATTTAGCCCTGAATGTTTTTTCTCCGGTAATGATTTCAATCCAATACACTCCATTTGCCAGTAAGTTGACATCAATGTCTGTTGGCAGCAAATTACCTGTTGAAGGTATTTTAATATCAATTTTTATTTTTCCTAAGGTGTTAAAAATTGAAATTGATTTTATCTCCCGCAATTTAATTGGTTGATTAGAACTTTGTATTGTCAACATCTCGGTTACAGGATTCGGAAAAATCGCCAGTTCCCCGTTGTTAATTTTATCCTGATTAAATTCGGAATGAATTTGTGCGAGAACATCGAATATTGCCGCCTCAACTTCGCAGTTGTTGCTGTCAGTACAAACCACATTGTAATTTCCGCTTTGTGCAGCAACATAGAAGTAGTTAGTTGCCCCGGTAAGAATTGTTCCATCCAGATACCACTGATAAGTTACCGCTCCTGCATTTGCAAAAAGGGTATCACCGCTTTGCATAATTCCTTGGGGTGCAGGGTAGGGGTATACGGTAATATAATTTGAGAGTAACAGTGTATCGATGCCATTCGCATTTGAAACGATCAATGTAACATCATAACTACCGGGTGCATTGTAACAAATATTATCAGGGTTTTGCTGTGTGCTGGTACTCGGAATGGCACCCTGGAATGACCATAGATAAGTGGAAGCATGTAATGAATAGTCGAGAAAGTCAATGCATGTACCCGGACAAACCTGATTGGGTGCCGTGAATGACGCTACAGGAAGCGCCTGAAAGCATTTGCTGCATGAAGAATCAGGAGTAAACTTCCAGACATCATTGTAGGTTGCCTGTCCGGGATGCCTCGATAATCCTGCAAACAAAAAAACATTGCAGAGTGTGTCTCCGAATAAAATTGCGCCGTCGCGCGAATGTGGAATGTTGCTGTATGATGGTATTCCCAATTGACCATAAACTGCGGGCTGGTCCAACAGGTTCGTGCCATGCATCCACTTGTATTTTAAAGCTGTATAATCAAATATCCACAGGTCATTGAAATTATTATTGCCAATTGCTGATGTGCCTCCAAACTGCCAGACCTGTTCGTATTTGTCTTTGAAGCAGGCACTGTTCTCTTCGCTGTGGGAACGGAAATTACCGGAACCTGTGTCACAATAGGAAACATAATTGCCCATGCTGTTGGCAGTCTGGCTGCCCGTCATCCATGTCCATTCATTTGAAACAGGATTGTATTTCCATGCGGCAGCATAAGTATATCCGTTCGCAAACCAGAAATTTCCGATTGTGTCTTCCCAGTGTGCATACGAAGAACCTGCTCCTGGATTATTTGCGGGAGATGGAATGCCTAAAGATCCCCAAACCGCCGGTGCCTGATTGAATAAACTCCCCCTGATCCACGTCCACTCATTGGTTGATATTGAATACCTGAGCACACGATCATAAGCACAGCATGTATTGACATAGATGCCGCCGTATATCCACAATTGATTTTGCGCATCAACCCATCCGCTTTTTGTCTCCACAATAGAAGGAGGATAATCTATAGAAGAAGGAACCCCTTGAACCAGCGTTCCGGCAGTATTTACATTTAAAGAACCACTCATCCATGTCCATTCAACTGTAAGCGGATTGAACATCCACAAGTCACCACTTTTTGCAAGTCCGTTTATGAAACCTCCGTAGAGCCAAAAATTTCCGTTGTTGTCAACCCATGAAACGCCCGTGTTTCTTGCGCCCGGGGTATTCAATGGAGAAGGGACACCAAGTGTTCCATAAACAGCAATTGTATTCGGCACACTGTCTCCCTGTATCCATGTCCATAAGTTAGTGTATGGATTATACTTCCACATGTTTGCGTACAGTGCAGCGGCAGAATTGTATCCACCATATATCCACAGGAATCCTTTTCTGTCTGTCCAGTTATAAGCTTCATAAAGTCCGGGTGGACTATTTGCCGGATCTGCAATTCCTTTTGTTCCGAATTGTCCGGGCGAAGTTGCAATGGTGTCGCCATGTATCCATGCCCATTTGCCTGACTGTGCAAGTGCAGAATGGAATGTGAAAAGAATCAAGAAGGATAGTGAAATTTTAATTTTCACTTTATTGTTTTATGAATTTAGTATAGAAAGTTTTTTCGCCAAAATATATTCTCAGTATATAAATACCGGGTTCAAATTTAGAAACATTCAAAGTTATTTGAGAATTTTGACTTGTATAATTTATTTCATCCATGGTTTTTCTGACTCCAATCACGTTATAAACCTCAATAGAGCTTATTTTATCAAGGGTGCAGCTTATGGTTAACTTATTGCCTGCAGGGTTCGGGAAAACAACAATGCCACCATATGCTTTTTCAGTGCCTGAGGAAACCATTGTGCTATCACAAAATTTTGTCAGCCAGTAATCAAGGGTTTGATTCAACCCCGAGGTATCCTTGTTGGCATGTGATACATAACCTCCGATTCCTGAAGCAGTGGAAGTTGAAATGATGATACAACCATCATCAGTCATTAGTGCATGTTCGTGGTTGCTGTCACGGTTAAAAATTGTTTTATCCCATTGCTTGTTGCCCATTGAATCTGTTTTCACAAGCCAGGTGTCTGCACCTGTTGTGATCTCAGACTTATCGCCTCCAATACCGGAGAGTGATTCACCTGCAAGCAAGTAACCGCCATCAGGAGTTTGTTGAATGCTGCTAAAGTAATCTACATATTCCCCTCCGAATCTTTTATCCCATTGTTTGTTGCCGAGAGAATCTGTTTTCACGATCCAGAAATCACCCTGACTTAGCCAACTGAGTGAAGTATCCCTTGAAGGTTCTGTGACATCTCCTGAAAGCTGGCTCCATGTATAGCCTCCAAGCAGGAAACCGCCATCTGATGTTATGATGAAGTCATTGAACCAATCAACACTTGCGCCACCAAAAGTTTTGTCCCAAAGTTTATTTCCTGAAGAATCAATTTTCACTATCCAGAAATCACCCCTGAAACCGACAGAAGTAGTAAGTGTATCGTGAAGTGAATCTGTTTTGTCACCACCAATTTCTGACCATGACTGGCCGCAAATTGCAAACCCGCCATCAGCACATTCTTTAATTACTACCGGGCCGGCTTCACTCTGTGGTCCGCCATAAACTTTATCCCAAATTTTTGTTCCGGAAGCATTTGTTTTAACAACCCAGAAGTCTGACGAATTATTTACCTGTGCCATTGTTTTGTCTCCTGAAACAGGGCTAAATGAATATCCGGCCAACAGGAAACAATTTGCAGATGACTGAATAACTGAATAGCACCTGTCGCCACTATTTCCACCGAAGCGCTTGTCCCACTGCTTAGATCCAAGGGAATCTGTTTTTACAATCCAGTAGTCTTCACATGCCGATGAAATATTCGAGGTAGGATTTCTGTTTGGTTCAGTACGTTCTCCACTGATTCCTGAATGAGAAGATCCTCCGAGTAGATATCCGTCATCAGGAGTTTGAATGGTAGAGAAAAGGTAATCGCCTTTGTCTCCGCCATATCTTTTATTCCATTGCATGGTTCCTGATGGATCGGTTTTTACGATCCAGTAATCACCATGTAAAACTCCGTCCATATTAATTACTGCTGTATCACGCGTGTGTTGTGTGATATCGGCGCTGCTATCTGATGCAGTAAATCCGCCCATGAGGTATCCGCCATCAGAGGTAAATTGTAAACTATAGGTATGTTCACTTTTGTAACCACCGAAACGAGAATCCCATAATTTGATTAAGGGGCCTTGCGCAGATGCAAAAATGGGCAGGAGGAATATGGTTGATTTTAGGATTTTCTTCATCAGCGAAAACAATTGGTTAGTTTAGAAAAGTAGCAGATGTATTTTAATTCTCCAATGAGAATTTAGACAATCTGCAATTGAAATAGGTGCGTTCACCAAATAATTGAATCCTTATACATCCCGAACTGAGA
>JAPLDB010000206.1 GCA_026391975.1 Bacteroidota bacterium | reverse complement strand
TCCTAGTTTATTGTAAACTGAATAGTAAGCGTTGATTATTTTAGATGTGATATCTGAATGCTGAAAATTATTCATCTGCAATATTTGTGCTACTGATTGTTAATTTGCAAATGTCATGTAAATCTTCACCATCATAAAAATCTGCGTTCGGTTTTTTATATTATCCCTGATATTTTATTTCGTTTTACAAACTGACCGTACCCTTTCTTAATTTTCACTTCACCATTGTCAATAGCAACCTGGCCGCGAAGAATTGTCGTTTTGGTTTTGCCTTTTACTTTCCATCCTTCATAAGCCGAATAATCCACATTCATGTGATGCGTCTTTGCTGAGAGGGTGTGTTCTTCATTTGGATCAAAAATTACTATATCGGCATCACTGCCGGGAGCAATGCATCCCTTCCTGGGAAACATTCCAAATATCTTAGCCGCATTGGTTGAAGTTACTTCAACAAATTTATTGAGGGAGATTTTTCCTTTATGAACTCCTTCACTAAAAAGCAACTCCATCCTGTTTTCAATTGCCGGATGGCCGTTTGGGATCTTAGAAAAATCTTTTTCACCCATTAATTTTTTCTCCCATGTAAACGGACAATGATCTGTAGCTACAACCTGCACTGTTCCCTGATTGATTCCTGCCCAAAGCGATGCCTGATCCTTCTTCTCACGTAAGGGCGGGCTCATCACCCATTTTGCGCCTTCAAAATCTTTCTCATATAGAGAAGCGTCAAGTATTAAATATTGAATACATGTCTCAGCATAAACCTTTTGATTCCTTTTTTCAATGTCTCGGATGTGATTCAGCGCACCTTCACAGGTCATGTGTACAACGTAGGCCGGACAACCGGTATAATTTGCCATGTCAGCAAATCGTCCTGTTGCTTCTGCTTCGGTAATTTCAGGTTGGGAGAGGTAATGATAGAGCGGGGAAAGTTTTCCTTCCCCACGGTGCTTCGCAATAAGAAAATCGATCATGTCGCCGTTGGTGGCATGGACGGTTACCATTCCACCCTGTGCTTTTACTTCATTCATTAATCCTACCATCTGACGGTCGTCGATCATCAATGCGCCCTTGTATGCCATGAATGTTTTGAAAGAAGTGATGCCTTCTTTTTCGACCATCTCCTTTATTTCTTTTTTTGTGTCATCATTGAAATCAGTCACAGCCATGTGAAAGGAATAATCCCCGAAACAATTTCCATTGCTGCGTCCTTGCCATTGTTCAAGTGCGTGGCGCAATGGTTTCCCTTGTGTCTGTAAAATAAAATCAATGACCATCGTGGTGCCTCCATGCAATGCTGCGAGGGTTCCTGTTTCGTAATTATCGCTGCTATAGGTTCCCATGAAAGGCATGTCGAGATGCACATGTGGATCGATGCCGCCTGGAAAAATTAATTTCCCGGATGCGTCAATAGTCTGTTCGGCTTTAAATGGGAGGTTTTTACCTATTGCAGAAATAGTTTCTCCTTCGATAAAAATATCTGCTGTGTAGTCTTCAGAGGCAGTAATGATTTTGCCAT
>JAPLDB010000038.1:1952-33887 GCA_026391975.1 Bacteroidota bacterium | reverse complement strand
ATTGTTGAGATCGCCATCGAAGATGCACTCGGCCAAACCAGTCTTTTAATGAAACTAAATGTTAAGCAGGGATTAAATTCAGCAGTAATTAATATTGATCAATTGGATAAAGGGGTATATAATCTCAAACTCCGATACCCCAATAGTGAAGGCGGAATTTCAAGGCAAGTCAGGTTCGTAAAAGGATTGAACCAGGATTAAACTCGCTGGATTGCAATGATTAATAAATTACAAACGACAAATACTGATTTTCTTATGGGATTTGGTTAAATATACAATGTTGCCCCTTTTTATGTTTGTCATCTCTATATCAAAAGAAATTTCGTGGTTTTGCATCTGAATGGAATTTCCTATTATTGTCACCCGAAAAAAAATATTCTTACAGACTCAACGTTAAATCATTTTAAACAATCTAACTTTAATATTAAACTCTTATGAGTAAGCAACAATCAGGCGGAAGCGCCAAATCTCTTTTTGCAGCATTGGTAATTCCCATTTCAATTGCAATTGGCTTCATTATCTGGAAATTTGTAATGGGTGACCCTTCGCGTTTTCAGGATAATAACCCTGAGTTGAACCCGCTGCCGGGCGACATACTTGCAACAATGTACAAGGGAGGTTATATCGTTCCAATCCTTATGGGTTGCTTCATAACAGTACTCACTTTTTCAATTGAGCGTTTCATCACGATAGGTAAAAGTAAAGGCAATGGCAGCGTAGAGGGTTTCGTCCGCAACATTCGTAGTCTTGTTGCAAGCAACGATGTGGCAGGTGCAAAGGCTGCATGCTCCAAACAAAAAGGTTCTATTGCAAATGTTGTTACCGCTGGACTTGAGATGTATGAATATATGCTTGCAGACAAAGACCTTGATAAAGAGCGAAAGTTGCTTGCCATTCAGAAAGAACTTGAAGAGGCAACCACACTGGAGCTGCCAATGCTTTCTAAAAATCTGGTCATCATTTCTACCATTGCATCTATTGCAACCCTCCTGGGTCTCCTCGGAACTGTAATCGGAATGATACGTGCCTTCGCGGCTCTTGCAACTGCAGGTGCGCCGGATGCTGTTGCACTTTCAACAGGTATTTCCGAAGCACTTAATAATACAGCCCTTGGTATCGGAACCTCTGCGCTTGCAATTATCATGTACAACTACTTCACAAGCAAGATCGATAACATTACATACGGAATTGACGAAGCGGGATACAGCATTGTTCAGTCTTTTGCATCCAGGTATAAAGAGCAAAAATAATCAGGTTATTTTTCCGAATTCTTATTGTGGATTTGTGGAAAGTATAATTTACCTACTCATTAACTAAACCGAATTTAGGATGCCGAAAATAAATATGCCAAAGAAGAGTCCAAGCCTGGATATGACCCCCATGGTGGATTTGGCCTTTTTGCTCGTGACATTTTTTATGCTCACAACCAAATTCCGTCCCGAGGAACCGGTTATTGTTGATACGCCTTCGTCAATATCTGAAATTAAGCTCCCCGAGCGTGATATCATGATGATTACGATTGACAAGGATGGTCGTATTTTCTTCGATATTGACGGAAAACAAACCCGCGCCAACCTTATCGAAAAAATGGGAGAGCGTTATGAAGTAAAATTTACACCTGAAGAAGTGAAGCGATTTTCAGTGCTTTCGTCTTTTGGCGTGCCGATGGCAAATATGAAGCAACTACTCAATGCCAAAGAAAAGGAAAGAGAAACAATTAATAAGGAGACAAAAGGAATCCCTGCTGATTCATTGAAAAATGAACTTGCAGACTGGATCAACTTCGGCCGTCACGCAAACCCGAAATTCAGGATTGCAATTAAAGGCGACGGACAGGCGAATTATCCTGTAGTGAAAGATGTGATTAAAACCTTACAAGGCCAGAAAGTGAACAAGTTTAACCTTATTACAAACTTAGAAGAAGCACCAAAGAATTAGTTTGTCGCCGGGGATGTGATAAAAAAAAAGTTCTAAAAAAAATCTCAAACTTCAATTCCGATACCTGTCCAACTGAGTCATTCAGGCGGGGCTATCGGGATCAAACCAGAAACCCAAATGTCAGAGATACAACAAAGTGATTCCGGTGGTGGCGATAAAAAACACAGTAAGGTCCGCGCCAAAAAATCTTCCACCCACATTGACATGACGCCAATGGTGGATCTGGCTTTTTTACTGCTTACATTTTTCATGCTTACCACTACATTCAGTAAGCCAAAAACGATGGAGATCAATATGCCGGTGAAGCCGGACAAGCCTGAAGAAGAACAGAAGATCAAGGAGTCGCAGGCACTCACAATTCTCTTAAGTGCGAATAATAAGATCGTATGGTATACCGGTCTTGGAGACGATCCTGCGAAGCCTCCAGTTACGAATACTGCTGATTTCTCTTTGAATGGCCCAAGAGGAATTCATAAAGTAATTCTTGAAAAGAACCAGGATATTTTCACAAAAGTGCAGCTAACCAAAGACTCAATTGGCAGAGGCTTATTGAAAGAAGACGAGGGTAAGAAACACATCGCCAGTTACAAAGGATTTAAAGATGGACTGGTGGTTTTGATCAAGCCGGATTCTACTGCCAAGTATAAGAACGTGGTTGATATTCTCGATGAAATGAATGTATGTGCAGTGGGCCGTTTCGCCATTGTTGATATTACCGAATCAGAAAAAGAATTGTTGAAGATCTCGAACTGATACTTTTAGTCATTAAAAAAAACAAAAATATTTTTAAGTTGACAAAAAAAAAGTCATGAAAATTACCAGTTGGAATAATGCAGTAAACCAGGAAAGGGCAGAACTCGTTTTTGAAAACCGTAACAAGGAATATGGTGCATACGAGATTCGAAAGAATTATGAAAAGCAGGTGGTGCGCTCTTTTCTATTTACCATGGGAGCAATTCTGCTGGCTGTGGCAATTCCTGTCATCATCAATTTGATTTCGAACCTGGATCTGTCTAAAAAAAATGTGGTGAGCGAGGAAATATCTCTTGCTGAGCCTCCGTCAATTGACAAAGCAACTCCACCACCGCCTCCTGTAATTCCGCCACCACCTGTGGTGCAAACAATCAAGTTCACACCGCCTAAAGTCGTAAAGGATGAAGAAGTACAGGATGAGCCGCCTCCAACTCAGGAAGAAATGAAGGATGTTCAAATCAGTACTGTTACTCAGGAAGGAAATACCACAGAAGATCTTCCTCCCGAAAACCCAGTTGTGGATCCGGATGAGGGAAAAGTATTCACTATCGTAGAAGAAATGCCATCATTCCCTGGTGGAGAAGAAAAAATGCTTGAGTATATAGCCAGGAACATAAAATATCCGCCTGTTGCCAGAGAGAACAATATTACCGGACGTGTTTATGTGAGTTTTGTCGTAGATAAAGACGGTAAGATCAAGGATGGAAAGATACTTCGCGGCATCGGAGGAGGATGTGATGAAGAGGCTTTGCGCGTGGTAAAGGCAATGCCAGACTGGAAGGCCGGCCGCCAGAACGGAAGGAGCGTACAGGTGCAGTTTAATCTCCCCGTAAACTTTACACTGAAGTAATTGTTCCTCTGATGATTGTTCAGAACAACTTTGCCAACAAGTTTCATTTTTGGTTTAACCTTATAATGATGTTCGTTTACGCATTGGTCGGCATACTTCTTATCTTTGTTTTGCACTTCGATTCATTGCCTGCACTCAATACCAAAATGATGGGTGGTGTACTTTTACTATATGCTTCATATCGCGGATATAAACTTTTCAAAAAAAATGCTGTCCGCACGGATTCTGATCAGGCGCATGCAAATCAATAACAGGTTATTCTTTCTGTTTCTTGGTATTATTCCTTTATTTTCTGCATGTACTTCAGGACCTGTAAAACCGAGTTTTACTGACACGCCTACTTCCGGCGATATTACCATCGTATGTGATGAATCATACCAGCCGCTGATTTCTGTTGAATCGGATACGTTTCACAGCATCTATCAATATGCTACGGTGCATGTTAAATACCTGCCGGAAGGAGAAGCATTTAAGCAACTGGTTACAAATGATTCAGTCCGAATGATCATCTGCTCCAGGGAACTTAATCAATCGGAGAAAGATTATTTTAATGGAAGAAAGATCATTCCAAGGGTTACAAAAGTTGCTATTGATGCCGTTGCGCTGGTTGTGAACAATGAGAATCCTGATACCCTGATCCGTTTTGAACAATTAAAAAATATTGTGAATGGAAATTTCAGTTCATGGAAACAAATGAACCCCAAATCAAACCTCGACAGTATCGTTGTTGTATTTGATAAAAGCGGCTCTGCCAATGCAAGGTACCTTCAGCAAACATTTCAGCTGAATAAAGCTGCCCTGCCCCCAAACTGGTTTGCCACCAATTCCAATGCAGATGTTGCTGATTATGTAAGCAAGAACAAAAATGCAATTGGGGTGATTAGTGTTAACTGGATCAGCGACAGGGATGACCCTATGACGGATCAGTTTCTAGGTAAAATCAGGGTTGTTGAGCTTTCTCCGCCAGACTCATCGCAATTTTCCAATGAATTCTTCAAACCTTACCAGGCATACATTGCATTAAAGCAATATCCGCTTATACGTGATGTTTACATGATCAGCCGGGAAGGAAGAAATGGTCTTGGCACTGGCTTTGCATCATTTGTTGCCGGGGATCAGGGTCAGCGTATCATAAGGCTCATGGGAATGTTACCTGCAACTATGCCCGTTCGTTTGATACAAGTAAATTGATATCCTACCTTTGTAAAAGGAACACAGAGATTGAATTTGAAAAATGAAAAAGAAACTGAGTGTATTTCTTACTGCGTTGTTGATTGGTGCAAATTTATTTGCCCAAACACTGAACGATGCAATCCGGTTGACAGACAATGAACAATACGAAGCTGCAACAGCCCTCTTCAAGATTTTGATTGCAAATGAACCCTCCAATGCAACCAACTATTATTATTTCGGAGAAAATTACCTGCTTAGCGATAATGAAGATTCGGCATTGATGATGTATGACCAGGGTGCGAAGATCGACCCGGCTAATTTATTGTTTCAGGTTGGTCATGCAAAGCTGTTGCTTAACAGATACAGTGTTGCTGAAATGAAACGCAACAGCAACATAGCGAATGACGATTATCAGGCCGTGAAAAACAGCTATGACAAACTTTCTATTAAAACTCCGGATGCAGAAGCGCAGGTCAATGAGATGAAATCCAAAGCCGCGGAAGCAGATTCCCTTTTTCATGTTGCAGAAGCTAATGTGAAGACTGCAAATGCAAAGCTTGATGAAGCAGTTTTAAAGGCAGGCACCAAAAATGCGCAAATATTGATTGAATCCGCTGATGCATTGATTCGCCTGAAGAATAAAGAGTTGGAAAAGGCAAGGGGACTCCTGGATAAGGCTGCATTGCTTCAACCAAAAAATGCTGAAATAAGGATACTCTACGGAGACTTATACTCTGAGCTTAACAACGGAACGCTTGCGGCAGACTATTATAACAAGGCCCTTGACCTTGATCCAAAATCAGTGAAGGCAATTGTTAATAAAGGGCGCCTTTATAAGCGATCTACCAACTTCGAAGGGGCTGCTGAGGAATTCAAAAATGCAATTAAACTTGATGATTCATTTGCACCTGCTCACCGTGAACTAGGTGAATGCTATTACCGGCTCGGGAAACTTGAAGATGCCAAGACCGAATACAAAAAGTACCTGGATCTTTCCAAAAACAATTGCGGAGCAAGGATCCGTTATGCATCTTTTCTATACCTGAGCAAAGATTATACAGGAGCTTTGAATGAAATTGGTCAGCTTAAAAACACCTGCGACCCCAACAGCCCGACATTACTTCGTGTTACCGCTTATTCTCTTTATGAAACGAAAGATTCTGCAAAGGCATTGCCTGCTGTGCAAAAGCTTTTTGATAAGGTAGCGGAGGACAAACTCATCGGGCAGGATTATGAGTATTTCGGGAAAATTTACATTTTGAATAATATGGATTCACTGGGTGTTGATATGCTCAGGAAGGCTTACCTGATGGACAAATCACGGTGTGATTTACTTAGTGACATATGGAAGTCATACGACAAAATGAAGAAATATTCCGAAGCCGCTGCTGTGATGAAGGAGAAAATTGAGAATTGCAAGGGTATTACTGTGACTGATTATTTCAATCTTGGCAGGTCATATTTCTTCAGCATGAATTATGTCAGTGCTGATTCAGCATTTGCAAAAGTGAATGAGCTTTCGCCGAAATATGCCAGCGGGTTTTTATGGCGCGCGAAGACAAATGCTTTTATTGACTCAACCTCAAAAGGAGGTCTGGCTAGACCTCATTATGAAAAGTACATTGAAGTAGCAGCTGCCGATTCGTTGAACCCTACAAAGTACAGAAGCGGACTTCTTGAGGCATACCATTACCTTGCTTCATATAGTTATATACAACTGCGCGATCTGGATACGGCACTTTTGTATCTCAGAAAGATACAAGAATTGGATCCGGAAGACAAGGACAATAAGAAGGCAATAGAGGGGATATTATATGAAAAGGAACAGAAAGCTAAAAAAGCAAATGGTGGAAAGTAACTGAGATTATCAGTGCCACTACCTAAATTAAAAGCCGTTGATCAGATTGATCAGCGGCTTTTAATTTGGGCTTGTTGAAGACCTTCTTTAAAAATCGAAATGTATTCCCTGCGCAAGCGGCAGTTCTGTTGAATAGTTGATTGTATTCGTTTGCCTGCGCATATAAATCTTCCAGCTGTCGCTACCGCTTTCGCGTCCGCCGCCGGTTTCTTTTTCGCCGCCAAAGGCACCGCCAATCTCTGCTCCACTGGTGCCGATGTTCACATTGGCAATGCCACAATCACTTCCTTCATGTGAAAGAAATTTTTCTGTTTCTAAAATATTACGGGAGAATATCGCAGAAGACAATCCCTGCGGAACATCATTGTGCAGTGCAATTGCTTCATCAATGGTTTTATACTTCGTAAGATATAGCAATGGCGCAAAAGTTTCTTCGCAAACGATCTGTAAATTCTTGCTCACTTCGGCAATGCATGGCATAACATAGCAACCGCTTTCATAGCCTTCTCCGCTTAAAATTTCTCCGCCATAAATTATTGTTCCTCCTTCTTTTTTTACTCTTTCCTGGGCCGCAACAAATCCTTTCACTGCATCAGCATCAATGAGGGGGCCCACAAGGGTTTTTTCATCCAATGGATGCCCAATGCGGATGTGTTTGTATGCATTCAATAATTTAGTCTTGAACGATTCATACACCGACTCGTGAATGATCAGCCTTCGGGTGGATGTGCAACGTTGCCCTGCAGTACCTACCGCTCCAAAAAGGACGGCCCTTAATGCAAGGTCCATATCAGCATGTTCGCTGATGATGATGGCATTGTTTCCGCCAAGTTCAAGAAGGCTTCTTCCGAGGCGTTCACCAACAATTTTTCCTACCCGTTTTCCTACGCGCGTGCTGCCTGTTGCTGAAATCAGCGGAACGCGGTGATCGGCAAGGAAATTATCCCCGACATATTTTGATCCTCCTGCAACAAGGCATAATACACCTTCAGGAACATTGTTTTTCTTCAAAACGTCTGCAATGATCTTGTGGGTTGCAATGGCACAAAGCATTACTTTGCTGGAAGGCTTCCAAACCACGGTATCTCCGCAAACCATTGCCAGCATGGCATTCCAGCTCCAGACTGCCACCGGAAAATTAAATGCACTGATCACTCCGACAATCCCGAGAGGATGGTATTGCTCGTACATCCTGTGGCGAGGGCGTTCGCTGTGCATGGTTAAACCATAAAGTTGCCTGGATAATCCCACTGCAAAATCGCAGATATCTATCATTTCCTGAACTTCTCCGAGTCCTTCCTGGTAAATTTTCCCCATCTCGTAGCTGACGAGTTTACCAAGGGGTTCTTTAAATTTCCGAAGTTCATCGCCAATTTGCCTTACGACCTCACCGCGCTTGGGTGCCGGAATCATCCGCCAAACCTGAAATGCCTCCTGAGCCTTTTTGATGGTCATTTCATAATCGTCGGCAGTAGCCTGTTTTATTTTGCCAATCAGTTTCCCATCAGCAGGGGAGTATGATTCAATTATTTCTCCTTTAGTTTCAATCCATTGTGTGCCTGTGCAGGCGCCATTGTTAATTTCAGAAAGCCCGAGCATTTTAAGTGCTTCCGCAATGCCAAAATCTTTGCCAATAAGGGTGTCTGTCTTCATTTTTAAAATATTTTGCCGCGAAGTTAGTTGTTTAAGTTCAACTACATTTGTCAGGCATGGAAAGAATTTCAGTAGGGATCAAAAGCAATCGATTTTTTCTGATGGCATCGGTAATTTATGCAGCTGCCGTTTTATTGGTTTTTCCTTACCTGAGATATTATGTTGATAACCCTGACACGATCTCATATATAACCATTGCTCAAAAGTACTACCGGCATGACTATTCTAGTGCTGTAAACGGATACTGGAGCCCGTTAATTTCATGGATGCTTGCACTGCTTTTGAATATTCCGCGGGATGAAATTTATATATTTAAGCTGCTTCAGTTGCTTATCGGATTGTTCGCATTATTCAATTTCATAAAACTGGTATATCTCGTCATTCATTCAAGAAGCATTCGAATTGTTTTAACGATCACCGGTATCCCCTTGATATTGAGTTATGCTTTGCTAAACCTGACACCGGACTTGCTTTTTCTGGGGGTCATTTTATTTTACATAAGGATCGTTACCGAAAAAGAATTCTACAACCACCGTCATTTCGGACTTATTGCAGGGGTTCTGGGCATCCTGTTGTATTTTTCAAAATCATTTGGGTTTTGCTTTTTTCTCGCCCATTTTACGGTCTTAACTTTCAAAACATTTTTTCAAACAAAGGAATATGCTTTCAAAAAGCACATTCTCCGTAATTACGCTCAGGCGATTATTTGTTTCGTTGCCGTATCTTCTATCTGGATCTATCTGATAAGCCATAAATACGGTCACTTAACAATCAGTGAAAATGCAGCTTTTAACCTGAGCAGGGAAGTGGCTGCCGGACCTGAGGAAGAAAATAAGTTGCCAATCCTGTCTGGAGGAATTACTGGACTCGTAAACCCGACTGCCGTAAATGCATGGGAAGATCCGGGGCTTGCAACAAAGGTTGTTCCGTTGCATCCTTTTTCAGTTGTCGGAGATTTTGAAATATACACCGGTGTTTTAAAACGAAACCTGCTTACGGTTTATTATTTTGATTTTAAAAGACAAGCTGGATTGGTATTTATTGTTTTGCTGTTTGTTTTTCTATTCAATAGCAAGAGAAAAAAAATACTTACTGATGATTTTTTCTTTTCTCTTCTCTGCGCTCTTGTATTCATCTATGGTGGCTACTCACTGATCCTGGTTCATACACGGTATATCTGGGTATGTACAATGATTATGCTTTTGCTTTCAGCCTGGATACTTGAGGAATTCCATTTCAAATCAAAAGCTCAACAAGCAATTGTCAGGATTCTGGTTGTTTTTGTTTTGGCCGGACTTACATTAAAAAGGCCGATCAAGGAGATATTGTTTTCTGCTGACAATGACACTTCCCCGACTGCGCTGATCAGTTCCATGCTGAAGCCGCAGGAAACAATGCATGCCACCTATTCGCGGGATAAGAACTTTTTTGAGACGAGGAATGAATTAAAGTCGATCATCCGGCCTGGTTCAAATATTGTTTCAATAAAGAATGAGGAGAGTGAAAGAGACGCTTATACACAGGCATCATTGCTGGCTCTGGCATCAAATGCGAAATACCTTGGACAGGTCAATTCCGAGAGGGAGCTTTTGCCCGGCACACAGGGAGCTGAAAAAGTAGATTACCTGATTGTTTTTTCGGAAAAAGATCCGGCAGATTCAACTCACTGGCAAATAGAATATAGCAATGAAAAATTGCCTTTAAATATCTATCGGAGAAGATAAATCAGAGGTCTATTTCTGAGCAATATTTGTTTTGATCTTTTCACTCAGCGCAGGAAAATTTTGCGCCATGATATCGCCGATATCGTTGGAGTTGGACGGAAATTTAATACTCGCTACGTCACCATAAAGTTGTTTCCCGGTATAGTCAAAAACAGCATAATGAATCATGATATCACGCTGGTAAATACCCGATTGAAAATCCATACAGTCTTTTGCATTTGTTTTGATTTCCGCTTGCGTCATAAAGACGAAAATATCAGCGCCGTATTTTGATTGCAGTGATGATAATAAGCGAGGGTCAAGGATTTTGACGTTGGTAAATATGACCTTTCCGTTCAAAGTTCGTTGTTCGAGTTCTTTTTTTCGGGCTTTTTTTTCATTCCAGCTGCCAGTGGACCCGCTTTCAGGCCTGGGGTGAAGAATGGCAAAAGAAGTATCAAATGAATAATCAATTGAGGCATAGATCCGATCCATATCTTCTATTGCCTCTGGTCGCAGATCCTGCAGCAATGAATGTGTTTGATATGTTGAAGATAGCGATGCATTTAGTTTTTCAGATATACCCATCCTGAATATTGCCCTTACCTGCTGAGGGGTTCTGTCAGAGAATTCAGAAATATCCATATCTGCGTCAGAGATATGCATTCGTGGCTCATATGGTATGATCAGGATTTTCTGTTGATGATATTCCGCAGTTGAATCCCGGCCGGCTCCGCGTGCATTGAATGATAAGAACAGGAGGAGGGAAAATTGTATGTAAGAAATGATTCGGAGCATACCTATGACGTTTGTATATAGTACGCAGTGAACAGGGGTAGGTTGCTGCTCAGGGAAAAATATTCCAAACAACGTTTACCTGTAACAAACGATAGTCACGTCGTCAAGATTGAAGGTGCCTTTTTGATTATTCAGGAAATAAATTTTTACACTGCCGGAACTTCCTGACTGCACCTGAATTACAAACTGAAAAAGAATATTTTCCCACTTGCCTGAACCTAATGTATAGTCGTTGAGGTCAAAACTATAATAAGAGGATGAAGACTCGGGTGTTCCAACAGATGTGACAAGCTGCGGAGCGGTGCTATTGCGCAGGATTTTCCCTGTAACAAGAATTTTGACAGGTTTGTCAATCTTCAATATAGCTGAAGTATCAGAGAATAGTTCAAAAAATTCAGTTTTGTCATCGATGGATACGATGTCGTTTTTGGAAACCGTTAATAAGGTATTGAGGGTATCGATGCCCAAAAAACGGTACAGGCTCTGATCCTGATTTTCTTTTTTAAGATAAAAGCTAATAAATCCGTTGTCAGCAAATTTTTCAAGTTGTGTTATTATCGCAGGGTCATTTTTAATCACATCGCTTGCAATAAATGAATTCTGGATGGCAACGAGATCGAACGGTTTCGACATCCCTTCTTCAATCTTTTCGCGGGTTGTCCAGTTCACTGTCCATCCCTTTCTGTTCATGAGGAGTAGAGGAACATTCGTTGTGTAACCATCCAGTACGAGCACCTTCGCATTTTTTGCAACGCCAATTGAATCGAGAAATTTTCCTGAGTCCTTAAAATTAATCCTGCTTATTTCAACGCGGTCCCAGGGCCTGGTTTC
Source organism: Bacteroidota bacterium (assembly GCA_026391975.1). Taxonomy (GTDB): domain Bacteria; phylum Bacteroidota; class Bacteroidia; order AKYH767-A; family 2013-40CM-41-45; genus JAPLDB01. Next base: position 22,330 of record JAPLDB010000038.1, on the reverse strand, counting down.
AAATCGCTTCAGGTTTGTTTTATTCCCTATGACAAATGATTGAAAAGTGAGGGCAAGAAGGATTAGGCTTAAAGCGTAATTCAACACCTTGTTTTTTATTGAATAGCCCATTAAATAAATCAGGATCAATGCAGCCAGTGGAAAGAATGCATCAATGAAATAATAATCGTGATCCGGAAATTGCTTCAGCATCAGAAAGAAAAACAAAATGCTGCCAGCGCCTGCAATTGCAAGTTGCAAGAACACATCTTTGAAACGGATGACCGATGCTCTTTCTTTGAATAGTTGAATTAGTGATACTGTCATCAAGACAGCAATAATCAGGTATTGAGGCCCGGTAAAATAATCAAACTTCCAATTGGTCCAGGTTTCCAAAAGCCATTCTCTTAGTTGTTGAGAGTTTGAAGGCGGGAGGAAGCTGACGAGAAACTGGGTCCCATATTTCTTTTCAAGCCAGTAGTTATAAAGCTGATAGCTTCCAAAAGCAGTAAATGAGATTCCAAATGCAATAAGTTCTTTGCGGATTGTTTTTTTGTTTAATTCTCCTCCGCGTGGGCTTCGGCGGACGAGAGGCTGGGTTAATTCCCCGTAGCTTGATGCTGCATTTAGGGGTTGGGGCTTGCTCTGAGGATCATACCAATTGATGAAATATCCAAGCCACTGCTGACAAAAGATGGCAAAGAGGAAAATGAAAAATGGAAGTCGTGCAAGTGCTGCAAGTGTCAGAAAAAAAATCGCCAGACGAAAATCAGCAACAGATTTATCCTTTTTGTAACGGAAATAAAAAAAGTACCCGATGAAGAGGTTGGATAGTGATGGTATGCTTGGGATGAAACCATTTGCATAATAAAGGAATACGGGGCAAAAGAACATGAACAGCACAACCAGTGCATTTCTGAGAAAAGATGTATTAAACAACTGGCTTAAGCGAAAAAGAAAAACCAGTCCGGTCAGTGCATAGATGAGTATGTAAGCCCGGAATATTACAGCTTCATGTATTCCGGTTAGCTTCATGATAATGGCAACGATGTATTCGTGTATTGGAAAATCCACTCTGGTGATTCCATCGATCGTAGCAAGGTTGAAAGTCTGAGGATGAAAAAAATCAAAACCGTTATTCAAAAATCCGAATACCAGAGCATAGCGGTCGCTTTGTGTCCATGCGTGAATAAAAGAAGGAAACAGGGTGATGCTTCCGCGAAAAAAAAATACGCTAAGCGAAATAAGTATGAATGAAAGAAAAAAGATCTTGCTGCGCTGCGATTTTAAGTCAAATGCCATCATTCAGATGCAGCTAAATACTACTTCGGTCATTACATAGACAATATTATACATGATTATCAACTTGCTACTTCTTGGGTCATCACTTAGGCAACATAAAGAGTGTAGATCAACCTGTTAATTTCGAAGTTTATTTCTCGCTTGGCCAACGTAGGACTCAGTAATTTCGAGCTTTTTATGTCGCCTGACCTACGTAGCACACAGTATTCAGGACTTAACTTCCGGCTCTTCTGTGACACCTTTGTATTCAGGGCGCATTTGCGGAAAGAATAACACATCCTGAATAGAATTCTGATTTGTCATGATCATGCAAAGACGATCAATTCCAATTCCAAGGCCCGCAGTTGGAGGCATTCCGAATTCCAGTGAACGGAGAAAGTCTTCATCGAGAACCATTGCTTCTTCATCGCCACGTTTTCCCAATTCTAATTGCTCTTCAAAGCGTTTCCGCTGGTCAATCGGATCGTTCAATTCGCTGAAGGCATTGCATATTTCTTTTCCGTTGCAGATCGCTTCAAAGCGCTCTACAAGTCCAGTTTTGCTGCGGTGTTTTTTAGCAAGAGGACTCATCTCCACAGGATAATCCGTAATAAATGTCGGCTGGATTAATTTTGGTTCTACATGTTCCCCAAATATTTCGTCGATCATTTTTCCTCGCCCCATTGTTTTGTCAATGTGCACACCAAGAGACTTTGCCTTTTCAGCAAGGGCAGTCTCATCCATATCAGTAATATCAATTCCGGTATAATGTGCAATCGCTTCGTACATCGTAAAGCGCTTCCATGGTCGTTTAAAATTGATCAGGTGTTCACCTACCTGCAGTTCAGTTTTTCCGTGAAGGTCGATGGCTATCTTTTCCACCATTTCTTCCACCAGGTTCATCATCCATTCGTAGTCCTTGTAAGCAACATACAATTCCATCTGGGTAAATTCAGGATTGTGGAATCGGCTCATTCCCTCATTCCTGAAGTCTTTGGAAAATTCATATACGCCGTCAAAGCCCCCAACGATCAAACGTTTAAGATAGAGTTCATTGGCAATGCGCATGTACAAAGTCATGTCAAGCGTATTGTGATGTGTTTTGAAAGGGCGGGCAGCTGCACCTCCGTATAGCGGCTGAAGAATAGGCGTTTCCACTTCGAGATATTCCTTATGGTTCAGGTAGGAGCGCATGGAGTTCACCAGCTGGGTCCTTTTGCGGAAAACCTCGCGAACGTGTGGATTCACGATCATGTCCAGGTACCGCATCCGGTAGCGCTGCTCAGGATCGGTGAAGGCATCGTGTATGTTTCCATCAGCATCCTGTTTTACCGTAGGCAATGGGCGTAAAGCTTTTGACAAAAGCGCAAATGAACTTGCATGAATGGAGATTTCTCCTGTCTTGGTTCTGAATGCATAGCCTTTTACGCCGATGATGTCGCCGAGGTCGAGCATTTTCTTAAAGACGAAATCGTACAGGGATTTGTCTTCGCCGGGACAAACTTCATCACGTTTAATATAGACCTGTATCTTTCCGGCACTGTCTTGCAGCACTGTAAATGCCGCTTTTCCCATGTCGCGGAGGCTGATGATGCGGCCTGCGAAGCTAATGTCTTTCAATTCCTCAGGCTTGGTGTCAAAATGATCAAGAATATATCTTGACGAATGGGTAATTTCAAAAAGCTCAGCAGGGTAAGGGTTTATACCTTGCTTTTGAAGTTCTTCGAGTTTTTGCCTGCGGATGATTTCCTGTTCTGTGAGTTCCATAATGCTGTTGGTGGGAGGGCAAAGATAAAAAAGGACTTCAGTTTTGGGCATGTGAATGTCTGTCCTGATGAATATAATTATATTTGCCGCCCTAATATAAAAAGGTCTGAACAATGAGTGATATGAAGCAATTGGTGCAGAATTTCCCAAATCAGTTGAAAGAAGCATTAACGATAGGCGAAAAATTTCAACCTCAATCGGCAGACTTCAACCCAAAATCCATTCTTATTACCGGTTTGGGTGGATCAGGAATAGGGGGCACTATTGTGAGCGAGATTGTATCTGCGGAGTGCCCGGTATCCATATCAGTTAATAAGGATTATTTTCTTCCGGCCTTTGTGAATGAGAGCACCCTTGTAATCGTATGTTCTTACAGTGGTAATACAGAGGAGACCTTGTATGCGATGGAAGAGGCCATTAGGCGGAAGGCAAAGATTGTTTGCATCACCTCCGGGGGTAAGATTGCGGATATGGCTAAGGAGCATCATTTTGACATTGTTCTTATTCCTTCAGGCATGCCGCCCCGTTCATGTCTGGGTTATTCGCTTACGCAATTGTTGTTTGTGCTGCATAAATTCCGGCTCACCGGCGATGATTTTAAATCACAGTTGGAATTTGCAATCGGGCTGATCACAAAAGAAGAAGAGTCAATCAAGAAAGAAGCAATGGTGATCACGGATTTTCTATACAAAAAAACGCCGGTGATTTATGCTGTGGACGGTTATAACGGTGTGGCAACACGTGTTCGTCAGCAGATCAATGAAAACAGCAAGGTCCTTTGCTGGCACCATGTAATCCCTGAGATGAATCACAATGAACTGGTTGGATGGGCCGGCGGGTCAGACCAGATAGCCGTATTACTTATGCGAAACAAGAGTGATTTTTCCAGATCACAGGCGCGCATAGAAATCAACAAGAAAGTTTTTGCAAAATATACGCCACATGTATATGAGCTCTGGTCTAAAGGAAATTCTCAGCTTGAACAAAGCATATACCTCATTCATTTGACAGACTGGGTTTCCTGCTATCTCGCAGATAAAAACAGTGTTGATGCATCGGAGATCAATGTGATCAATGATCTCAAAGGAGCCTTGGCAAAAATTTAGACGGATCAGTTAATTGATGCTGAAGCCTGGTCAATTTTTCCGAACCTGATCCTCATGAGGGCATTGACTTCAATGTTAACTTCAGAGGCGATTTTGGTGTAAAGCACCCTGGGAACGTCGATGTTGTGATCTTCCAGTAGCACATTAAATGAGGACCGGATGACAAGTACCTGGTCGGCCATAAATAAATTTACCGGGATTGTTCTTTCTTTTTGTACGCCATGTATTTTCAAAATGCCAAAAACTTTCAGCGCCTGCATTCCTTTCTTCAATTCATTGTAGTCCGGAGGCAATTTTCCCGTGAAAGTGGCATATTGGTATTTATCACTTTGCATGTACTTCTCATTGAAATGATCCCGTTGTAATTCGCAGTTAAATCCGGAGAAAGAAGAGACAGGAATTTTAAAAGCAAATGTGCGGTTTACCGGATCAAGAATTCCGGTCACTGCTTCTGAAGTGGCGGAAATAAGCTCAAGGGGAGCATCAGATTTGAATGATGCTTTTCCTGCAGCAGAGAAATAATATCTTTCAACTACATTTGCATGAAGCGTAAGAACGGTGATAATCAAAATTGAAGATAAGAAGTGTTTCATAGGTATGTTATACTACTGAATATTTAAAAAGGTTTTAATTTGGCGTAGCGGGCCAATGGTACAGACAGATTCTGGAATAAATTTGATGAATAAAGAAGTTGTTTACAGGGATATTGGATTGGTCACTTATAAGGAGGCATGGGATCTTCAGGAGAAACTATTAAAGGAAATTGCTGATCAGAAACTTTTGAAAAGGTCTTCAGGAAAGGATTTGCAAACTTCGAACTACCTGCTATTTTGCGAGCATCCACATGTTTATACCCTGGGAAAATCCGGTAAGGAAAAGCACCTCTTAATCAATGAGGAGCAGTTGAAAAATAATGACGCAGAATATTTTCAGATCAACAGGGGAGGGGACATTACGTATCACGGTCCTGGTCAGCTTGTAGGTTACCCCATTCTTGATCTTGAAAATTTTTTCACTGACATACATAAATACCTGCGATACCTGGAGGAAGCGATTATTCTTACGCTAAAGGAATATGACATTCAAGCAGGAAGAATAAAAGGGCTTACAGGTGTATGGTTAGATGCAGAAGATCCTGATAAGGCGAGGAAAATTGCTGCCTTCGGTGTGCGTTGTTCGCGGTGGATTACCATGCATGGTTTTGCATTTAACATAAACACAGATCTGAGTTACTTCGGAAATATTATTCCATGCGGCATTGAGGATAAGGCAGTCACGTCGCTACAAAAGGAACTGGGAAGAATAGTTGAAATGGAGGAGGTGAAAAGCAAGGTAAAGAAACATATTGTGCAGCTTTTTGAAATGAGCATTGGATAAATTGCACAAATCACTTATTGAAAACTTTTCAGGTTGCAGGTCAACAAGGGTAAAATCATTTTTAATTTTCCCGAATGAACAGGAAATACAAATGGTGGGCTGTTTTACTTTTTATTGCAGGAGTCCTGCTGATAAGCGTTAATATAGCCATCCTGATTACAGGCAATACTTATGTATATAAAGCACTTATCTTTAATTATGTAAATATTGATGACCTGGATTTATTTCACACCAGAGCAGTAAAGAATGGAACCGGAGAACCATGGCTGATATCAACAGGATATAATAAAGGAAAGATACCGGATACTGTCCGTGCTGAGCTTGAAAAGCTTGAAAGTGTCGCTTACCTGGTTATCAAAGATGATTCCATTCGCTATGAAGAATACTGGGATCATTATTCTGAAAAATCGCTCAGTAATTCTTTTTCGATGGCGAAGAGTGTTATCGGATTGCTGATCGGTATTGCACATGATGAGGGGAAAATCAAGTCGCTGGATGAACCTATTGGAAATTATCTTGAAGATTATAAAGAGGGACTGGCTGCACAGACAACCATCAGGGATGTATTGATGATGAGTAGTGGTAGCAACTGGGATGAAAGCTATTCCAGTTTGCTCTCAATTACTACAAAGGCGTACTATGGAAGTAGCCTGGAAAAACTGTTGCACAATGAGGTGAAGATTGATAAAGCACCCGGAAGAATCTGGAATTACAAGAGTGGGGATACACAAATACTGGCATTTATCCTTGAAAAGGCCACGGGTATGCATGTAGCCGATTATGCTTCAGAAAAACTATGGATTCCAATCGGGGCTGAATTACCTGCGCAATGGTCGCTTGATAGCAAGGATGGCCATGAGAAAGCTTTTTGCTGCATTTATTCCAATGCCCGTGATTTTGCGCGCATCGGAAAGTTGATGCTGGACAGCGGAAACTGGAATGGCAGGCAACTCATTTCGAAGGATTTTGTACGGCAGGCCATTTCAGCTAATAACCTTGTGTACGATGATGACACAACCTCCCGTGTAACGAGTTATGGTTATCAATGGTGGTTGATGAATTACAAGGATCATCCGATCTTTTATATGCGCGGATTGCTCGGACAATATGTATTTGTGATTCCAGATCAGCGGATGATCGTGGTGCGACTGGGAAAGCAGCGTGAAAAAATTCAGGTCAATCGCATTCCACTCGAAGTGAATTATATTCTTGAAGGCGCACTTTCTGTATGTAATTAGGCGACGACCTTTTGCCAAACGAGGATAATCTCCATGCTTTTTAATTCTCTGTCATTTCTTATTTTTTTTCCCGTTGTAACGATCCTTTTTTTTCTGGTTCCACATCGTTACAGGTGGGCGCTATTGCTAACTGCCAGTTGTTTTTTCTATATGTCCTTCCGTCCCATTTACATTTTGATCCTGGCGGTGATGATCACGGTAGATTACTTTACTGCCATTGAGATTGAAAAATCTGAAACACATCAACGAAAAAAAATATTTCTTCTGGCAAGCATTGTAATCAACCTTGGCATGCTTGCATTTTTTAAATATTATGATTTCCTGAATGATTTTATCTCGGGATTCTTTTCACTTGATCAAGGCGAAAATCTGCTCCCCGTATTTTCATTTTTACTGCCTATCGGGTTGAGTTTCCATACTTTTCAATCGATGAGTTATACGCTTGAGGTATATGGAGGAAATCAAAAAGCAGAAAAGCATTTCGGCATTTTTTCACTTTATGTCATGTTTTATCCTCAGCTTGTAGCGGGGCCTATTGAACGGCCGGGGCACTTGCTTCCGCAATTCAGACAACAACATCCTTTTGATTATGTGAAAGTAAGCAGCGGATTACGGAGAATGTTGTGGGGCTTGTTCAAGAAAATGGTGATTGCTGACAGGCTTGCGGTTTACGTTGATCCCGTTTTTGACCAGCCGCATTTGTATGGAGGTTTCCCGGTATTGTGGGCAGGACTGTTTTACACCTTTCAGATTTATTGTGACTTTTCCGGTTATTGCGACATTGCCATAGGTGCGGCGCGTGTTATGGGTTTTGAGCTGACAGAAAATTTCAGGTCTCCGTTTTTTTCGAAGTCGGTTAGTGAATTCTGGAAGCGCTGGCATATTTCACTTACTTCCTGGTTGTTCGATTATGTTTACAAGCCGGTTTCTTTTTTAAAAAGGAGCTGGGGTAAATGGGGCGCAGTGTATGCGGTGATGATCACATTTTTTCTCTGCGGTTTGTGGCATGGTGCAAAGTGGACCTTTGTTGCGTGGGGGATTTTAAACGGCATCGCGCTTTCAATTGAAATAATTACGGATCGCTTCAGAAGAAAAAAACTGAAAACACAGAATTCTAAATTCCTTGGTATTTCAAGTGCCTTGCTTACGTTTACTTTTGTATGCCTTGCATTTATTGTTGCCCGTGCCAATTCAATTCCTGAAGCTTTTGGTATGCTGGAAAGTCTTTTTAATTTGTCATTTACAAATATGATTGGATTGCCCATTATCACGAAATTTTCATTTGTTATGAATTTTGTATTTATTTTTCTTCTGATGGGTGCGGAATGGTTTTTCCTGAATGTGGAAACAAAACTCAATAGTGTGTTTGTGAGCAGGGTTCCGGTACGCTATGCAGTAAATACATTTTTGCTTCTGCTAATTTTGCTTTTCGGAATTTTTGAACAACAGGCATTTATTTATTTTCAATTTTAAGAAATGAAAAAAATTCTGCTTGAAATATCTGCGTTGCTGGTTTTTATCACACTGACATTCCTTCTTCTGGAATATTTATTCCGTGATTATAACAATGCAGTCGACAAAGTCATGGATGATTTTTTCGAAACAAAAATGAATGCTGAAGTATTGCTTGTCGGGAATTCACATACACTTCCGTTATATCATTGCCTCAAGCCGGAAAAAAATGCAAATGTTGCCTGCCTTACCATCGGCGGGGATGATCTTTTCTGGATGCAGGCCCTTGTGAAAAGGCAATTGCATGAAATGCCAACTGTGAATTACGTTATCTTGAATTGCGATGATGAATTGCTAGGATTCAATCAGTCCTTATCGGGATTGAAATATATGAACAGGGTATTGTATCCTTATACAGATACGATGTATGAAAATAATGCGCTCGACAAGCTGCTTTCTAGGAGTAATTTCTTTCGCTCGAACCGAGATATCGGCTTCCTTTTTAATAAACAGCCGGTTGAGCAAGTGACGATGACGGGCTTTGGGAGAGCAATCGGATTTACAGATGAAGAATGCAAATCACGGGCATGGGAGATATCAGAAAAAAGATTTAGCCGAAAACTCTTCAGGGAAAATCTGTCGTATTTGAAATCGATCATTTCAGAGACCAAAAAATGCAATAAAAAGCTATTCATTCTGAAAATGCCGAAGTGCGAATGTCTGCAGGCTTCTGTAGTAAAAGATAATCTGGAGTCTTCTCGAGTGCTGCTGGATTCCTTATTTAGTGCTGAGCGGATCGATGTCCTTGATTTTTCGGGTGAAACAACATATGGCAGGGATGAATTTATCAATCCTGATCACCTGACAACTCCGGCAGCAATAAAACTGATAGCGCAGATAAACGAAAAGATTTTCGCTTTGCAGGGAATCATGCCGATTCGTTCCAGCCAAATCAAATCAAAATGAGAAGCTCTTGAATAGTTTGTAACTTTGCCGGGCTAAAGACGGCAAGCAATGAATAAATTTTCTTTTCTCGGGGGGGTAGATGCAGGCGAAATTGAAAACCTGTACCAACAATTCATGTCTGATCCTGAAAGTATTGAATCCAGCTGGCGTGATTTTTTTGAAGGGTTTGAATTTGCCCGGACGTCTTTCGGCGAAACGAAGGGAGCGATCCCTGAGCAGTTGCGGAAGGAATTCCGGGTTTTGAATCTGGTGAATGGTTATCGCAGCCGCGGGCATTTATTTACAGACACCAATCCAGTTCGAGAGCGAAGGAAATATACACCAACCCTTGCGATTGAAAATTTCGGTTTGAATGAGCGCGATCTGGAGGAGGTGTTTCAGGCCGGAATTGAAATTGGAATAGGGCCATCGAAGCTGAAGGATATCATTGCTCACCTCGAAGAAACTTATTGTAATTCTGTGGGGGCGGAGTATAAATACATCCGCACACCGGAGATCATTGAATGGCTTGAAAAGAAAATGGAGGGCAGCAGAAATTCGCGGACATTTTCCATTGATGAAAGAAAGAGAATTCTTGAGAAGCTGAATGAAGCCGTTGCATTTGAAAATTTTGTACATTCAAAATTTGTAGGTCAGAAAAGATTTTCGCTGGAAGGATGTGAAACGCTTATTCCGGCACTGGATGCAATTATTGAAAGCGGGGCTGAACAGGGCATCAAAGAATTTGTGATCGGTATGGCGCATCGCGGACGGTTAAACGTTCTTGCGAATACACTTGGAAAGGCCTATGAAGAAATATTTTCAGAGTTTGAAGGACTTGAATATGAGCAGATGACATTTGCCGGTGATGTTAAGTATCACCTTGGTTTTTCAAGCAATGTAGAAACGACTTCAGGTAAAAAGGTGCATATCAGTGTGGCTCCGAATCCTTCCCATCTTGAAGCTGTTGATCCTGTAGTACAGGGTATCGTAAGAGCCAAAATAGATAATACGCCCGGTGGAAATGATAACATGATAGCGCCGATCCTCATACATGGTGATGCGGCGATTGCTGGGCAGGGAGTGGTTTATGAGGTGACACAGATGTCACAGTTAAAGGGATTTCGTACAGGCGGTACCATCCATCTTGTAATCAATAATCAGATTGGCTTTACGACCAATTATATAGATGCGCGCTCCAGTACTTATTGTACGGACGTCGCAAAGGTTACTCTGTCTCCGGTATTTCATGTGAACGCAGATGACGTGGAAGCACTTGTATATACCATTGAACTTGCCATGGAGTTCAGGCAAAAATTTCACAGGGATGTTTTTGTAGACATCCTCGGTTTTAGGAAATACGGTCACAATGAAGGTGATGAACCACGGTTTACACAACCACTTTTGTATAAGGCCATCGCTGCACATCCGAATGCCAGGGAGATATACAATGAGAAACTGCTTTCGCAGGGAGAGGTGGAAGTAAGTTTGGTAAAAGAAATGGAGCAGTCATTCAAAGCACTGCTTCAGAAGGATCTTGACTCTGCCCGGCAAAAAAAGATAACAGAAGTTTCAGCATTTCTTGAAGGTTCATGGAAGGGATTACGTATCGCATCAGCAAAGGATTTTGAGTTTTCTCCTGAAACCCGGGTTGCAAAAAAGGAACTTCTTGAAATAGGTGAAAAAATAACCTCGCTTCCGGAGGATAAAATTTTTTTCAGTAAGACTGTACGTCTTTTTAATGACAGGCGTACAATGCTTACAAATGACAAGCTGGACTGGGCTATGGGCGAACTGTTGGCATACGGAACTTTGCTGAATGAGAAATTTCCGGTGCGTTTCAGCGGACAGGATGTGCAGCGTGGAACTTTTTCTCACCGGCATGCTGTTGTAAATCTTGAAGACAGTGAGGAGCAATACACTCCGCTGAATAATATTTCTGCACAACAAGCCCCATTTCAAATTTACAATTCCCTGCTCAGCGAATATGCAGTACTGGGTTTTGAATATGGGTATTGCCTTTCTTCACCCAATTCTCTTGTGATATGGGAAGCTCAGTTCGGTGATTTTATGAATGGAGCGCAGATCATCATTGACCAGTACCTGAGCAGCGCTGAAGATAAATGGAACAGGATGAATGGACTGGTACTTTTGTTACCGCATGGTTTCGAAGGGCAGGGCGCCGAACACAGCAGTGCCAGGCTTGAACGTTTTCTTTCGTCATGTGCCGAACTTAATATCCAGGTAGTGAACTGCACGACGCCGGCGAATTTCTTTCATGTTTTGCGCAGACAGTTGAAGCGTGAATTTAGAAAACCGCTGGTGGTATTTACGCCCAAGAGTTTGTTGCGACATCCGCGGTGTGTTTCAACACTGGATGAGTTCTCTGAGGGAAAATTTCAGGAACTGATAGATGATTCGAATAAAGATGCGGCTCAAATATCCAAGGTTATTCTTTGCTCCGGGAAGATTTATTATGAACTACTCGAGCAGAAAGAAAAGAACCAGGTCAATCACATTGCACTTGTGCGGATAGAACAACTGTATCCGTTTCCTGAAAAACAATTTGCTACTCTGGTTGCCAAATACAAAAATGCAAAAGACTGGTGTTGGGTTCAGGAAGAGCCGGAGAACATGGGTGCATGGAGTTTTCTGTTGCGGACAGTAAAGAATGTTTCATTGAAAGTAATTTCAAGGGAGGAAAGTGCCAGTCCGGCAACGGGATCGCATCATGCGCATGAGAGGGAGCAGTGGGAATTGATAAATAAGGCATTTGAAGTTCAATAAGAATTAGTGGTTCTTTTGAATTAAACACAGGGATTTATTTAAGGTCATTTAACAGCCAAGACATTTACCACTGAGGCACTGAGTTGCACGGAGAACGGCCCTTTTAAAATTCGGGAACATTTTAGGTTATTTATTCTTCTTCAGGCATTCCTGATGCTAACATCAAAGCTTCAATTGAGATTTCTGTGAAAGCGACTATTTCCTCCCGACATTTTTTATTTTTCCTGCTCTCAGATATTTTTCGAGTTCACGCAAGGCATCTGTGGCGATCCATTTTGAGGCCGTATCATTCTTAGACTGAATTTTCTTTGCAACAACAATTGCTTTTTTGCAAAGTCTTTCATTGCGTTTACCGATCTGGCGCAATGCCCAGTTGTTTGCTTTGCGGACAAAGTTTCTATGGTCGGAAGACTCACGGATGATGGGTTTAAAGAACTGTTCCATCATTTTGTCGCTTGCTTTTTTGTCGTGTATGGCGAGCTGGGCAATCATGGTGAAGCCAGCGCGTTTTTCATATTCTTTTTCGCGGGATGTCCATTCAAGTGCTTTCTGATAAGCATAAGGAGTTTTCCGGAAGAGGGAAGAGCAGCAACCATCAACAAGATCCCATGAGTTAAAATCACGCAACCATTGCTCCATCAACTTTTCATCAATTTTCGCCGGATCAGCGACCATGGCTGCGATCTGTCTTGCTTCATGGATTTTTGTTTTCCAGAGCTGAAGTGCAAGGGGGTGATTGGTGCCGGCTTTCTTTGCGATGGTGCGCATTTGCGGTGCGGAAATTCCAAGGCGATTTTCACCTGCGATTCCGAAATGCTCCTGAGCGGCGAGGGTTTTTGGGGAAGCGTATTTTTTGAGTTGCTTCAATATATCCCCGATGGTCATAAGAAAGTTAAATATGGTTTTCTCGCAAAGGCGCCAAGCGCGCAAAGAGAAAGCGGTCTATGGTAGATTTTTGTTAGATGGTTTAACTTAACTGATCCGCGAGCAAACGCATTTCGATGCGGGGTGAAATTTTTTCATACAGCACACGGTAGACGGCGCTTGTGATCGGCATCCTGATGTTGTGCTGTTTATTTATTTCATTTATGCATCGGGTTGCATAGTATCCTTCGGCGATCATATTCATTTCAAGTTGTGCGAACTTCACAGAATATCCTTTGCCGACCATGGTTCCAAACATCCTGTTACGTGAGAATGAAGAGTAGGCAGTAACGAGTAAGTCCCCTAAATATGCTGAGTCGCTGATGTCGCGTTTGATGGGATGTACTGCATCCACGAATCTTTTAATTTCCTGGATGGCATTGCTGATAAGAACGGCCTGGAAGTTATCTCCGTAACCCACACCATGACAAATTCCACTTGCAATAGCGACAACGTTTTTCAAAACGGCCGAGTATTCAGTTCCATAAATGTCGTCGCTAACAGTTGTTTTAATATAGCGGCAATTCAGTTTATCGGCCAGTACCTTTGCGTTTTCCTGGGTTTTGGAGGCTATGGTGAGGTAGCTGAGACGTTCCATTGCAACTTCTTCTGCATGGCAGGGGCCGGTGATGACGCCGATGTTTCCAACAGGCACTCCGAATTTTTGCTGCATGTATTCTCCCACGATAAGCAATTCATCAGGCACGATTCCTTTGATGGCGGAGAATACCATTTTGTCTTTGAAGTCATCTGCGGAAAGTTTTTCAACGGAAGGCTTCAGAAATGCAGAAGGGACGGCAAGGATTACAATGGCAGAATCGGCAATGGATTTTTTAAGATCGTTGTTGACATTGACTTTATCGAGGTTGATCTCTACATCGCTTAGGTAACTGGGATTGTGTTTGTACTTACGCACAAATTCCACCGTCTCTGCCGAGCGGACCCACCAGTTGATCTTGTCTGTACCGTTGGATAATATTTTTACGATTGCAGTGGCCCAGCTGCCACCACCGATGACTGCTATCTGTTGTTGTGAATTCATTTCATTTGAGGTAAGGGCCCAAAGTTAAACGAAGAAAAGTATTACGCACTAAGTATTAGAGGATGGTGAAATTTCCGCTGTATTTATGGCTTCCTTCATGATAAATTTTATAAAAATACAAGCCGGGCGAATAATTCTCTTTCACCAGTCGGAATGAATTTCCCTGCGACGGGCTGCTTTCATAAACCATTTTCCCATCATAACTGAAAACGGTTAAACGGAGTTCGTCGTGTGCGGTATTTAAAAATGTAATGATTGTTTCAGAGGTAACCGGATTTGGAAAAAGGAGTGCAGTGTTTCCATCGGGCTGAATGAAAAAAAGTTTGGTGATGTATGTATAACCTAAAGTACCCAGTTGAAGCCTATAGAAATTGATTTTATTTTTTGCCGGAGAATTGTCGGTGAAACTGTATGTTTCATTGCGATCGCTGCTGCCGCAGACACCCTGGATATCGCCTATTTCTGAAAAATTGACTGAGTCCACAGAGTGGTAGATCTGAATTCCATTGCAGGTGTTTCCGGCTTTTATGGTAAAGATCAATTGAACTCGGTTTTCAACCTGGACTGCGCTGAACTGTATCAGTATATTTTCATTTTGGGCAAAGCAGTGGAATGTAACCGTAAAAAAAAGGGTGAAAGAGAGGAAGAATTTCATTGAGAATATAAAGTTACGATAAATATTTTAGTGTTCTTTTCTACAAACAGGTCGCTCCTCTGGAGCTCGGGAAAATTGAACCGACGATTCCTACAAACAGGTCGCTCCTACGGAGCTCGGGAAAATTGGACTGATGGTATCTACAAACAGGTCGCTCCTCTGGAGCTCGGAATATTAGAACGGATATTTTCTACAAACAGGTCGCTCCTACGGAGCTCGGGAAAATTGAACTGACTATTCCTACAAACAGGTCGCTCCTACGGAGCTCGGAATATTAGAATGGATATTTTCTACAAACAGGTCGCTCCTATGGAGCTCGGAATATTAGAATCTACAAACAGGTCGCTCCTCTGGAGCTCGGAATATTAGAATGGATATTTTCTACAAACAGGTCGCTCCTCTGGAGCTCGGGAAAATTGAACTGACTATTCCTACAAACAGGTCGCTCCTCTGGAGCTCGGAATATTAGAATGGATATTTTCTACAAACAGGTCGCTCCTCTGGAGCTCGGGGCAATTGGACTGATGATTTCTACCAACAGGTCGGTTTTACGGAGCTTGGGAAAATTGATTCAATGTTTTCTATGAATATTTCATTGTTGAGTTCGATTATTTCTTTCAATAAGTGAGTTTGATAACAATTGGTAATTATCATATATTCATTGCCAGAGCTCCGTAGGAGCGCCCTGTTTGTAGCCTGCGATTATCATTCAGAATGAGCTCCGTAGGAGCGGCCTGTAATTGGACATCTTGGGTTATTGAATAATCAAACAGACATATTGAAAATATTAAACAGTAAATTAGTAAAGCAGGATTGAATAACAGGTCGCTCCTACGGAGCTCGGAATAATTGAACCGCTGTTTCTACAAACAGGTCGCTCCTCTGGAGCTCGGAGTATTAGAACAGATATTTTCTACAACCAGGCGGCTCCTACGGTGGCCGGAATATTAGAACGGTTATTTTCTTCAAACAGGTCGCGCCTACGGATCTCGGGAAAATTGGACTGATGAATTCTACCAACATGTAGCTCCTACGGAGCTAGGGCTGTTTGAATGGTGCAGGAGGAGGCGAAAGGCAAAATTGAACCGGCTGTTTGCGCCAGGGATAGCAGCGGAAATCCTTTTTTCTTTGAGGGTTAGGGCGGGGAGAAAAAAGATTGCAGCGAATAGCCCGGCCCTTTGGGGAGGGATGGAGGGGAGAAGGGGGCGCCAGGATTGATTTGAGGATGGGAAGATTTGAAGATGTGAAGATGTGAAGATGTGTAGATTTGAGGATTAGGCGATTTGAATCCCGATAGCTCCCGACACATCGGGACGGGAGAGATAATTTGAGGATGTGCAAATGTGCTGTCCCGACATCTCCTGACATCCCGACTAATCGGGACTGGACGGGATGAAGATTTTACAAAATAAAATCCGTTGATAAGAGTTAATTCCGGGAAGGGGGTAGCTTGTAATATTTTTTACTTTTATCCCTTCAGTTTTTAAAGAAAATAACCGGGAGTAGCATACATGTTTTTCGTTAAGCACATGGAAAATTCCCTGGTAATAATGCATGATTAAGAGACAGTAATGGCCGGAAAAAAGAAGAAAAAAAAGGAAGGATTCAAGAAGTATGTATGGGCAATATGGTTGCTCTTCCTGGTTCCTGTTTTGGTTTTGTTCAGTTTTGTATGGCTGGCGGCAAGCGGATTTATAGGTGAAAAACTTCCAACTTTTGAGGAGCTTGAAAATCCGAAAACGAATCTTGCCAGTGAAGTGATTAGCAGTGACCAGGTCGTGCTAGGCAAATACTACATTGAGAACAGGACGAATGTTCACTACTATGATTTGTCGCCGAATCTGATCAATGCATTGAAGGCAACGGAGGATATCCGTTTTGAAGAGCACAGCGGGGTTGATTTGCGGGGGTTGTTTCGGGTACTTTTCAAAACCATTTTTGCGCGTCAGGAAAGTTCGGGAGGCGGAAGTACGATCACGCAGCAGCTTGCAAAAAATCTTTTCCATGAGCAGCCGCATACCAAGATGGAAAGGGTGGTTCAGAAATTTCAGGAGTGGGTGATTGCTGTGCGCCTTGAAAGGAATTATACCAAGGAAGAGATCATGGCCATGTACCTTAATACGGTGGAATTTGGGAGCAATGCATTTGGAATAAAATCAGCGTCGAGGGCTTTTTTTAACAAGATGCCCGATGCACTGAACGTTCAGGAGAGTGCGGTGATCGTGGGTTTATTGAAAGCACCTACTTATTACAGTCCGATCCGTAACCCAAAGCACTCGCTGGAGAGAAGAAACACTGTGCTTGCACAGATGAACAAGTACAAGTATCTCACTGATGAAGAGCTGGATTCTTTGAAAGCCATTCCGATCAAACTGAATTACCAGAATGAAGATCACAATTTTGGTGTAGCTACTTACTTTAGGGAAAGTTTGCGCGGTGAGATGCTTGACTGGTGCAAGCAACACATCAATAATTCCACCGGCAAGCCATACAATCTTTACACAGACGGATTAAAAATCTATACGACCATCAACAGTAAGATGCAGTTATATGCTGAAGCTGCCATGGCTGAGCACATGAAGGAGTTGCAACGAAAGTTCAACGATCACCTGAAGGGACAGGAGCCATGGAAAGAGCATCCTGAAATTATGCAGCAGGGAAGGACGCGCAGTGAGCGGTATGCGGTATTGAAAAATGCAGGTGTGAGCAAGAAGGAGATTGAGAAGATCTTCAATACAAAAATTCCGATGCAGGTATTTTCGTGGAATGGTCCTATCGATACGGTGCTTTCTCCGAATGACAGCATCAAGTATTACAAAAAACATTTACAATGCGGATTTATGAGCATGGAGCCACATACAGGTTTCGTACGTGCATGGGTGGGAGGAAATGACTATCGTTTTTTCAAATACGATCACGTGAAGGAAGGACGGAGGCAGGTGGGTTCAACATTCAAACCTTTTCTGTACACGGTTGCCATGCAGGAGGGTTTTTCTCCTTGTTACAAAGTACCTAACATCAGGGTTGTTTTTGATTTGCCGACTGGAGAAAAGTGGAGCCCCGAAAATGCTGACAACAAGTATGGAGGAATGTTAACACTGAAGCAGGGACTTGCAGAATCTGTGAATTGTATTTCGGCGTACCTGATGAAACAATTCGGTCCGCAGGCCATGATTGAAATCTGCCGCAAGATGGGAATCGAAGGACAGATTGATCCTGTGCCTGCGATTTGTCTGGGTACGCCTGATGTATCCGTCTATGAAATGGTGGGTGCATATTCTTCCTTCGCCAACAAGGGCGTGTGGACGCAGCCGATATATATGACGCGCATTGAAGACAAAAACGGAAACATATTGCAGGAGTTTGTACCGCGTAAGGTGGAAGCCATCAGCGAAGAGACGGCATACCTTATGCTGAACCTGATGCAGGGAGTTGTGCAGTTTGGTACCGGTGCACGACTCAGGGGACAATACAAATTCACTCAGGCCATTGCAGGAAAAACAGGCACGACACAAAATCAGAGTGACGGATGGTTTATGGGGATCACACCAGAGCTGGTTTCAGGGTGCTGGGTTGGATGTGAAGACCGGATCGTACATTTCCGTACACTTGAACTCGGACAAGGTGCGCGCACAGCAATGCCGATATGGGCGTTGTATATGCAGAAAGTCTGGAAGGATAGTACGCTGCATGTTTGGCAGGGAGGGTTTGAAGCACCGAAAGAACCGCTGACGGTTGAATTAAATTGCGACCGGTATACACAGCCGGGAGAGAACAAGGATGGTGTGAAGGATGATTTTTGAATAACAAATGTGCAAATGAGGCAATGTGCAAATGCGCAAATATGCTGATGTGCAAATATGAAAATGTGATACAGAAAGAATAATTGGTTATCCTATTGGTGGTAACTGAATTGGATTTGAAAGTAAAAATAACTCATGATAAATAAGACAGTTAAAAGCGCAGAAGAGGCCATTAAGGATCTTCATGACGGAATGACGATTGCACTTGGTGGATTCGGATTGTGCGGTATTCCGGAAAATTGTATTGCTGCATTGGTAAAGAAAGGAGTAAAGAATCTCACCTGCATTTCAAACAATGCCGGCGTGGATGATTTTGGCCTCGGGCTTCTGTTGCAGGGGAAACAAATTAAAAAAATGATTTCCTCCTATGTGGGAGAGAATGCAGAGTTTGAACGGCAGATGTTAAGCGGTGAACTGATCGTTGATTTAATTCCGCAGGGAACACTGGCTACACGACTGATGGCTGCGGGATATGGGATGCCAGCAATTTTTACTCCAGCCGGCGTCGGAACGGAAGTGGCAGAAGGAAAGGAAGTGCGGAGGTTCAAGTACAATGGAGTGGAAAAAGATTACCTGATGGAATATGCATTTGAACCTGACTTTGCCATTGTAAAAGCATGGAAGGGCGATGCAGCGGGCAATCTGGTTTTCAGGCTGACGGCTAGAAATTTTTCACCGCTGGTGGCGATGTCAGGGAAAATTACTGTTGCAGAAGTGGAGCAAATGGTTGAGCCGGGTGAGTTGCAGGCAGACCAGATCCATGTGCCGGGTATTTATGTACACAGGATTTTTCAGGGGCAGAAATATGAGAAGCGGATTGAGCAGAGGACGGTGAGGAAGAAAATGTAATGTGCAAATACAAAAACAGATGTGCAGATGTGCAGATGTGCAGATGTGAAAATTAGCAACCACAAATATAATTCAGAATTAATTAGTTTATGTTAGATAAGAATGCAATCGCAAAACGGATCGCGCGGGAGGTAAAGGACGGCATGTATGTGAATCTCGGAATCGGGATACCCACGCTTGTTGCGAATTATATTCCTAAGGGAATCAATGTAGAACTGCAATCGGAGAATGGTATTCTCGGCATGGGACCATTTCCTTTTGAAGGAGAGGAAGATCCGGATCTCATCAATGCAGGAAAGCAAACGGTGACATTGTTGCCGGGCTCTTCTATTTTTGATTCGGCGATGAGTTTTGGAATGATCCGCGCGCAGAAAGTTGACCTGACCATACTCGGTGCAATGGAGGTGAGTGAGAACGGCGATATCGCCAACTGGAAAATTCCGGGAAAGATGGTGAAGGGAATGGGAGGCGCCATGGACCTTGTTGCTTCAGCAAAGAATATCATTGTGGCCATGCAACATGTAAATAAGGCAGGTGAATCAAAATTGTTGCCGAAGTGTTCTTTACCCATTACAGGATTAAGATGTATTAAAAGAATAGTTACTGAACTTGCTGTGGTAGATGTTTTGCCACAAGGCGGATTCAAGCTGATTGAGCGTGCCCCGGGAGTTTCGGTAGAAGAGATAATAAAAGCAACAGCAGGTAAGTTGCTCGTTGAAGGCGATATTCCGGAGATGGTGATCGATTAGGTATAAGGCCTGCAAAATGAAGAGGATTTTTATATCGTCAGATTATTTTAGAAAAATATTTTTTCCTCTTTATCTTATTGTCGGCCTTTTCATCTTCCGGGATTTTGGAATTTCCTGGGATGAAGGAATTAACAGGATAGGAACTGCGTTGCCGGAATTCAACTATGTTTTTCATGGTGATCAGCAACATCTTCTCGAAAGTTCTGAAAAATACCATGGGCCATCTTTTGAATTGTTGCTTTTGTCGGCTGAGCGTATTGCCAATGTCACAGACACGCGATCAATATATTTACTAAGACATTTCATTACATTTTTCTTTTTCTGGCTCTCATCTCTGTTCTTGTTTTTACTGGCAAGGAAATTATTCACCAGGGATTGGGTTGCAATTGCTTGTGTGCTGATGTATGTATTGAGTCCAAGGATA
>JAPLDB010000038.1:0-1929 GCA_026391975.1 Bacteroidota bacterium | reverse complement strand
GTTTGTCATTCTTCACCATATCTCTTTATACCCTTCATCGATTCATTTCCCGAAAAACATTGTGGTACGGATTCCTTCATGCACTGGTAACCGGTTTTATGATCGACATCAGGATCACGGGGTTGGTCGTGCCTTTTGTTACAACGCTGGTATGGGTGACGGATTTCATTGTTGCTAAGAATAGGAGTAACTTTTCTGCGAGACAGGGTTTGGTATTTTTAGCATACGTCTTCATGCAGATTTTATTTATTGTGCTGTTCTGGCCTGTGTTGTGGTTGAATCCGGTTCATCATTTACAGGAAGCATTTGCACAGATGAGCAATTATCCATGGACCGGGAATGTCATATTCATGGGGAATGCAATAGCAGCCAAAAACATTCCCTGGTATTATATTCCTTTTTGGATGTTGATCAGCATACCGGTTTTGTATTCAGTTCTGTTTATTGGCGGAATTGTTTTTTGCATCCTGAAGCTTCTCCGTTTGCGACAAGACAATGATGCTGCCGATCAGTTCATTTTTGTTGTGACAATGCTCGTATTCATTCCCATTGCAGCTGTGATTTTGCTCCATTCAGTTGTTTATGACGGATGGAGACATTTGTATTTTGTGTATGCGCCTTTTGTTATTGTGGCCGGGTATGGTTTGGAATTTATGTGTAGGAAGTTCAATACAACTTTTCGCATGAGATTGATTAACGCTGTATTGAGTTTACAGTTTCTGATGGTTGTTTTTACTATTGTGGCTGATCATCCACTTCAGTATGTGTATTTCAATTTACCGGCACGATTGGCTTTTTCCCCGATCACACAAAATTTTGATGGTGATTTCTGGGGAGTATCATACAGAAGTGGACTGGAAAATATTCTTGAAAAGGATTCTTCTTCAAATATTCAAGTTCGTGTAGAGAATGACCCGGGAATTTTTAATCTTGAAATACTACCACCTGAACAACGCAATCGTTTTTCCATTCATGGTGAGTTGCATGAATGCGATTACTGGCTTGCGGAGTTTCGTGGCAGAATGATAAATCCAGATAAGGTAAATGCAAAAATATTTAACAAGATTGATAATTCTTCAGGAAGACTGCTGACAGTTTACAAGGGATTAAGAAGTGAAACGGGACAGGAAGAGATATTTAATTCAGAAATTAATTTTGAAGATACTTCAATAAGCAAAAGGGTGTCGCCGGCGTTTTTCGCAAGTGGAAAATTCAATCAGGAGTTGAACCCGAATTTCAGTTCCATTGACCCGCTGTATTTTCCTGCAGCAAATTTGGGCGAAGAAGAAGTGGAGGAGGTGCAGATGCAGGTCATGGTCAATTCGGAAGCGTATAATCCAAATACAATAATAGTGCTGAAAGTTATGCGGCGTGACTCGCTTGTTTACCAGAGCACGGAAAGTCTGCAGTACAGGTTAAATGATCCCGGCAACTGGACTTCGTTCAGATGGAATGTCACATTGGTTCCGTCAGATATCCGTGAAGGAGATGTGGTTTCGGCTTATGTCTGGAATCTAGATCAGTCGAAGGTGTATGTGGATGATTTTAAATTAGCTGTTTTGAAGCATAAAGTCGGAAAAAGCGTGAATTACTTTCCTCAATGACTTTATTTTTTCAAGTTCACATAAGATTTTACATTTGTCAAATTCCCAGGTTCAGGCATGCAAAAGACTCTTTCCATAATTATTCCGGCTTACAATGAAGCCCCTACCATTCATTTTATACTTGACAAGGTACTTGCCGTAAATCTTATAAATGATCTAAAAAAGGAGATTGTCATTGTAAATGATTGCAGCAAAGACAATACGCAGGAAGTGATTGAAAAGTACATTGCAACACATTCAGGTGAAAATATCAGACTTTTTAATCAGGAATTCAACCAGGGAAAAGGAGCGGCAATCCATAAAGGAATTGAACTTGCCAGTGGTG